>NZ_JAMQTI010000025.1:0-107668 GCF_032883055.1 Mycobacterium sp. 29Ha
CAACAACAAACAAAAACCACCAAACACACTATTGAGTTCTCAAACAACACACCCGCTCGACCGCGCAACCAACCCGCGGCAAAAGCCGCGGGCTCGTATGCGGACAATCAGGAACCCAACCGAAGTTGAGGCTTCCCTCTGGGAGCCGCCGCGCTCGCCGGGTTTTGGCCCGTGTCGCAGCGACTCCGATAAGTTACGTGAGGGATAACTCTGAGTCAAATGGGCTGATGGGGCGTGTCTTTCGATCCCGCCGCATCGAGCGCACAATCAGTGCGTCGACTCGTTGTTCATGGGGTTCAACGCGCCACCCGCGGAGTTTGTTCCCGAGTGACGACACCAATCTTGGTCGGGCCGCAATCGCCCGACGAACTAGTCAACGCGTTGAACGCCGGCAATATTCCGCTTGCCCCGTCGCAGCACCAACCAGCGGCCGTGCAGGAAGTCCGACGGCTGCGGCACCCACTCTTCGCTCTCGATACGGACGTTGTTGACGTAGGCCCCGCCCTCGCCGATGGTGCGGCGGGCGGCCCCCTTGCTCGCCGACAGACCGCTGGCCACCAGCAGGTCGGTGATCGCGTCGGGTCCGCCCGGCGCCAGCTCGGCGACCGATGCCTCGCGCAGGGCCGCGGCCAACGTCGACTCGTCGAGCTGCGCGAGTTCGCCACGTCCGAACAGGGCCTGGCTGGCGTGCTCGACCGACGCAGTGGCCGCCTCCCCATGGACCAGGTTGGTGAGCTCTCGGGCCAATCGGCGCTGACCCGCACGTTCATGCGGCCGTTCGGCGGTTGCCTCCTCCAGCTCCGCCAACTCTTCGGGCGACAGGAACGTGAACCATCGCAGATAGCGGACGACGTCCGCGTCCGCGGTGTTCACGAAGTACTGGTACCAGGCGTACGGGCTGGTCATCTCCGGGTCGAGCCAGAGGCTGCCACCTCCAGTCGACTTACCGAACTTCTGGCCTTCGGAGTCCGTCACCAGCGGGGTGGTCAGTGCGTGCACCGTAGCCCCTGTCTTCTGGCGGACCAGCCGGACTCCGGCGATGATGTTCCCCCACTGATCGGACCCGCCGATCTGCAGTCCGCAGCCGTACCGCTGGTGCAACTCGACGTAATCGTTGGCTTGCAAGAGCATGTAGCTGAACTCGGTGTACGAGATGCCGTCACCGTCGAGTCGTCGTCGCACCGTGTCACGGTCGAGCATCACGTTGACGGAGAAATGTTTTCCGACATCGCGCAGGAATTCGATGGTGGGCATTTGGGCGGTCCAGGTGAGGTTGTTCTCCACCACGGCGCCGGTGGGCGAATCATCGAACTCGACGAAGCGCTCGAGCTGGCCGCGTATCCGGTCGGCCCACTCGGCGACGGTGTCGGCGTTGTTGAGCGTGCGCTCGCCGACGTCGCGCGGATCGCCGATCATGCCGGTGGCGCCGCCCGCCAGCACGATCGGACGATGTCCGGCCCGCTGGAAGCGGGTCAGCGTCAGGAGCGGTATGAGGTGCCCGGCATGCAGGCTCGGCGCCGTCGGATCGAATCCGGAGTAGACGGTGACGGGACCCGCAGCCAACGCCGCCGCGAGTGCGTCCCGGTCGGTGGACTGCGCGATCAGCTCGCGCCACTCCAGCTCATCGAGGATGGATGCGCCCGTAGAAGTCACAGCACCGATCTTCTCGCACTAGTCGCTTTCGCCGGGAGCCGGTGCCCGTGGGCTGCGGCGATATAGCGACACCTCGGGACGTCCGGCCAGCCACAATCGCCACGGGCGATCGGCCGCCTTGCTGACACCGACACGCGGACCGGCGACTCCGTCGCGCTTCTCCCCCAACACCAGTTGGATCGGGCTCTTCGCGTCGAACAAGTCAATCCCGTTGTCTTCCATCGTGATTCCCAACGCCGAGCACAAATTGCCGGGGCCGCGAGCGAGTGCCGCGGGGCGGACCGCTTCGCCGCGGCGGCCTTGCGCGACGTCGGCGCCGGATTCGATCGCAGTGGCCCGCAGCAGCACCGCACCCGCCACCTGGTCGGTGGCGCACACGACGTTCGCGCAGACATGTATGCCGTGGCTGCGGTAGGTGTAGAGCCGCCCGGCCGGACCGAACATGACGGTGTTGCGCCCTCCCATGCCGCGATACGAATGCGAAGCCGCGTCTGGCCATGGTCCGTCTGGGGGGCCGCCGTAGGCCTCGACCTCCACGATCATCGCGCTCACGCCGCGGCCGACCAGCGTCGCTCCGAGTAGGCGTCGCGCCGCGGTCAGCGGGTCCACGGACAGCCGGCGCACGCTCACCGCTGCGATTCTGCCCGCCATCCTTGACACCACCATCGGCGGGGAGCATTATTCACCACATGATGAGTTCATCGGACGGTGAATTACCTGACGGAGCTGCCGACGCCGCGATCGACGTCGAAAACCTGCGGGTCATCAGGGGTAAGCGCGTTGCGTTGGAGGACATCACGGTCCGGATCGCGCGCGGCACCATCACCGGACTGCTCGGTCCGTCCGGATGCGGCAAGACCACGCTGATGCGCAGCGTGGTCGGCACGCAGATCATCGAACAGGGCACCGTGACGGTGCTTGGCCACCCGGCCGGATCGGCCGAGCTGCGGCACAGGGTCGGATACGTCACCCAGGATCCGACGATCTACGACGACCTCAGAGTCATCGACAACGTCCGGTACTTCGCCGCATTGACGGGCGTCGACGCCGCCAACGTTGACGAGGCGATCGCCACCGTCGGGCTCGACGATCATCGAACTGCGTTGTGCGGCAATCTGTCCGGTGGTCAGCGCACTCGCGCCTCACTCGCCTGCGCACTGGTGTCGCACCCCGATCTGCTGGTGCTCGACGAACCCACCGTCGGCCTTGACCCCGTGCTGCGGGTCGACCTGTGGGAACAGTTCCAGCGATTCGCCGCGCACGGCACGACGCTGCTGGTGTCCAGTCACGTCATGGACGAAGCCGATCACTGCGGCGACCTGCTGCTCATGCGCGAAGGCCACCTCCTCGCACACACGACACCCACGAAGCTACGAGAGGACACAGGATGCCAGTCACTGGAGGAAGCGTTCCTGTCCGTCATCCGGCACAGCACCGCAGCCTGAAGAGTCCCAGCCGGCTGAGCCCGCAGGCCTACCTGGCCACCACCACGCGGATCCTGCGCCAGCTCGCCGCCGATCACCGCAGCGTGGCGATGATCCTCGTCGTCCCGAGCCTCGTCATCACGCTGATGTACTTCATGTTCCAGAACGCACCGCATCCGCCCGGTGCACCGTCGCCGTTCAACAATGCCTGCCTGATCATGCTGGGGGTGTTCCCGCTCATCGTGATGTTCCTGATCACGTCGATCACCATGCAGCGCGAACGCGTTTCGGGCACGCTGGAGCGGATCCTGACGACTCCCCTGCGCCGATTGGACCTGCTGGCCGCTTACGGCACCGCCTTCTCGATCGCCGCCGCCGCGCAGGCGACGCTCGCCTGCATCGTGTCGTTCTGGTTCCTCGGCCTCGATACCGCGGGCAGCCCCATCCTGGTGTTCACCATCGCGATCATCAACGCGGTTCTCGGGGTCGGGCTGGGGCTGTTGTGTAGTGCGTTCGCCCGCACCGAGTTTCAGGCGGTGCAGTTCATGCCGCTGGTGATCGCTCCGCAGCTACTGCTGTGCGGCATCATCGTGCCCCGCGACGTGCTGCCCGATTGGCTGCAATGGATCAGCAACGTGATGCCCGCCAGCTACGCTCTGGAAGCGCTGCAACAGGTCGGCGCGTACGCCGAGCCGACCTTCATCGCGGTGCGCGACATCGCCGTCGTCATCGGCTTCGCCGTCGTGGCGCTGTGCCTGGCCGCGGCGACGTTACGACGAAGGACACCGTAAAGGCTTTGACCACAAACGCTGAACGCAAGCGTCCCGGGCGACCGCCCGGAACGTCCGACACCCGCGAACGGATTCTGGCCAGTGCGCGGGAGTTGTTCGCCCGCAACGGGATTGACAAGACATCGATCCGCGCAATCGCCGCCGATGCGGACGTGGATCCCGCGCTCGTCCATCACTACTACGGCACCAAGACCGAGCTGTTCGCCGCGGCGATTCACATCCCCATCGACCCGATGCAGATCATCGGTCCGCTGAAGCAGATACCCGTCGAGGAGATCGGCCACACGCTGCCACGACTTCTGCTGCCGCTGTGGGACTCCGAGTTGGGTAAGGGGTTCATCGCCACTTTGAGATCGATTCTGGCCGGCAATGACATCTCGCTGTTTCGATCGTTTCTGCAGGAAGTTGTCGCCAGGGAAGTCGGCTCCCGCGTAGATGATCCGCCCGGAAGCGGGATCATCCGCGTGCAATTCGTCGCATCGCAACTGGTCGGCGTGGTGATGGCGCGCTACATCCTGGAGTTGGATCCGTTCAAAACGCTGCCGGTCGAGCAGATCGCCGAGACCATTGGACCGAACCTGCAGCGCTACCTCACCGGGGAGCTACCCGGATTCGCCTGACCGCTCCAGCAGCCGATTGTGTTCGGCGTCATCGGTGATGGTGACGGCTTCGTCGATCAGCAGGACGGGAACGCCGTCCTCGATGCGATACGCACGCCGCAACCGCGGGTTGTACAGGAATTCGTCGCCCACCAGGAGTAGCGGGCCGCGGTCCTCGGGGCAGACGAGGATGTTCAGAAGTTTTTCGTCGAGCACAGCCGCGCGTCAGCCCAGCGGGATGGTCATGGTGCCGGGTCCGGCCGGCGCTTGCACGGACGAGCCCGGGAGGACCGGCACGGGTCCGGCGACCGGCCCCTGTTGCTGAGCCATTATTTGCTGCTGCGCCTGTAGCTTGCGCTGATAGGCGAGCGTTGCTTTCAATGCCTCGACGAGCGGCGTCTGGTTGGGTCGGTACTCCAGCGCGTCTTGGATCGCCAACTTGTTCGCGTTGGACGGCTTGAACCCTTGAGCGCGCATGTTCATCACGTCGTCGATCAGTTTCGACAGCTGGCCGCCGCCGTCACCCATGTTGTACTCGTTGTGAATGATCATCAGCGCCTGATCGGCGGTCATCGTCGGTTGCTCTTCGCCCGCCGCCTGCGCCTCGCCCTCTACCGGCTTCTTGCAGTCGTCGCCCGTGCAGCTTTCGCCCGGTGCGCGGGTGTCAGACGGCCCCGAATCGGGCTGGGCGTACGCGGTCGAGACACCGAAGCCGGACATCAGACCTGCGACGATCACCCCGCCAACGATGGCGCGGCGCCATTTGACGTCGGTATTTCCGGCCTGCGATGTCATCAATCCTCCAGCGCGATAGACCACTGATTCCCCGGCCCGGTGGCGATTTGCCGCCAGCGGGAGCCTAACAGCGAGTCGACCGCATGGCACGGCCGTCGCAGTCACCCACCAGCGATCTCGGCGCGCACCGCGACGGTCAACCGCTTGTACCGATTCGTATCGGTGTCCAGATACCAGGCGTTACGGGACGGCTTGGGAATTCCGGCTTCGCGCAGCGGACTCAACAGTGGCCGGAACGACGCGCTGAGCGACATCTCGGGCACCACGTGAACGACGTCGGGCGGATTGCCGACCGGCAGGTCGGCCAGCGCTTCGGACAGGTCCGCGGACGGAATGGTCCCGCCCGGCCGCAGCGCCAGCGCCGTCACGGCGAGGCAGTGGCCGTCGGTCTCCACCCCGTAGGTGACCGCCAGGTCCACGGCATCGAGGCGGCTGACGGCATCGTTCACCGTCGAGGCGTAGACGACACCGCGCAGCGTGTGGATCAGCTGACCGCGGCTTTCGACGAGCCAGTAGTCGCCGTCGTCGTCTCGCCGGAAGAGGTACTCGGTGGACACCCAGGTATCCGCGGGTGCGAACACCCCGCGTTTGACCGATGCCGTCGGGTCGACCGACCCGCGCGGATGGGCAAGCAGCACTCCCACCTCGTTGACCTCTGCGCGGCGGACGAATCCCCGCTCGTCCTCGAGGATCAGGTCGTCGTCGGGGTCGTAGGCGGCCAGGGCGATCTCACCACTGCCCGGCAGCGGCCGACCCTTGCTGCCGACCTTGGCGCCGGACACGTTCGCCAAGACGGCCTGCCCGTCCGAGGTCGCGAAGAACTCGACGATCTGGGCGGGTTCGAATACGTCGGTCACCCGCTTCCACAGACCGGTCGGCATGCCGGAGCCGATGAACAACCGGACCGGGTGGCTGCCGGTGAGCGAGAACGACGGGTCGTCGATGACGTCGCGCAGCATCGCCCAGGTGTAGGAGACGACGGTGACGCCGTACTGGCGGATCTCCTGAAGGAATCGGTCCGGACGCAGACCCCGCGACAGTGCGATGCGGGATCCGCCGACCACCGCGCCCCCGAGCGCGACCAGCAGTCCGGATTGGTGGTGCAGCGGGGTCAGGCAGTACACCGTGTCGCCCCGTCCGAGGTTCGCGGCCGACGCGGTGCCGATCGCCGACAATGCCCAGCGGTAATTGGTGATCTGCCGCGCGACGAACTCACCGCCGATCGAGCTGAACCCGATGAACGCCAGGTCCCGCGCGAGTCCCGGATTCGGCCGGTACCAGCCGGGCAGATCGACCGCGTCGGGGTCGATCTTCTCCATGTCGATGACGTCGGCGTCCTCGGGTAGATCCAGGTCGCGCACCTCACCGCCGCCCAGCACCAGCACGCGCATGTCGAGCCTTTGCGCGGCCTCGAGGTTGCCGGGATCGGTGATGATGTCGGACACCGAACCCAGGCGGGCGGCGGTCGGCAGGTCGGCGTCGGGCGGCATCAGCACCGCCACCGCGCCCAGGCGCGAGAGCGCGGCGATCGCCACCAGCGCACTCGGCCGAGTCTCCATCAGCACACCGACGTGCACACCCTGCCGAACGCCCACCCCGATCAGACCGCGGACCACATTGTTGATGCGTCGATCCACCGCCTCGTACGTGTGGACCCTGCCGTCGAACAGCAACGCCTCGCCGTTGGGGAGGTCGCGAGCCTGTTCGGTCATGATCCGGCCCAACGAGATTCGGGTGTACTCGTTGATCTGGCCCAACCGAGCAAGGCGGGGCAGGGTGCGGTACGTCTCGACCGCGATCGCGCGCGCTGATTTGTTGGCCGCAACCAGCGCGTCGGCCGCCGACCGGGCCAGGCTGAACGCCATTTCCGTCGCGGCATTCGCGCCGTGCGCCACCCGCGAGCTCAGTGAGACACCAGTTTCGCTGTGCTCCTCAGGCTGCAACGCCATCGGCGTCACGCCCTCGGGCATATCCCCGGCACTGTCGATCCACTTGACCCACTGAGCGACCGCGGGCCAGGTCTGCGTCGACGCCTTGGAACCCACAACGAGCCCGAAATGTCCTGCGCGAATGAGGAATTCGTAGACATCCGCCTTCGGGGCCGCGCGCTTGATCCCGCGCACCGACGCCGGCTGACCGATGTCGTCGACCTCACCGATGACGGCCAGCACGGGGCAGTCGATGTCGGACAGGGTGACAAGGTCGCCATGAATCGAGAAGCCGCCGCTCATCATGCGGTTGTGGGCGATGAACTGCTTGAGCAGTTCCGCGATGGCGGGGCCCGACCAGGCGATCCAACCTTCGGATTGCAGGAATCGCCGCTGTTGTTCGCGGGGCAGCAACGCCTCGCGGTCGTGCAACTGGCGGAGGAAGTCGATACGGGACTGCGCGGTCTTGATGGGGTCGAGCATCTGGAAACCGGTGCGGGCGAGCCAGCCCGGGATGTCCATGCGGCTGAAGACATGGTCGGCCATGAAGTCCGCGGCGGCGGGCGCCAGGCTGGCCGGCAGGTTCATCGGCAGCGCGGCCAGGGTGTCCACGGGTGAGCCGAAGGCCACGATGCTGGCGAGGTCCTTGGACCGCCGGTAGGCGGCGGTCTGGTAGGCGAACATGCCGCCCTGCGAGTAGCCGGCCAGGTGGACGTCGCGGCCGGTCACCTCTTTGACGGTGTCGATGGCCTCGCTCAGCGCGACGACGTGGTCGGCCAGGTTGCGGTCCATCCCGCCCTCGACCTTGTCGGGCGACCCGAAGTCGATGACCCATGGGTCGATGCCCGCCTTGTGCAGGATGCCGACGGCGCCTTCGTCGCGGGTGACGTCCCACATATCGGCCGACATCATCATGGGATGGACCATCAACACGGGCGGTCCGGGTTGCTTTGCTCCCGGCCTGGGGTCGGGTGGGAAATACCGCCGCAGCCGGTACATGGGCACGCTCTGGATGATCTGAAACGGCGACGGCACGGCTCCGGTCTCCAGGCCGCCGTAACGCAGGACTTCCAACCCGTTTTGCGCGGTCGCGACCAGTCGTTCCACTGGTCGGGTCAATCCGGACAGGTCCACCAACGCACGCTCCCCTAGCTCGCCAATCCCCCGACTGCTGCCATGATCATGGCATAGCGCGGGTTGGTGATCGTCTGGATCGACGGTGGCCCTCGCGCGACGGCTTTGGCGCACTGCGGGGCCACCTATCATCGGGCGCGATGGCGAATCTGATCAATGTTGAACGCGCGAGCGTCGGGTACGGCACCCGCACGCTGCTCGACGCCGTCAGCCTCGGAGTCGACGAGGGCGACGCGATCGGGGTGGTGGGGCGCAACGGCGACGGCAAGTCGACGCTGCTGCAGGTGCTGACGGGCACCCGTGCGCCCGACTCCGGCCGGGTGACCCACACCTCGGGGCTGTCGGTGGGGTACCTGCGCCAGAGCGACGACTTCAGCGGCGCGACCATCAGGGACGTGATCGTCGGCGGCCGGCCCGACCACGTGTGGGCCGCTGAATCTCGCACCCGCGACGTCGTGTCCCATCTGCTATCGGACGTCGACCTGGACCGCGAGGTCGGCCAGCTGTCCGGCGGTGAGCGGCGGCGGGTCGCGCTGGCGACCGAACTCATCGCCGGCCACGACGTTCTGGTGCTCGATGAGCCGACCAACCATCTGGACGTCGAGGTCATCGGTTGGCTGGCGGATCACCTCAAGGTGCGCGGCGCCAAGGCGTTGGTGGTGGTGAGCCACGACCGGTGGTTCCTCGACGCGGTGTGCACCAGAACGTGGGAGGTGCACGACGGCACCGTCGACGCCTATGACGGCGGGTACGCGGCGTATGTCCTGGCCCGCGCGGAGCGTGCGCGGTTGGCCGCCGGGGTCGAGGCGCGCCGCCAGAATCTGATGCGCAAGGAGTTGGCGTGGCTGCGGCGTGGACCGCCGGCGCGGACGTCGAAGCCGAAGTTCCGCATCCAGGCGGCCAACGACCTCATCGCGAATGAACCGGAACCGCGTGATTCCCTTGCCCTGCAACGCTTCGCGACGGCCAGACTGGGCAAGGACGTCTTCGATTTACACCGGGTGCGCCTCGAGGCCGGCGACAAAGTGATCCTCGACAAGCTGGACTGGTCCATCGGGCCTGGTGCTCGCATCGGTCTCGTCGGTGTGAACGGCACCGGCAAGACCACCGTGCTGAAGCTGTTGGCGGGCGAGCTCACACCCACCGCCGGAACCTTCAAGCAGGGAAAGACACTCAAGATCGGCCACCTGAGCCAGGCTCTGATCGAGTTGGACCCCACCGACCGCGTGCTCGATGCGGTCGAAAGGTCCCGCCGTTCTACGGAACTGGCGGGTGGACGCGAGGTCAGCGCGTCGTCACTGCTAGAGGACTTCGGGTTCACCGGGGACAAGTTGACGACACGGTTGGGGGACCTGTCGGGCGGTGAGCGGCGGCGGTTCCAGTTCCTGCGGCTGCTGCTCGACGAACCCAACGTGCTGCTGCTCGACGAGCCGACCAACGATTTGGACATCGACACCCTGACCGTGATCGAGGACTATCTCGACGGCTGGCCGGGGACGCTGATCGTCGTGACGCACGATAGGTACTTTCTCGAGCGGGTCTCCGATGTCACGTACGCGCTGACCGGCGGTGGGCGGTGTGATCTGCTGCCCGGCGGTGTCGAGCAATACCTCTCGGAGCGGGCGGCAGCGACATCCCCCGAACCGGTGCGCACCGAACCGCAGCGCAATGAATCGGCGTCGGCGCGGGAACGGCGGGCGGGCAAGGAGATGGCGCGCATCGAGGGTCAACTCGCCAAGCTCGACGAGCGGATCGTCGCGGTGCACGAATCGATGGCCCAGGCGGCCGCCGATCACGTGCGAGCGGGTGAACTCAATGCCGAGTTGCAGGAAATGCTGGCGCGCAAGGAATCTCTCGAAGAGGCTTGGCTGGCCGCCGCCGACGACTAACGCCGCAGCCGCAGCCGCAGCCGGTCGCTGGTCGCGCGGACGGCACCGAGCTGTTTGGCGACCTGGATGGGCGCGGTGCCTCCCCTGGCGTCCCGGGAATTCACCGACCCGTCGATGGTGAGCACCTCACGGACCTGAGGCGTCAGCTCCGCGTGAATGCCCGTCAGCTCGGCGTCCTCCAGATCCTCGAGGCCGACCCCGCGAGCTTCGGCGGCACGCACCGCGGCGCCTGCGGCCTCATGCGCCACGCGGAACGGAACTCCCCGCTGCACCAGCCATTCGGCGACGTCTGTGGCCAGCGTGTAGCCGAGCGGGGCCAGTTCGGCCATCCGGTCGACGTCGAACCGCAGCGTCGCGACAAGGCCCGCCATCGCAGGCAACAGCAGTTCGAGTTGAAGAACGGAGTCGAACACCGGCTCCTTGTCCTCCTGCAGGTCCCGGTTGTACGCCAGCGGCTGCGCCTTCAGCGTCGCCAACAACCCGGTGAGGTTGCCGATCAGGCGGCCCGATTTGCCGCGGGCCAGCTCTGCGATGTCGGGGTTCTTCTTCTGCGGCATGATCGAGCTGCCCGTGGACCAGGAGTCGTGCAGCGTGACGTAACCGAATTCGGTTGTGCTCCAGAGGATGATGTCTTCAGCGAGGCGTGACAGGTCGACGGCGATCATCGAAAACACGAACGCCGCCTCGGCGGCGAAATCACGCGACGCCGTGGCGTCGACGGAGTTGTCGGCCGCCGCGTCGAAACCGAGTTCCTCGGCGATCGCGTCGGGATCCAGTCCGAGCGACGATCCCGCCAGGGCGCCGGATCCGTACGGCGACACTGCGGCTCGCTTATCGAAGTCGGCGATGCGGTCGACGTCGCGCAGCAACGGATGCGCGTGGGCGAGCAGATGATGCGCCAACAGGATCGGCTGCGCCGACTGCAGATGCGTCTTTCCCGGCATGATCGCCGTCGGATGCGCCGCGGCCTGAGTCGCGAGCGCGGAGACCACCTCGAGTGCCCCGTCGGCGACACGCCTGACGGCGTCGCGCAGCCACATCCGGAACTGGGTGGCCACCTGGTCATTTCGCGACCGTCCCGCGCGCAGCCGTCCGCCAAGGTCCTCGCCGACCCGGTCGATCAGCCCGCGCTCCAGGGCACCGTGAACGTCTTCGTCGGTCACCAGCGGCCCGAAGCTGCCATCCGCGACATCGGAGGCCAGATTGTCCAGACCGACGAGCAGGTCGTCGCGCTGCTCCTCGGTCAGCAGCCCGGCCCGGAAGAGCACCCGCGCATGCGCCTTCGACGCCGCGATGTCATAGGGCGCCAGCACCCAGTCGAAATGCGTCGACTTGCTCAGCGCCGCAAGGGCGTCCGACGGGCCGTCGGCGAACCGGCCGCCCCACAGTGAGCCCTCGTTGGTGCTCATGCCTACCGGCCTGCCAGGTCCCGTTGCGCGGAGATCTTCGACGAGAGTCCATGCACATGCACGAAGCCCTTGGCCGATGACTGGTCGAAGGTGTCGCCCTCGTCGTAGGTCGCGAGGTTGAAGTCGTACAGCGACTCGGCACTGCGCCGGCCGTTCACCGCAATGTGCCCACCGTGCAGCACCATCCGGATCTCGCCGGACACGTGCTCCTGCGTCTTGGCGACGAACGACTCGAGCGCCGCCTTCAACGGCGAGTACCAGAGGCCGTCGTACACCAGCTCCCCCCACTTGCGGTCGGTGCCACGCTTGAACCGGCCCAGTTCGCGCTCCAGCGTGACGTGCTCGAGTTCGGTGTGCGCGGTGATGAGCACCATGGCTCCCGGGGCCTCGTAGATCTCCCGGCTCTTGATGCCGACCAGGCGGTCCTCGACGACGTCGAGCCGGCCGACGCCCTGCTCACCTGCGCGGTGGTTCAGTTCCTCGATGGCCTGCAGCACGCTGACGTCGCGGCCGTCGATCGAAACCGGAACGCCGCGTTCGAATCCGACGATGACCTCGTCCGGGGTGTTCCAGTTGACCGTCGGGTCCTCGGTGTAGTCGTAGACATCCTTGGTCGGCGCGTTCCACAGATGCTCGAGGAAGCCGGTCTCCACGGCACGGCCCCAGACGTTCTGGTCGATCGAGAACGGCGAGCGCTTGGTGACGTTGATCGGGATGGCATTCTCCTCGGCGAACGCGATGGCCTTCTCCCGGGTCCAGGCGTAGTCGCGGACCGGGGCGAGGACCTCGAGATCCGGTGCCAGCGAGGCGAATCCCACCTCGAAGCGCACCTGGTCGTTGCCCTTGCCGGTGCAACCGTGCGCGACGATTCCGCCGCCGTGCTCGCGTGCGGCCGCCACGAGATGCTTGACGATCAGCGGGCGGCTCAGTGCCGACACCAGCGGGTAACGGTCCATGTACAGCGCATTGGACTGGATCGCGGGAAGACAGTACTGCTCGGCGAATTCGTCCCTGGCGTCGACGACGACCGCCTCGACCGCGCCGCAGTCGATGGCCCGCTGCCGGACCACCTCCATGTCCTCGCCGCCCTGGCCGAGATCGATGGCCACCGCAACCACTTCTTTGCCGGTCTCCTTGCCGATCCAGCTGATCGCGACCGAGGTGTCCAGACCACCGGAATACGCCAGGATGACGCGCTCGGACCCCGGTTTTGGCATACCTAATCTCCTCTGTGTTGAATGCTCTCGAGTTTCGCCGCGAGTTCGGCACCGGTCATCGGCTCACGTGCGATCACCAAGATGGTGTCGTCGCCGGCCACTGTGCCCACAACGTACGGCAGCGCAGCGCGATCCATCGCGCTGGCAAGGTAGTGCGCGGCTCCCGGCGGTGTTCGAAGCACCGCGAGGTTGGCGCTGGCGTCCGTGGAAACCAGCAGATCGGCGAGCAGTCGCGACATCCGTTCGGTGCCACCGGAGACGCCACGAACCGGGCTACCGTCCTCGGGCACGACGTAGACCCCGACGCCGCCGTCGGCGCCGCGCAGCTTGACCGCACCGAGTTCCTCCAGGTCCCGCGACAGCGTCGCCTGGGTGACGTCGATCCCCTCGTCGGCGAGTATCGTCGCCAGCTCACTCTGGCTGTGGATCGACTGCGACGACAGGATCGACACGATGCGAGCCTGCCGACCTGCGCGGGTAGCCGCGGAAGTCACGACCGCTCCATCAACCACACCAGCAGCGCCTTCTGGGCGTGCAGCCGGTTCTCGGCTTCATCCCAAACCGCGCTGTGCGCGCCGTCGATCACGTCATCGGTGATCTCGTCTCCTCGGTGCGCCGGAAGGCAGTGCAGAACAATCACATTCGGCTTCGCACGTTCGACGAGACCGGCGTTGATCTGGAAGGGCCGAAACGGTCCTACCCGGTCCAGGCCGTCGTTTTCCTGGCCCATCGACGTCCACGTGTCGGTCACGAGCACGTCGGCACCGTCGGCGGCGGCTTCCGGATCGGCCGTCACCGTCACCGAGGCGCCGGTGTCGGCGGCCCGTTCGTTGGCGGCCGTGACAAATCGCGGGTCCGGCTCGAAACCGGCTGGAGCGGCGACGGTGACATGGACGCCTGCGGTGACCCCGCCCAGCATCAACGAGTGAGCCATGTTGTTGGCACCGTCGCCGAGGTAGGTCAGCCGCAAACCGTTCAGGGTGCCCACGCGTTCGTCGAGCGTCTGTAGATCGGCAAGCACCTGGCAGGGATGGAACTCGTCGGACAGCGCATTGACGATCGGCACCGTGGCCCCAGAAGCCATGGCGGTCAAGCGATCCTGTCCAAACGTGCGCCAGACGATCGCCTCGACGTACCGTGACAGGACCCGCCCGGTGTCCTCCAGTGTCTCGTCGCGACCGAGCTGCGTGCTGCGGCCGTCGACCACCACCGCGTGACCGCCGAGCTGAGCGATGCCCATCTCGAACGAGAACCGCGTGCGCGTCGAGTTCTTGTCGAAGATCACCGCGACGCCGCGCGGGCCCTCGAGTGGGCGGCGGCTGAATGGTGCCTTCTTCAGCTCCGCGGCCAGCGCCAGCACCTCGGCCTGCTCGTCGGGTGTGAGGTCATCGTCGCGGAGGAAGTGGCGGATCATTGCGCACACCCCGCGGCCGCTTTGTCGAGCACACCGGGCAGCGCACCGAGGAAGTCGTCGACCTGCGCATCGGAGAGGATCAGCGGTGGGACGAGACGGATCACGTTCGCGGCGGGGGCGTTGACGAGGAACCCGGCCTCGCGTGCCGCGACCTCGACCGGCTTGGCCATATCGGAGGTGAGGACGACGCCGAGCATGAGCCCGCGACCGCGCACGTGGTCGACGGTCGGATGACCCAGCGACTCGATGCCGTGGTGCAGCGACTTGCCCAGAACGCCTGAGCGCCCGACAAGGTCGTCGTCGGCCAGCACTCGCAACACCGCGAGTGCCGCTGCCGTGCAGACCGGATTGCCGCCGAACGTGCTGCCGTGCATGCCCGGGGTCATCAGCCCGGCGGCCTCACCGGTCGCGATGCAGGCGCCGATCGGCAGTCCGCCGCCGAGACCCTTCGCGAGCGTGACGACGTCGGGCGTAATGCCGTCGTGCTGATGGGCGAAAAATGCTCCGGTGCGGCCCATTCCGGTTTGCACCTCGTCGAGAACCAGCAATGCGCCGTGCGCGGCGGTGATCTCGCGCGCCGCCACCAGGTATCCGGCGGGTGGAGTCACGACGCCACCCTCACCCATGATCGGCTCGAGAAACACTGCCGCCGTCCGGTCGTCGACCGCGGCCTCCAGCTCTTCGACGTCGCCGTACGGCACATGGGTGACGTCGCCGGGCAGCGGAGCGAACGGCTCCTGCTTCGAGGGCTGGCCGGTCAAAGCCAGTGATCCCATCGTCCGGCCATGGAACGCGCCCTGTGCGGCAACGAGTTTCGTGCGTCCGGTGAGCCGCGAGATCTTGAACGCGACCTCGTTGGCTTCTGCGCCCGAGTTGCAGAAGAACACCCGCGCACCGTCGACGCCCAGCAGACCGACCAGCGCTTCGGCCAGTGCGATGCCGGGCTCGGTGGCATAGAGATTCGACGTGTGCCCCAGCGTGTTGAGCTGGCGGGTGACGGCCTCGATGACAGCGGGATGGCGATGACCGAGGATGTTGACCGCGATACCGCCGACCAGGTCGAGATACGACTTGCCGTCCGCGTCGGTCACCACGGCACCGTCTCCGCTGACCAACGCCAGCGGCGGCGTCCCGTAGTTGTCCATCATCACGGCTTCCCAGCGCTGCGGGAGGGTCATGCGCTCACCACCTTGGTCCCCGTCCCCTCGTCGGTGAATAGCTCAGCCAGCACACAGTGCTCGACGCGACCGTCGATGACGTGTGCGCTCGGCACGCCTCCCGATACGGCACGTAGGCAGGCCTCGATCTTGGGCACCATGCCGGTTTCCAGCTTGGGTAGCAGCTGAGTCAGTGCGGCCGTGTCGATCTCGCTGACCAGCGAACCGCGGTCGGGCCAGTCGGTGTAGAGACCCTCCACGTCGGTGAGCATCACCAGCTTCTCAGCTCCCAGCGCCTCCGCCAGCGCGGCCGCCGCGGTGTCGGCGTTGATGTTGTGCACCACGCCTTCGGCGTCGGGTGCGATAGTCGAGACCACCGGAATGCGGCCCGCGTCGATGAGATCGAGCAGCGAATCCGCGTCCACCTTTTCGACATCACCGACGAGGCCGATGTCGGTCGCCACCCCGTCGACGGTGACGTCGCGCCGCACGGCCGTGAAAAGGTGGGCGTCTTCGCCTGTCACACCCACGGCATATGGACCGTGTGCATTGATCAGGTTCACCAGTTCGCGGCCGACCTGTCCGAACAGCACCATCCGGGCCACGTCGAGCACCTCGGGCGTGGTGACGCGGAAGCCGCCCTTGAAATCACCTGCGATGCCCAGCTTTTTGAGCATCGCACTGATCTGCGGGCCGCCGCCGTGGACGACGACGGGGTGGATGCCGCAGTTGCGCAGAAACACCATGTCACCGGCAAACGCGGTCTTGAGGGTGTCGTCGGTCATCGCGTTGCCGCCGTACTTCACCACGACGATCTTGTCGTGCAACTGCTTGAGCCACGGCAGGGCGGCGGCGAGTATCTGCGCCTTGACGGGCGTCGCGAGTGTCATGAGCTGTAGGCCGAGTTCTCTTCGACGTAGCCGTGGGACAGGTCGGTCGTCCGTATCGAGGCCCGGTCATTGCCGACGCCCAGATCGATGGTGACGTCGATCTCGTCGCCGGACAGGTCCACGTCACGCGCACCCGGTGCTCCGGCGCCGTCGACGCACACGGCAGAGCCGTTGAACGACACGCTGATCCGGTCGACGTCCAGCACGACCGGTGCCATTCCCACCGCGGCCAGTACGCGGCCCCAGTTGGGATCGGACCCGAAGAGCGCCGTCTTGACGAGGCTGTCGCGAGCCACCACACGGGCCGCCGTCAGCGCGTCCGCTTCGGACTCGGCTCCTGTCACGGTGACGACGATGCGTTTGGTGACCCCTTCGGCGTCGGCCTGCAGTTGTGCGCACAGGTCGTCACAAACCCTCAGGACCGCGTCCTCGAGATCGCTTTGGCTGGGGGCGATCTCGCTGGCGCCGGAGGCAAGCAGCAGAACCGTGTCGTTGGTGGAACAGCTGCCGTCGACATCGAGCCGGTCGAACGTCATGGCGGTCGCCTTGCGTAGCGCCTGATCGAGGGCATCCGAACTGGCGACAGCGTCGGTGGTGATGACGCACAACATGGTCGCCAGCGACGGCGCCAGCATCCCTGCACCCTTCGCCATCCCACCCACCGTCCAATTGTCACTGTGGTGCAGCGCAACCTGTTTCGGAACCGTGTCGGTGGTCATGATGGCCCGTGCGGCCTCGTCGCCACCGGTCAGCCCGCCGGCCATCTCGTGGACGATCTCGGTGACACCCGCCAGCACCTTGTCCATCGGCAGTCGGTCGCCGATGAGCCCGGTGGAACACACGGCGACCTCGATCGCCCCGGTCTCGGTGCCCCAGTCGGAAAGCGCCGAGGCGACGGCCTCTGCGGTGGCGTGGGTGTCCTGAAAGCCCAACGGCCCGGTGCAGGCGTTCGCGCCGCCGGAATTCAATACGACCGCACGCAGCCGCCCGGTGGTGAGCACCTGCTGCGACCACAGCACCGGCGCGGCCTTCACCTTGTTGCGGGTGAACACGGCCGCGGCGGCGTGGTCGGGTCCCTCGTTGAAGACCAGCGCGAGGTCGAGCTCGCCGGAAGCCTTGATGCCCGCGGCGATTCCGGTGGCGCGGAAGCCGGCGGGCGCGGTCACACCCTGCGTGCGGATGAGCCGCGCGGTGTCCGAGATGTCGGTCATGGCGCCACGCCCACGATCGAAAGTCCTTCCGTCTCCGGCCAGCCCAGTGCAAGGTTCATCGATTGCACCGCGGCCCCACCGGTCCCCTTGACGAGGTTGTCGATCGCGGCGATGCCGATGAACGTCGAGGCGTCCTCGTCGACGGCGACCGCGAGCTGAGCGGCATTGCTCCCGATCACCGCGCCGGTTTTGGGCAACTGGCCTTCAGGCAGCAGATGAATGAAAGGCTCGGCGTCGTAAGCCTTCTCGTAGGCGCTACGGATTTGCGACAGCGGTGTCGTGGTCTTCGCGGTGCAAGTGGCCAGAATGCCGCGTGACGTCGGGATGAGCACCGGGGTGAACGACACCGTGACGTCCTTGTCGGTGACGGCTTCGAGGCCCTGTGCGATCTCCGGGGTGTGTCGGTGCTTGCCGCCGATGTTGTACGCGCGCGCGGATCCGATGACCTCGGAGCCGAGCAGGTCTGTCTTGGCGGCGCGCCCGGCACCCGACGTACCGCTGACGGCGACGATGGTGACCGCGGGCTCGACGAGTCCCTCGGCGATCGCGGGCCACAGCGCGAGCAGAGCCGCGGTCGGATAACAACCCGGAACGGCGATGCGGGTGGCGCCGCGCAACCGGTCCCGGGCGCCGGGCAGCTCGGGCAGGCCGTACGGCCAGCTGCCCGCGTGCGACGACCCGTAGAACCGTTCCCAGGCCCCGGCATCGGTGAGGCGGAAGTCGGCGCCGCAGTCGACGATGACGGTGTCGCTGCCGAGCTCGTCGGCCAGGGCTGCGGAATGACCATGCGGAAGCCCCAGAAAAACCACATCGTGGCCTTTCAGGGTGTCGGCGTCGGTGGCCTCGAGCGCGCGGTCAGCCAGCGGCAGCAGGTGCGGGTGATGCTCACCGAGCAGGGTGCCGGCGCTCGCCGCCGCGGTGAGGGCGCCGATCGTCAGCCGTCCGTCGGCATACGCGGGATGCCCCAGCAGCAATCGCAGAATTTCCCCACCTGCGTATCCGCTGGCACCGGCCACTGCGACGGAAGTCATGCATGCGATTCTGCATGGTTATGCATCCTCATGCAAATTCATTTGGTTGCGGTCCGTCAGCAGCAGCCAAACCAGCGTCACCAGGGCGATCGCGGTCGCCTGGACACTCAGCACGAAGGCCGCAAACTCGTGCATCGTCGCTGCCACCCCGCAGGCGGTGCGATCGGATACGACCAGCATGGAAAAGCTCATCATCTCGGCGACGCAGAGCATCACGATGGTCAGGATCGGCGCCGCTCGCTGGCCCAGGGTCCGCAGGGGCGACGAACGCCGCAGGAAACCCAGCTCGATGCCGAGGGTCACCAGCAGCATAGGAATGACCTGGACCATCTGCGCGAAGAAGTCGGTCGAAACGGTATCTGCGCACTCGCCTGCGACGTTGAGAACCGGAAACCACAGCGCGGATGCGACCTGAACCACCAACGTGCCGACAAGCAACGGCACGATCCAGTCTCTGTGTCCGAAACCGCGCCCGCCGGACGACCCGACATCCAGGACGGCCACCAGCACGAGGCTCATCGAGACCGTGAACAACATCGACAGCGCGATGTCCACCCCGAGGTTGAGCGGGAGGAACGCCATCGCGATGTGAAGCACCACCATCAGCGCCGCCCCCAGCGGCCATGGGCCGTGCAGCAACCTCGGCAGGAACTCCTGCCACGACATCGTCCCGCCCAGTTGCTCCCGGGCCTCCATCCGCCATTTCAGCCCGGCGGCACACAGCACGATCGCGGAATCGATCAGGAAGACGATCCACCGCGAATACGAGACATAGCCGCCGGCGCCGGCGTAGGCGAGCTCGACGACTTCGTCGTTGTAGGTGAAGGCGACCACCATCAGAAACATCGCGAGTATCGCGATGCCGTCTACCGAAGTGCGCGGCCGCTCATCCGTCTCCCCCATGCCGGCCTTTCCTCCGCGAACGCCGACGGAATCAGCCTGCGGCCCATTCCTTGGCTCGTTCGAGGTCGTCGAGTCCGAACACCTCGAGTTCACCGGGGACCATCCAGCCCACCAGATGCACCGTGTGCGCGACCCACTCTTTGTCGGTGACGATCGCGATGCGCTTGAACGCCGAACGATGGTTGATGAGGGTGCCGAAGCCCTGCTTGAGGTCCTCGACCAAACCTCCCCGTCCGAAGCCCTCATAGTCGGGCGCGATGACCTCGACGATCCGGACTTCCTCGCCGCCGAGCAGCTTTTCGAGTTCGGGCTTGAACTCGACCATCTCGTCACCGGTCACCTTGCCCGAAACGCGAATGCCCACGACGCCGGCGGGCATGTCCTGCAGTACCTCGATCATGGCTACGTTCCTACTCCGGAATCGGCGGCACTACTCGGAAATCAGCGGCGTTGCTCGGCTCCGACGCGATCGGCCGCCGCCTGAACGGCGGCGTCGCGGGCGGCACTGGCCTCGTCCTCGGTGAGCGTGCGGTCGGTGGCCCGGAACCGCAGCGCCAGCGCCAGTGACTTGCGTCCTTCACCGATCTGAGGCCCGGTGTAGACGTCGAACAGCCGGACGTCCTCCAGCAGTTCACCCGCACCCTCGCGGACGGCATCGATCACGTTCTGCGCGGCGACGTCCTCGCCGACGATCAGCGCGACATCCTGGAACACGGCTGGAAACGGCGATACGGCAGGCGCGGGAAGCGTTTCGGTGAGCGGGATGGCGTCGAGGTTCAGTTCGACGGCGCAGGTGCCCGCGGGCAGACCCGACCGCTCGATGACGGCCGGGTGCAACTGGCCCGCATATCCGACGACAGCGTCGCCGATGACCACCTCGGCGCATCGGCCCGGATGCCAGGGCAGGTGCTGGGCTGATCGCAGTGTGAGGTCTACGCCTGCGGCACGGCCGATGACGCGCACCGCCTCGAACGCATCGCTGGCGTGCACGGGCCTGCCCCGCCCCCACGGGCCGGCGGGCTCGCGCAGCCCCGTCAAGACCGCGCCGACGTGTTGCGGCTGATGCGGCAGTGAGGCATCGAGCGTCGCGATCTCATCGGAGGTGGGCCGACGGTCGGTCGGAATACGTTCCACCGCGCGGGTTTCCGTCGTCGGCTCGACCACCTGAGCGATGGCGAACAACGCGGCGTCGACAGCTCCGCGGGACACGTTGCGCCCCAAGGCTTCCAACAGTCCCGGCAGAAGAGTGGTGGCCAGCTGGGGCCGATCGGCCTCCAACGGATTCAACACCTGCGTCGTGGATCGGCGCGGGTCGTCGGCAGGCAAACCCCACTGGTCAAAGATTCCCGCGGGCAGAAACGGGGTCGGCAGGATCTCGACGTAGCCGCTGAGCGCCAGCGACTTTCCGATCGCGCGGCGCCGCTTCTGCGCGGGGCTCAGACCGCGGCCCGGTGGTGCGAGCGGCAGCACCGATGGGATGACCTCGAGGCCCTCCAGCCGCAAGACCTCCTCGACGAGATCCGCGGGCTGACGGAGGTCGGGGCGCCAGCTCGGTGGTGTCGCCGTCACCTGACCGTCGTTCACGACGACGTCGGCGCCGATCTGAGTGAGGCGCTTCTGGGTGGTGCCGGCCGCGTACTCCACACCGGCCATGCGGTCGGGCAGGTCGACCGCCATGCTGACCGGCGCAGGCGACCAGTCGTCACGAGGCGGATCGCCACGCCAATCGGTCAATGTCGGTTCGACTGTGCCACCGGCGATCTCGGCAAGCAGCGTGCTGCAGCGATCCAATGCGGCGACGGAGATCGCCGGATCGACGGTGCGTTCATAGCGACGGCCCGCCTCGCTGTTGAGGTGTAGGCGCCGCTGCGTGCGCGACACCGCGGCGGGGTCCCATACCGCGGCCTCGAGCAACACGTCGGTGGTGCTGTCACGAACCTCGGTGGTGCCCGCGCCCATCACGCCGCCGATCGCCGCGGTGGCGACATCGTCGACGATGAGTACGTCGGCAGGGTCGAGGCGACGTTCTATGTCGTCGAGGGTGACAACGGTCTCCCCCGGTTCAGCGAACCGGACCCGGAAGCCGCCGGTGATCAGGCTGCGATCGTGTGCGTGCATCGGATGCCCGATCTCGAGCATCACGTAGTTGGTCACGTCGACGGCCGGCGAGATGGCGCGGATACCCGACAGCAGCAATCGTCGTTGCATCCACCACGGCGACACCGCTTTTGGGTCGATACCGGTGACCGGACGTAAGCCGAAGCGCAGCACCCCGGTGCCCTCGTCGATCGTCAGCGGCAGTGCCTCAGCTTCGGCGGGCAGGGGCGCGATGTCGGCCGGGTCGACGTAGTCGAGGTCGTAGGCGTTGGCGATCTCGCGGGCCATGCCGCGCACCGACAGGCAGTAGCCGCGGTCCGGGGTGATCGCCAGGTTGAACACGATGTCGTCGAGGCCGAGGATGTCCGCAGCGGGCGTGCCGGGCTCTGCCGTGCCCTCCGGCAGCACCAGGATGCCGGAATGATCAGAGCCGAGGTTGAGTTCAGCGGTCGAACAGATCATGCCGTCACTGGTGCGGCCGTATGTCTTGCGGGTGGCGATGGCAAAGTCGCCCGGCAGCACGGAACCGGGCAGTGCCACCACGACAAGGTCGCCGACCGCGAAGTTGGTTGCCCCGCAGACGATGTCACGTGGCTCTGGTTCACCCACATCGACTTTGACCGCTCGGATGGGCTTCTTGAACTCGGTCAGTTCCTCGATCTCGACGACCCGCCCGACGATCAAGGGCCCCGTCACCGGCCCGACGGGAAGGACCTCTTCGACCTCATGACCGATGCGGATCAGGGTCTGTTCCAGTTCCTCGGCTGACACGTCCCAGCCGGGAGCTCCGGCTTGGACGACGTCGCGCAGCCAGCTGTAGGGCAGGCGCATCAGGCTCCAACCCCGAATGGCAGCGAGAAGCGCACGTCGCCCTCGACCATGTCACGCATGTCGGGGATACCGTTGCGGAACTGCAGGGTGCGCTCCAATCCCATGCCGAACGCGAATCCGCTGTAGACCTCCGGGTCGATACCGCAGGCGCGCAACACATTCGGATTCACCATGCCGCAGCCGCCCCATTCCACCCAGCCGGGGCCGCCCTTCTTGTTCGGGAACCAGATGTCGACCTCGGCCGACGGTTCGGTGAACGGGAAGAAGTGCGGACGGAATCGCGTGCGACCCTCGGGTCCGAATTCGGAACGGGCGAACGCGTCGAGCGTTCCGCGCAGGTGGGCCATCGTCAGCCCCTTGTCGACGGCGAGCCCCTCCACCTGATGGAAGACCGGGGTGTGGGTGGCATCCAGCTCGTCGGTGCGGAAGGTGCGGCCGATCGAGATGATGTAGACCGGCAGCTCGCGCTCGAGCAGCGCCCGGATCTGGACCGGTGAGGTGTGGGTGCGCAGCACCTGCCGCGAGCCGTCGGGCGCGACGTGGAAGGTGTCCTGCTCGCTGCGGGCCGGGTGGTCGGGCGGAAAGTTCAGCGCGTCGAAGTTGAACTGCTCGGTCTCGACCTCGGGCCCCTCGGCGAGTTCCCAGCCCATCGCGACGAACGTGTCGGCGACATGCTCGGCCAGGATCGTGATCGGGTGGCGGGCCCCGACCGGCTGCCGGGTCGACGGCAGAGTCACGTCGATGCGCTCGGCGATCAACACGGCGGCGTCGCGCTCGGCCCGCAAAGCCGCGAGGCGCTCGTCGTAGGCCTGCTGCGCCTCGGTACGCGCCACATTGACCCGCTTGCCCGCGTCGGCACGGTCGGCCTTGGGCAACGAGCCGAGCGCCTGGCGCGCGAGCGCAATCGGCGAGCGGTCACCCAGCTGCTCGGTCTTGGCGCGGGAAAGCGAGTCGAGGTCATTCGCCGCGTCGAAGGCATGCCGAGCAGCGCTGACAGCCTTCGTCAACGCTTCTTCAGACAGGTCTATTGGCTGATCAGCCACCCGGCGATCATATGCGTGGCAGGTGGGGCTACTCGCCCGAGGGGTAGCCGTCCAGGTCGGCGTCACCCGGTGACGGCCTGCGCGATTTCAGCCGGTACATGACGAGATCGGCGGGCACCCCGTCCTGCTTGGGCGCAAAGACCTGCTTGCGCAGCCGCTTGGCGTCGAGCCCCAACACGTCGAGGTCCTCGGCCGAAAGACCGTCCAGCGTCGCCTGGGACACCACCAACTCTCCCCTGGTCGCCCGCTCCATCACCCGCGCAGCGATGTTGACGTCGATGCCCAGCCAGTCCGAGCCGATTCGCTGCGGCCGGCCGGTGTGGATCCCGACGCGCATCCGCGGGGTGTAGCCGTCCACGTCAAGGGATTTCACCGCCTCCCGCGCCTTGACCGCGGCGGCGACCGCCGTCGTCGGCCGCAGGAAGACCGCCATGATGCCGTCGCCCATGCGCTTGACGATCTGACCGCCGGCCTCCAGCAGCGGCGGCTCGACAACCTGAGAGACGCGGCGCAGGAGCTTGAGGGTGGCGTCGTCGCCCGCGCTCAGCGACCACGCTGAGAACCCCACCAGGTCCGTGAAGACGATCGTCGCCTCCCGGTAGGCAGGCTTGCCCGACACCCGCTCGGTCAGCGCCTGCCACACCTGCAGCGCGCCGAGGCTCACTTCGCGTGACGCCGCCTCGCGATGCAGCAGCCGATCGGCCGCGCGAGCGGCGGCTCTGGGGCCGCCTTCACCGGCCGCCGAAAGCGGGTCTCCGAACTCGGGATCCCCGGGAAGGGCACGCCGGGCGCGGCGCAGGAAGGCGATGACCGACGGGCTCTGGTTGGTGCTCTTCAGCCAGGCGACGGGCCCGGATGACTGCCTGCCAGATCGTTCGTCGATCGACTCGACCTCATCCACGGGCACAAGCCTAGTTTGAGCGCCGAAAAGCGAATAAAGCGGCTGGTCACAGGCTAGTGGAGCACACGTGGAGGGTGAATAACACTGTGGCCGCCACGCCTGGCAAATCGTAGACAACGTACGTTGTCAAGTTTATCGTGAGGGTCTGACAGCGGAGGAAACCGATGGCCCTGAAATCGACTTCGACGGCGACCGCCACTAGACGGCATGCCGACAAAGACCCGCTCGGCCCCGATTCGCTGACGTGGAAGTACTTCGGCGACTTGCGGACCGGCATGCTCGGCGTCTGGATCGGGGCGATCCAAAACATGTATCCCGAACTCGGCGCGGGCGTCGAAGACCATTCGATCCTGCTGCGCGAGCCACTGCAGCGCGTCGCGCGCTCGGTGTACCCGATCATGGGCGTCGTCTACGACGGTGACCGCGCCGCGCAGACCGGGCAGCAGATCAAGGGCTACCACAACACGATCAAGGGCGTCGACGCCGAAGGCCGGCGCTACCACGCGTTGAACCCCGAGACGTTCTATTGGGCGCACGCGACGTTCTTCATGTTGATCATCAAGACCGCCGAGTACTTCTGCGGCGGGCTCACCGACGCCGAGAAGCGCCAGCTGTTCGACGAACACGTGCAGTGGTACCGGATGTACGGCATGAGCATGCGGCCGGTCCCCGACACGTGGGAGGACTTCTGCGAGTACTGGGACGTCAAGTGCCGCGACGAGTTGGAGATCAACCGCGCGACGCTCGACATCTTCTCGATCCGCATCCCCAAGCCGTGGTTCGTGCTGATGCCCACTCCGATCTGGGACCAGCTCTTCAAGCCGATGGTCGGCGCGCAGCGCTGGATCGCCGCGGGCCTCTTCGATCCCGCCGTGCGCGAGAAGGCCGGCATGCGCTGGACGCCGGGCGACGAGGTGTTACTTCGGATCTTCGGCAAGCTCGTCGAGTTGGCGTTCGTCGCGGTGCCCGACGAGATACGGCTTCATCCACGCGCACTGGCCGCCTATCGTCGCGCCGAGGGCAAGCTGGCCGAGGACGCGCCATTGGTCGAAGCGCCCGCGTTCATGGCGCCACCCCGCGACCGCCACGGCCTGCCGATGCATTACGTGCCGCCGCGCAAGTCGCTGCTCGATCGAGCGGGCTCTTTGGTACACACGACGTTCTCGTTGACGGGGCTGCGTCGACCGGCCCGGGGCCGTGGAGGAAAGTCGGGTAAGGCAGCCTAGGGGCATGCTCGAATGGACAGACGTTGACCTTGCCGTGCGCGACGCCGTGCGAGAGTTCGTAGACAAAGAGATTCGCCCCCATGTCGATGACCTCGAAAGCGGTGACATGGAGCCGTACCCGATCATCCGCAAACTGTTCGCGACGTTCGGCATCGCCGACATGGCGCGCGAGTCGCTGAACAAGCGGCTGGCGAAGCTTCGCGACGGCGGCGAGTCGGGAAAGTCGTCGGGCGGCGGCATGTTCGGGGGCGGCTCAGGCGGGATGGGCTTCGTCGTCGTCAGCGAGTTGTGCAAAGTGTCGATGGGCATCGTCACCGGTATGGGGGTCAGCCTCGGCCTGACGGTGCCGACGATCCAGGGCAGGGGCACGCTCGCCCAACAGGAGCGCTGGCTGCCGGATCTCGTCACCTACGACAAGATCGGCGCGTGGGCGATCACCGAACCCGACTCGGGCTCGGATGCGTTCGGCGGCATGAAGTCCTACGTCGTGCGTGACGGCGACGACTACATCCTCAACGGCCAGAAGACGTTCATCACCAACGGGCCCGACGCCGACGTGGTCGTGGTGTACGCGAAACTCGACGAGGGTGACGGCGCCGACAAGCGTGACCGCAAGGTGCTGACGTTCGTGCTCGACCGCGGCATGGAAGGTTTCGTCCAGTCAAAGCCGTTCAGCAAGATGGGTATTCACAGTTCCCGCACAGGGGAACTGTTCTTCAACAACGTGCGGCTTGGCCGGGACCGGCTGCTCGGTGAAACCGAGGACAGTTCGGCAGGCGACGGACGGGCCAGTGCGCGGTCGAACTTCTCCGCCGAGCGCATCGGAGTCGCAGCGATGTCGCTGGGCGTCATCGAGGAGTGTCTGCGGCTGTGTGTCGACTACGCGAAGACGCGAAAGCTGTGGGGTCAGGAAATCGGGCAGTTCCAGTTGATTCAGCTGAAGCTCGCGAATATGGAGGTGGCGCGAATGAACGTGCGCAACATCCTGTTCCGGGTGATCGAGTCGGCGGAAAAGGGTCAGCCGATCTCGCTGCCCGAGGCGTCGGCGATCAAATGGTACTGCTCGCAGGCAGCCACCGACGTCGCAATGGAGGCCGTGCAAGTATTCGGCGGCAACGGGTACATGACCGAGTACAGGGTGGAACAACTTGCCCGCGACGCGAAGTCACTGATGATCTACGCGGGCAGCAATGAGGTTCAGATCACCCACGTGGCGCGGGGTCTGCTGAACAACGCTTAGGCGGCCGGCGGAATCGGAGGGGTTCGCAGTCTGCTGTGGCTTAAGGACGACGCAGCGACCTCGTCGTGCAGAGTCCGCACACGTTGGTAGATCCGCTGTGCGGTCGTATGCGGCATCGTCCCCGGGCGGTACCGACCGCGGCGCAACCGCACTGCTCGGCCCTGGAAAACCTCCCAGCGCAGCGCCTCCGACACCGACTTCGACGCGCGCCCAACCGGACGGAAACCGTGATACGCCAGCGCGTCGACCAGTTCGTCGATTGTCGCGGGACCATGGTCGAACAAGTACGCCGTGAGCAGGTACCGAAGATCGGTCCCCCTCACCTCCAGCGAGTCGGTCATGCGCAGAGACTGGCACGGAGGTACGACAGGTCTTGTTGCCGACTAGCCTGGCCACGTGGACCTGAAGAACAAGACAGCCCTGATCACCGGATCCAGCGGTGGGATCGGCGAGGAATTCGCCGTTCAATTCGCGAAGCGCGGGGTCAATCTCGTCCTGGTCGCTCGCCGCGCCGAAAAGCTCGCTGAGCTGCGCACGAAGCTGACCGAGCAACATCCCGGCCTGACGGTAGACGTCATCACCGCCGATCTCGCCGTCCCGGGCTCCGGTCCCGACCTGGCGTCGAAGGTCAGCGACCTGGGCAGGACGATCGACATCCTGGTGAACAACGCCGGCGTCGGTCTGCACGGCAAATTCGTCGGGCAGGACGCCGCCGCCAACGCGGCGCAGATCCAGCTGAATTGCGGCACCTTGGTCGACCTGACGGCGGCCTATCTCCCGGCCATGACGGCAGCAGGGCGCGGCGTCGTCATCAACGTCGCATCGACCGCCGCGTTCCAGCCGACGCCGGGCATGGCGGTCTATGGCGCCACTAAGGCCTTTGTGCTGTCGTTCTCAGAGGCGCTCTGGCAGGAGTGCAAGGGAACCGGGGTGCGCGTTTTCGCTCTCTGCCCGGGTGCGACGGAGACGGAGTTCTTCGCACGGACGGGAGAGGAATTCCTCACCGACGGCAGGCAGACCGCCAAACAGGTCGTCGACACCGCGATGGCGGCGCTGGAGAAGTCCACGCCGACCGTGGTCTCGGGCTGGCGAAACACTCTGCTCGCCAACGGTTACCGGGTCACACCGCGCAGGCTTATGGTGCAGATCTCCGAGCAGCTGCTGAAAGCCGACTAGCGGCGTCGGATGTAACGCCACGGCGGGATCCGGGCGCATTCTTCGCCATGCCGTTACAAACGGTGAGCCCTGGCGCTCTGATACAGACAGATCGCCGCCGCCGATGCCACATTGAGGCTTTCGGCGTTGCCGGGCATGGGAATTCGCACCCGTTGAGTGGCCATCTCGGCCAGTTCGGACGCCAAGCCATGCGCCTCCGGCCCGAACAGCCATGCCGTCGGCGCGGTCAAATCCGCATCATCAAGCGATACTTCGCCGTCGACAGTGGTGGCCAGCACCGCAAGCCCGGCGGCACCTATCGCCGACACCGCCGTGGTGGCATCCGGCTCGGATACGACGGGAATCGAGAAGATACTCCCGGCCGAGGCACGCAGACACTTGCCGTTGTATGGATCGACGCTGTGGCCGGCAAGTACGACGGCGTCGGCGCCCATCGCGTCGGCGATGCGAATCAGAGTGCCCGCGTTACCGGGCTCGGAGATCTCCGCCGCGACGGCCAGCAGCCGTGGGGCATCGGCGAGGACGTCGTCAAGCGAGGTCTCGGGTACCGAGCACACCGCGACCAGGCCGACCGGAGTGACCGTGTCCGACAACGCTTTCGCGGCTCGCTCCGTCACCACGTGTACATCGGCATCGCCAAGCAGCGATGCGAAGCGGGCCTGCGCAGCTTCGGTGACGAAGACCTCGGAGACGAGTCCGCGCCGCATCGCGGCCTCGACGAGGTTGGGTCCCTCAGCGAGAAAGCGTGCGGCGCGGCGTCGTCCCACGTGGCGATGCAGCTTGATCGCTGCCGCCACCCGGTCTGCGCGTTCGGTGAGCGTCAGGCAGCCTCGCCCGACGGCGCATTGACATCGCTGGGCAGCGCAGCCTTGGCGACCTCCACCAACGCGGTGAAGGCGGCGGGATCGCTGACGGCGATCTCGGCCAGGTTCTTGCGGTCCACCTCGACTCCGGCGGCCTTCAGGCCCTGGATCAACCGGTTGTAGGTGATGTCGTTGGCGCGGGCCGCCGCGTTGATCCGCGAGATCCACAGCTTGCGGAACTCGCCCTTGCGGGCACGCCGGTCGCGGTAGGCATAGGTCAACGAATGCAGCTGCTGCTCTTTGGCTTTGCGATACAGCCGTGACCGCTGACCGCGGTAGCCCTTAGATGCCTTGAGTATTGTGCGGCGCTTCTTCTGCGCGTTTACTGCGCGCTTTACGCGTGCCATGGGGGTTTTCCTCTTCGTTCAGGTTCGTCAGGTCCGGACAGGGGGGCCTGTCAGCCGTTCAGCAGCTTCTTGACGCGCTTGACGTCATTGGCCGCCACCTCGGTGCGACCGTCGAGCCGGCGGGTGCGCTTGCTCGACTTGTGCTCGAGCAAGTGCCGCTTGTTGGCCTTCTGGCGCACGATCTTTCCGGTTCCGGTGGCCCGGAACCGCTTGGAAGCGCCGCTGTGGGTCTTCGCCTTTGGCATGTGTCCTCAGTTCAGTTCTGTGGTGTTTCGGTCGGTGCGCTCTCGGGCTGTGCGCGTTGCGCGGCGGGAGCGTCGGCATCGTGCGCCGCCTTGGCGCGAGTCTTCGCGCCGCGGTGCGGTGCCAGCACCATCGTCATGTTGCGGCCGTCCTGCTTGGCCGACGTCTCGACGAAGCCGTAATCGGCGACGTCGGCGCCCAGCCGCTGCAGGAGTCGGTAGCCCAGCTCGGGCCTCGACTGCTCGCGTCCGCGGAACATGATGGTCACCTTGACCTTGGATCCCGCTTGCAGGAAGCGGACCACGTGGCCCTTTTTGGTCTCGTAGTCGTGCGGGTCGATCTTGGGACGCAGCTTCTGTTCCTTGACGACGGTCTGCTGCTGGTTCTTGCGAGACTCGCGTGCCTTCTGGGCCGTCTCGTATTTGAACTTGCCGTAGTCCATGATCTTGCAAACCGGTGGTTTGGCGTCCGGGGCTACTTCGACAAGGTCGAGATCGGCATCCGCGGCGACGCGGAGGGCGTCTTCGATGCGCACAATGCCTACCTGCTCGCCGCCTGGTCCGATGAGACGGACTTCAGGTACGCGGATGCGCTCGTTGACGCGGGTCTCAGTGCTGATGGGGCCTCCTATGTTGTCGTCTAGGAGCCCCACCCATCAGCATCTGTTCAGCGAACAGAAAAGCCCTGCTCAAAGCAGGGCCCAAAGCCGACCAGGACAGGCATCGGATGCCTGTGACCGGACCGCTGTACCGGTATGGTCAGCGGTGGGAGTGGGACTCCACTTGCTGTCCCTGGCGTACGCCGGGACGGTCGCGCATGCCATCCTATCAGGGATGACCCAGGATCCCGCATCGCCTGAACCGGCGACCGAACTGCCGACCCGCGAGCTGGCCGATATCCCCGCCGTCGAGGTCATCACCCGGTCCGCCGTCATGTTGATGAGCGCCGCCGCCGAGAAGCTCGGGTTGTCGGCCGAGGATCCCGACGAGAGCCCGCACCGCGACCTCGACGAGGCGCGCCGGCTAATCACCGCGCTGGCGGGGCTGGTGACGGCGTCCGCCGAGTACCTCGGCCCCCACGCCGGACCGGTGCGCGACGGCCTGAAGAGCCTGCAGCTCGCATTCCGCGAAGCGAGCGCCGCGCCGGAGGAACCGGGTCACGGTCCCGGGGAGAAATACACCGGCCCTGTCTGGTAGCTACTCACACCAATTTGACCGGTCGAGCGAATATCCTCGCGCCTTATGACCGTCACTAGCCCGGCCGGCTCAGCGAACATTGCGAAAGCCCGCCGCACCTCCGCGTTCAGGTGGGTGCCTGCCGCGGCCGGCTGGACCGTCGGCATCATCGCCACACTGTCGCTTCTCGCGAGCGTCTCGCCGTTTTTCCGGTCGCTCATCAAGGTGCCCCGCGAGTTCGTCAACGACTACATCTTCAACTTCCCCGACACCAGCTTCGCGTGGGCGTTCGTGCTGGCGCTGCTGGCCGCGGCACTGGCGGCGCGGAAGAGCATCGCGTGGTGGATCCTCGTCGGCTACATGGTCGCCGCGGTCGGCTGGAACATCGGCGACATCGTCTCCGGCGGAGAATCGTGGCTGCAGGAGACCGGCGAGTTCATCGGTCTCGCCTTCCACGTCGCCGCCATCGCCTTCCTTGTCTTGGCGCGCAAGGAGTTCTGGGCCAAGGTGCGCCGGGGTGCGCTGATCAAAGCGGCGGCAACGCTGGTCGCCGGATTGGTTGTCGGCACCCTGATCGGCTGGGGCCTGCTCGAGCTCTTCCCCGGAAGCCTGGCCCGTGAGGACCGCTTCTTCTACGCGCTCAACCGCGTGGGCGCCTTTGCGGGCGCCAGCGCTGACTCGTTCAGCGGTCACCCGCACGTGTTCATCAACGCGCTGCTCGGGCTGTTCGGTGCACTGGCGCTGATGGTCGCGGCGATCGTGTTGTTCCAGTCGCAGCGCGCGGAGAACGCACTCACCGGTGAAGACGAGTCCGCGATCCGCGGACTGCTCGAGTTGTATGGCAAGAACGACTCATTGGGTTACTTCGCGACGCGCCGCGACAAGGCCGTGGTGTTCGCGCCGACTGGCCGCGCCGCCATCACCTACCGCGTGGAGGTCGGCGTCTGTCTCGCGAGCGGCGACCCGGTCGGCGACCCCAAAGCCTGGCCCCAGGCGATCGAGGCGTGGCTGCGGTTGTGCCAGGCCTACGGCTGGGCGCCCGGGGTGATGGGCGCGAGTTCGACTGGAGCCGAGGCGTTCCGCGCGGCCGGCCTCAACGCCCTGCAGTTGGGCGACGAGGCGATTCTGCATCCGGACAGCTTCCGCTTGTCGGGCCACGACATGCGCGCGGTGCGGCAGGCGGTGACCCGCGCGCGGCGCGCCGGTGCCTCGGTGCGGATCCGCAGACATCGTGATCTCGACGCCGACGAGATGGCCGAGGTGGTCGAGCGGGCCGACACCTGGCGCGATACCGACGATGAGCGCGGGTTCTCCATGGCGTTGGGCCGGCTGGGCGACCCGGCCGACGGCGACTGCCTACTCGTGGAGGCGGTTCAGCCCGGGGCCGGCGGTGAACAGGTCGTCGCGATGCTCTCCCTGGTGCCGTGGGGCGCCAATGGGGCCTCGCTGGACCTCATGCGCCGGTCTCCGCAATCCCCCAACGGCACCATCGAGCTCATGGTCAGCGAGCTGTGCATGCAGGCCGAAGGCATTGGGGTGACGCGTGTTTCGCTGAACTTCGCGATGTTCCGCTCGGCATTCGAGCAAGGCGCCCAGCTGGGCGCGGGCCCGGTCGCACGGCTGTGGCGGGCGCTGCTGGTGTTCTTCTCCCGCTGGTGGCAGCTGGAGACGCTGTACCGCTCGAACATGAAGTATCAGCCCGAGTGGGTGCCGCGGTATGCCTGCTACGAGGACGCGCGGCTGGTCCCCCGCGTCGGCGTGGCTTCGGTGATCGCAGAAGGCTTCCTGGTGCTGCCGTTCTCCCGACGCCACGATCAGCCGCACACCGGCCACCACATCGCGGTGCCGCAGAGCATCATCGACCGCGGTCTGTTGCACCACGACGGCACCGCCCCCGACGCCGACGAACTGGAAGTCGGGTTGGACGAGGAGGAACAGTCCCGGTTGCCCGAACAGGTCCGGGTCCGGATGGCCAAGCTCAAGACATTGCAGGACAACGGCGTCGACGCGTACCCGGTCGGCGAGCAACCCAGCCACACGATCCTTGCCGCGCTCGAATCCGAGGGTGCGAGCACACTGACCGTCGCGGGCCGCGTACTGCGCATCCGCGACTACGGCGGCGTGCTGTTCGCGCAACTGCGCGACTGGTCGGGTGAAGTGCAACTGCTGCTTGACAACTCGCAGCTGAATGACGGAACGACGGCCGATTTCACGCATGCCATCGATCTGGGCGACCTGATCCAGGTGACGGGCACGATGGGTTACAGCAAGAAGGGCACGCGGTCGCTGATCGTGCTCAACTGGCGGTTGATCGGTAAATGCCTACGTCCACTGCCCGACAAATGGAAAGGGCTGACCGACCAAGAGGCGCGGGTGCGCGCCCGCTACGTCGACCTGGCCATCAACACCGAGGCCCGCGACCTGATTCGGGCGCGCAGCGGTGTTCTGCACGCGATCCGCGAAAACCTCATCAGCAAGGGGTTTTTGGAGGTCGAGACACCGATACTTCAACAGATTCACGGCGGCGCCAACGCCAGGCCGTTCCTGACGCACATCAACGCCTATGACCTCGATCTGTATCTGCGGATCGCTCCCGAGCTCTACCTCAAGCGTCTGTGCGTGGGCGGTGTCGAGCGCGTCTTCGAGTTGGGCCGGGCATTCCGCAACGAGGGCGTCGACTTCAGCCACAATCCGGAGTTCACGCTGCTTGAGGCCTATCAGGCGCACGCCGACTACAACGTGTGGATCGACGGCTGCCGAGAGTTGATCCAGAACGCCGCGCAGGCCGCCAACGGAGCGCAGGTCTTCCTGCGTCCCCGCGACGACGGCACACTGGAACCCGTTGACATTTCAGGTGAGTGGACGGTCAAGACCGTGCACGAGGCGGTGTCGGAGGCGCTGGGCGAACAGATCGGGCCCGAGACGGACCTGACGACGCTACGCAGGCTGTGCGACGGCGCGAGGATCCCCTATTTGACCCACTGGGACTCCGGTGCGGTGGTGCTCGAACTGTACGAGCACCTCGTCGAGGACCGCACCGAAGCGCCCACGTTCTACAAGGACTTCCCCACGTCGGTGTCGCCGCTGACGAGGCCGCACCGCAGCATTCCCGGCGTGGCAGAACGGTGGGACCTGGTGGCGTGGGGTGTCGAATTGGGCACTGCGTACAGCGAGTTGACCGATCCCGTCGAGCAGCGGCGCCGACTGCAGGAACAGTCGCTGCTGGCCTCGGGCGGTGACCCCGAGGCCATGGAACTCGACGAGGACTTCCTGCAGGCGATGGAATACGCGATGCCGCCGACCGGTGGCCTCGGCATGGGTGTGGACCGCGTCGTCATGCTGATCACCGGCCGCAGCATCCGCGAAACGCTGCCGTTCCCCTTGGCCAAACCGCGTTAGTCGGCGCGCGACTCAGCTCCTAACGCCAGCCCAACAGCCGAATTGATCAACTGTTCTCGGGTCGGAAAATCGCGCAGCCGCGCGCCAAACTGATTGGAGAACAGATGATCCCACGTAGAGCAGCAGGCAGCCTCGCCACGGTGGCCGTACTGGCATGTGCGCCTCTTCTTTTCGGCACGGCTACCGCCACCGCAGATCCCGGAATCGGCTGGGGTGCACCAGGCCCCGGCATCCTGCCCGGACCGGGACTGGGAGGCTTCGGCGGACCGGCCTCCGGACTCGGACTGCTACCCGGACTTGGCTTCGGAGCACCAGGACCGGGGGTGTTCTGATGCCACGCGTGATTCTCGGCGTCCTCGGGCTAGCGGGGGCCATATCGCTGATGACGGCGGCGCCTGCTTCGGCGCAGCCCGTCGGTCCGCTCATCGAAACCACTTGTAGCTACGCGCAGATCGAGGCGGCCCTGCAGGTCGAGGCACCCGAGGCGTCGGGACGGCTTGCCGAACGCCCCGATGCGCAGGCGAAGATCCAGGAACTCCTGGCGCTGCCGATCGACCAACGACGGCAGCGGGTGAAGTCCTTCATGGACCGCAATCCAGATGTGGCGTCGATGATTGCGCAGAAGCGCAATACGCCCGAGGGACAGGACAAGCTGATGAAGATGCAGCGCGTCGCTGACACGTGTCACAACTATTGATCGCTCGAGCCGACGAACGTGACGGTGAGCCCGCCATCCGGGCGGGCCACCGCACGGACCTCACCGCCGTGCGCGGTGGCGATCGACCGCACGATCGACAGGCCCAGTCCGGCCCCTCGACTCGTCGGGCCGTCGTTCGAGGTTCGGTCATTGACGCCCAAACGATGAAAGGGCTCGAATATCCCGTTGACTGCCGACTGCGGGATCACCGATCCCGAGTTTTCGACCGACAGCCGGCATACTCCGTCACCGTTCGACACCGACACGACCGCCCACCCTGCTTCAGCGCGGTTGTACCGGATCGCATTGTCGATCAGGTTCCCCACCAAGCGCTCCAGCAGATCCGGATCACCGGTGATATACGAAGGAGTGAGCCTCGTGGTGATCTCGACGCCCGCCTCCGTAGCGGCGGCTTCCGACAGGGCGACCGCGCGGCGTGCGATGTCGGCGAGATCGACCCGCACGCGGCGGGCGAGCTGTTGCTGACTGCTCGCCAGCACCAGCAGGCCGTCGATCAGCCGCTCATGACGGCGATTGACGTCAAGCAACGTAGCTCCCAGTCGGCGCGTCGACTCGGGGGCGTCGGGGTCGTCGATGGCAACCTCGATCAGGGTGCGGTTGATCGTCAGCGGGGTCTTCAGTTCGTGAGACGCGTTGGCGACGAAGCGGCGTTGACCGTCGAAAGCATGATCCAGGCGCTCCAGCATCGCGTCGAACGTGTCTGCGAGGTCTTTGATCTCGTCATCGGGCCCGTCTAGCCCAATCCGCTCGTGCAGGCTGCGATCCGCCACTCGCCTTGCTGTGGTGGTGATCTGATGCAGTGGCTGCAGTGCGCGACCGGCCAGCAGCCAGCCGAATCCGCCCGCAGCCAAGCCGACGACACCCAACGACACGAAGGACCATGTCAGCATTCCGCGTTTGATGTCCTCGCGTTGTTGTTCCGCCTGCGCAACGAAGGCGGACACCAGATTCTCGGCGACAGGACGCTCCCGGAGCCCGCGTTCGGCCAGAAACTGCTTGACCAAAGTCTGTGCACCGGCGCCAGGGCGACGGTCCATCGACTGGTCCAGGTAGAAGTACATCAGCGCGATCAGCACCGCTCCTGCGATGAAGAAAGCCGTCGCGTACAGCACTGTGAGGCGCACCCTGATGGTCATGGGATGCGATACCCCACGCCGGCCTCGGTTTCGATCACGTGCGGCTCGCCAAGTTTTCGGCGCACCATCATGATCGTGTAGCGGACGACGCCGGTGAACGGATCGATGTGTTCGTCCCACGCTTTTTCCAACAGATGCTCGGCAGACACCACGCCTCCCTCAGCGCGCAACAACTCAGCTAGCACCGCAAACTCCTTGGGCGTCAACGAAATCGGTCTCTCCCCGCGCGACACTGTGCGCCGATGAGGATCTAGTCGGATACCGCCACGTTCCAGCACCGGAGAGACCGCGGGCCGCGACCGCCGACACAGGGCATGGACGCGCGCCACGAGTTCGGCGAACGCGAAGGGTTTCGTGAGGTAGTCGTCGGCGCCAAGCTGCAGGCCACTGACTCGCTCAGCGACGGCCGTGGCCGCCGTCAGCATCAGGATTCTGGCCGTCGCGCCCGAATCGGTCAGTTGAGCACATACGAAATCGCCGGAGACGGTCGGAAGATCACGATCCAACACGATGACGTCATAATCGTTGACTGCCGCCCGCTCGAGAGCGGCGTCTCCGTCGTAGGCCACATCCACGGCGATCGCGTGGCGGCGCAGCCCAGCCGCGATGGCGTCGGCCAGCAGCTGCTCATCCTCGACAACCAGAACGCGCATACCAATATGGTGCACGTCAGACGCGTTAGGTCGCTGTTAGGTGCATGCCCGCAGCTTGCTCACAGCGGAGCACAAGGATTGGCAGTCACTCTTGTGGCCGTGACGCTCCGCGACCTGCTGCGCCACCATTCGTCGCTGCTGCACGGCTGGATTCCGATCACGGTCCAGGTCCTGGCCGGCATCGCGCTGGTGGCGGCCATCTACTGGGGTATCCGACGTTGGCGATACGTATGGGTGCCGTGGGCGGTGCTGTGCGGGGTGGCCCTGACCGCGGCCGCCTACTGGTATGTCGAATCAGAAGGCCTCGCGGGCAATCCCGCACCCGCCGGGCTCTGGGTGTGGATCGGGCTGACGGGAACCGCGGCGGGCGTCCTGGTGGCCGGCTGGCGCGGAGCGCAGTGGTGGCGGCGTGCGGTGGCGGCCTCCGCGGTGCCGCTGTGCCTGCTGTGTGCCGCGTTCTCACTCAACCTGTGGACCGGGTACTTCCCCACCGTCCAAACAGCGTGGAATCAGCTCACCGCGGGTCCGCTGCCTGACCAGACAGATCAGGTGACCGTCCTGGCGTTGCAGCACCGCCACCAGATTCCCGCGAAAGGCACCGTGGTAGCGGTGCAGATCGGAGACGGGGCGTCAGGGTTCAAACATCGCGACGAACTCGTCTATCTGCCTCCGGCCTGGTACGCCACCGACCCTCCGCCACCCATGCCGACGATCATGATGATCGGCGGCGAGTTCAACACCCCCGCCGACTGGGTACGAATCGGGAACGCGGTGACCGTCGCGGACAACTTTGCAGCGGCCCACGGCGGGAATGCGCCGGTGCTCGTATTCGTCGACGCCGGCGGCACATTCAACAACGACACCGAGTGCGTCAACGGCAGCCGTGGCAATGTCGCCGACCACCTCACCAAAGACGTTGTCCCGTTTATGGTTTCGAAGTTCGGCGTGAGCGCCCACCGGGACAACTGGGGCGTGGTGGGCTGGTCGATGGGCGGCACGTGCGCCGTCGACCTGGCTGTCATGCATCCCGACATGTTCGGCGCATTCGAGGACATCGCCGGCGACATCGCGCCCAACTCGGGGACGAAAGACGAGACCATCTCACGGCTGTTCGGCGGCAACGCCGCGGCCTATGCGTCCTTCGATCCCACCACCGTCATCACGCGACACGGCCGCTACGACGGTGTGGCCGGCTGGTTCGCCGTCAACAGCGAAGCGGCCCCTGCGCAGAGTTCGGCCGCGAACTCGCTGTGCTCACTAGGCGACGCCAACGGGATCAGCTGCGCGGTCGTCGTGCAACCCGGTAAGCACGACTGGCCCTTCGCATCACAGGCCTTCGCGACCGCACTGCCCTGGATGGCCGGTCAACTCCTCACCCCCGCCGCTCCCCATGTGCCGTTGCCCGCACCACCCCCACCTCCGCCGATCGTTCAGGTGGCCGCGAGGTAGCGGGTAGCGTGGACCGCATGCCGGACGAACCAGCCCGAGAGCCGGAAGTGATCGTCGATCCCGTCATCGAGCCCACTGTCGAGCCCGATCCGGCGCCCGCGGCCACCCCCGCGACGAGCACCCCGCCGGCCCCCGCCGAACCCGAGGACACGGGCTATACCGCGGGCGGTGTCCCGACGTTCGATTCGGTGCGCGAGAAGATCGAGACCCGCTACGGCACGGCGATCGGCGCCGCGGAACTCGATGCCGAAACTCCGGAGGGCCGCACTGTCGAGGAGCAGTACGAAGCGCGCCAGCGTGCTGCGGCCGAACGGCTCGCGCAGATCCGTGAATCCATGCGCAAACCCGAGTCTCAGTAGTCGGATTCGGCGGCCAGGACCTCGGCGAGGTAGGCGTCGTCGGCCGGTGAGGCCAACCGCGACCGCGCGAAGTCCCGAATCCGCTCGCGCGTCTGCGCCGACTCCCCGCCGCCGGCGCCGACCGTCAGCGTGGTAACGCGCCAATCATGGTCCCACGCCGACGATTCCGCTATCGACTGCTGATCGGGGCCCACGACGGGGAACGACGCACGCCCGTCGGCCCCGAGCGCTCCGTCACCTCCGAAAGCACCGGAGCGCAGTCGGACCGGCACGCCGTTGGGCGAGCCCAGTCCCGACAACTCCACGCGGACAGTTGCCGTTACAGCGTCGTCGGCAGACTCGACGCTCCAACTAACGGTGTTCTCGGCCGCGTCGAACACACCGGCGGGAACAGCTGACCAGTGCACTGAGCCGGCACCCGTTGCAACAGTCGCCGTCGTTGTCCGTCCACCATCCCCGCCCGCAGCCAGTGCGTAATCGTCCCTGCGACCGGATCGCACAGACGTGTCGAAGACGATGCCCACCTCGTCGGCGAGGTCGGTGCACTTCTCCACCAGCTCGACGACGCGCGGATCACCTTCTTGGACATGGGCGTTGAGCGCGGCGACGTGCGGCCGCAACACCTCGGCAACATCCGAGTCGAAGGTGTCGTCGGAGAAGAAGTCCTCCGCGGCGACCGTGAGTATCGCGATCTCCGCATCCAGCAACGCCGCATCGAGCGCCGCGATCCCATCACGCTGGCTCGCCGGCCACCACCGTCGCAACCAATGGCCGAACGCCAACCGCCGCAACAGGTCCAGCGAGCCCGGCAACACATTCACCCCCGCCAGGTCCACCGCCCGCGCATCGTCGGGTGGAGCGTGATCGACTGTGGACGCGACGGCGCGATGCCCGTCCTCGCCCACCACGCGCCACAACCAGTCCGCCCTGGCGGGATCGGTGAACGTGATCTGCGGATCAGCGGACGGATCGTCGACGGTCCACGACAGCACCGCGCCACTGACCTCGAGTACGGCGTGCACCGGAGAAGGTGCCGCGGAGGGTCCCGTACTCCACAGCCCGGAATCGGACATCAACTTCATCCGGCCACCTGCAATTCCAGCATCGTCTTGATGCGCTGCCGGTGGTCGAGACTCACCGACCGCGCGACGCCTTCCAACAGTGCGCGGACGTCGTCGACATCGGAACAGGGTTCCTGCCAGACGTCGCGGCCGTGCAGGCGCGCCCACAGCCGGCTCAGATACGGTCGGGCGAACGCCGCGAGGTCGTCGATCACCTGTTGCTGGCGAGGGTGGATCGGCCCGCTGTCGGCGAGATAGCGACGCGCGTGCAGCACGTACGCCTCCTTGCGCAGCCGTGCCTGGATCTGACGGGCGAGGTCATACCGGGTCGCCGCGGTTTCCGACAGCGGCGCCAGGTCGACGGCGACCTCGATGCCGGCGACCAGCGTCGCCTGCTTGTCCTCGGCCATCAGCCCCCATGGCGCGCAGCACCGGTCGACCTCTTCCTCGCACAGCATCGGAACGTCTGGCAATTCTTCGCGATCCATCGCACGGCGAAGGGTCGCGCGTACCCGGTCGATCACCGACCGATTGAGCGGCCGCTCGCCGTCGGACCCACCGATGACCTCCGGCGGACCCTGCGGTTCCGCAGAGCTCAGGCCGAGCGCGACGATCGACCACGGCAGCTGTGACCCGCGTTCATGCGCGGCGGCACCGAGGTTGTACGGCGTGACATCGGCGATCAGCGCCTGCCACACCCGCTGCCGCGCCGCCGAGGCGCCGTGCGAATCGGCCGGGCCCAGCACCGTGGTCAACCCGGACAGGAAGGGCCCGGTGATCTGGTTCCCGGGCCGAACGTCTTTCCAGCTTGAGCGCAGCTGTTCCGACAGTTCCGAGATGACGAGATGGTCCGACGAATAGGTGTTCAGCACTTCGATCGCGGTGCGGTCGCGGTCGTCATGGATCTGACGCAGCACCGATTCGGCCTCACCGGAATCAGCTTGGGCGGGAGCACCTTTCGTCACCGCAAGCTCGAAGCACACGGGGAAATACAACTCTTGGGCGTTCCCACTGGTGATCCGCAGCCGACGGCGCTCACGCTTGAGCAGCTCGAACCATGCTGCCGCCGCACGCATCTGGGCGGCCTGGCCGACGATCGCGTCGTGCATGGCCTCGGCGACGTCGGCGGCCACGAACGGCGCCGAGAACTGGGTGTTGGAGCGCAACCGCAGCACCAACGGGTCGATGATCCGCTTCACCGTGCGCCGCAACGGGCCACCGTCGTCACCGCTGAGCACCTCCACGCCGGGCCCGATCGCGCGCCACGCGCGGTCGATCACCGCGCGCCGCGGATGGGCGACGGCGATGGCCGTCTCAGCAGTGCTCATAGCAACAGGATAAGAGTCGGGTACGCGGCAAAGTTGGGTTCGGTAGCCGATGGGGTGTCAGAGCCTGGTGGCATGTCCGGCGCGTATTCGATCGCATTAGTCATGTTCCTGCTCGTCGCCACGGCCTTGGCCTACCTGATTCCCGACCGCGACGAGGTCGTCGCGCCTGAGAGCGGCGAAGCCGGCGAGCGCCTTGCCACCGCCGACGACATGGTGGCCATTCGAGCCGAGTTCGACCGCATGCTGGTCGCGAAGGGCCTGGTCACCAATGGTCAGATCGATCTGATCCGGCACGGCACCAAGTCCCGCGCGGTGGTCACCGGCATGCGAACCACCGGCCGCGCCCGAGAGGATTTCCGCGAAGTCGAGCTCGACGTGATGGTGCATCGGCCCGGCGGCGGGCAGTTCGCTGCTCACGAGAAGGCACTCATTCCCGAATCGGCCATCACGAAGGTCTCGCCTGGCAGCTTCGTCGACACGTACTACCGCTCCGACGACGAGTCCGCGGTCGCCGTCTGTGTGTCGCCGGCCTGATCACCGGGCACCGTCGACCGCGAAAGTCGCCAACGCGGCCCAGTACAGCGGGCTCGCGGTCACGTCACCGTCGGTCCAGCGGCGCATCCGTTCCCGTTGCCAGCCGTTGACCGCACGCCCGGCATCCTGAGCCTCGTGCGCGCGGTCGACGGCGAGGATCGCGTCAGACATCGGGTCGGCGTCATTCGTCGGTGCGAAAAGCCGGTATCCCGCGGCCGTCGGCAGCGACCACAGGGTGGCCGTCACCAGCTCCGCGCCGCCGAGGATCATCGCCGCGACCAGCCCAGTCGCCTCGTCGAACCGATAGTCACCGCCGGACGCACAGGCCAGCAGGCCGACGCGTGGCGGAACAGGAAGCCTCAGCGCCATGAGATCCGATGCGGTGAGCGGTCGTTCGTCGGCCAGGTGAAGCGCGGCCCGGTCGGCATGTCCGACGTCACCATCGGCCGCGGTCGCATGACCGACATACAGGAGGCGACTGGGCTCGCGCGCCAGCAGATCCTCGAGCCAGGCACGGCCCGCATCGGCGCGCCGGAACAGGTCGACCGATGACGCCACCTCGGGGAGGACCTTCCGGCCTTGCATCAGCTCACCGAAATGCTTGGCCAACAGCGTATCTGGTGATGGACGCCCGAGTACGGACCCCAACGGTGAGTCCGGCCGCTGACCGGGCACCCGGGGATCGAGCACCAGCAGCGGCGGTCTGCCCTGCCTACCGCCCCAGCCGGCGGGTTCGCGCGATGAGTGCACGATGTTCGGCGGCGCCGCCATCAGGACGTCGACCAGCTCGATGACCCGGTGACCGTCATCACCGGGCATCGCGACAAGACCCCACGGGACTCGGGCCAGCCGCGCGCTGGGTGACACGAACAACGCGGCCCGGGGCGAGGAGACGAAGTCGAGCAGCAATTGCCAGGCCTCATGCGCGAACAGCTGGGCGCCGAGTGTGCGGGCGATCGCCAATTCGGTTGCGGGCGAAGCGAACGCACCCTCGGTGATTGCGCGTTCGAGGGCGTCGCGCCGGGTCTCGGTGTCGATCGGATCCGGCAACGCGGCGGTCAATTCGTCAAGCGCGGCCTGTAACGCGGCCTCCTCGATCACCCACGTCACGGTCCTCGATGGCTCCCCCACGACGCGAAGGCTGACATATGTGGCGATTCCGACGTCGGCGAATCGCAGGACCAGCGTGGCGGTTTCGGCCTGGGATTCCCCTGGGGTCACGGCCACGTCGCCCATGTCGCGCCGGCGGCGGTCACGTCGCGGCCGTACCTTTCGCGCGCCAGGCTGCGATACCGCGTCAATATCTGACCTGAGGTCGGGTCCATCTGCAGCGCAGGCAGTGGACCCAGCCGCGTCAGCCCCGCACCCGCAACAGACAGCGACTCGCCCGCCGCAACCAACGCGTACTCGTCGATGGTCTCCAGCGGCACCATGGCGGTGGCGGTGCCCGTCAACTCAACGGTCTCCCCGTCCGGCTCGGCACTGAATGTCCCTCGCGCACTGTGATATTCGACCAACTGGCTGACGAGGTCGGTATTGCCCCACTCCCAGGCGACGGCGAACGCCCCGGCAAGCATGCGGGCCGACACGTGGGTGGCCCAGCGCATCCGCGCGTCGGCATCGGTGATCAGGTGGCGTACCGAGTCGACCGCGAGGGCAGCGGGCACCTTCAGCTCGGCCGCCTTCTCCAGCTTGGCCGCCGCGTTCTCCGGGTCGGCCAATGCGTCCGCGCGCCAGATGCTGCCGATGTGGTCATGCAGGCGGGCGTACTGCAGCCAGCTGTGCCGCGGCCATGAATCCAGGAGTTCGCGCGCCTCTTCGGTCCGCACCCGGGCCGCATCGAAGTCGCCCCGGAAGATGTCAACCCAGCTGCGCTGCAACAGAATGCGGTGGATGTGCAGTGGCTTCTCGATTTCGCGCCAGTGTCGCTCGGCGTAGCCGAACCGCTCGTCGGCGTCGTCGAGCTCATGGATGGACAGCGCGATCAGGCCGAAGTAAAGCCAGCACCGCGAGACATCGTGGGCCCGCAAGCCTTCGGCGATCGCCGGATACGACGCGTGCGCCAAGTCCTGCGCCTTGGCGCGGTCGCCCAAAGCCCAGGCCGCCGTCGCACGTTCGAATTGCGTCCTCGCCGTACCTAATGCCCAATTGCGCGCTTCCGCGCGGGCACCTGCCCGTCGTAGCCATGGCTCGGCCTGCGGCAGCCGACCTGTCTCGATGCAGAACCTGCCGTATGAGGTCGCACCGTTGACGAAGAGGTAATCGTCGAACTCATCGCTGCCGTCAGCACCGTCGATCGCGTCGATCACCTTCTCCCACAGGTGAACCGACTCCACATGCAGATCGTCATCGCAGAGCGCGTTGGCGCACAGGATCTGTGCGAACGTGATGTAGCGGCGGTGTTCGTCGGCGAGATCCGGGTAGTCGGTCGTGTCCTCGGTCAACACCAGCAACGCCGCCTCGGCGGCTTCGTGGTCACCGTGCGCGGCCGCCAGACCCGTCTGGAGGAACTGGGCGCGGCGCGAGTACCGGCAGATCATGTGGTCGACGTCGGCGTTCGACATCGTCACCTGTGCAGCCAGATCCGGCCGGTTGCCCGCCCGGACCTCCTGGTAGGTCGCGAGGCATTCGCGGATGCGGCGCACAGACTCGTCCGTCCCCTCGTACGCGGTGCGAACGAGATAGAGCTCGCCCAGCTGTGCGTAGACCTCGAGCAGCCAATCGTCGCGGTCGGCCGCCTCGATCGCGGGGACCAGTGACAGCAGCAGGTCTTTGGCCGCCTCCTCTTTGGCGGCCAACGACAACTGGCGTGCCCGCTCGAGGTCGGCCACGATCGTCATTTCTGAATCATAGGAAGCGGCGGACGCCGACGGTACGTCCGCCGCTTCCGGTAGGCGCCCGATCAGGTGCAGTTCACCTTGATGGTGAAGGGCTTGGTGACCATGCCGGCCATCGGATTCGCCATGTCGGCGCCGGTGGCTTCACCGGTGATCGTGTAGGTGCTGCCGTCGACCTTCACCTCGGCCGAGCCGGTCTTCGCGCCCATCGTGTTGGTGACGCCGAGCGCGTTGCCGTCCACCGACATGGCCAGCGACTCCACGGTCGGGGTGGCCTCGTCGGTCATCACGACGGCGAGGCCGGACTGGCCGTTGATCGCCGCGCTGGCGACGTTGATCTTTCCGCCCTGCTTGACGCAGGTCACCGAGTTCAGGTCCAGACCGGACAGGTCACTGCCGCCGACCTTGACCTCGGTCGAGCCGCTCGTGCTCACCTGCGTGTTTCCGGATGCCTCGCTGCTTGGTGCGGCCGACGGCTTGTCGTCCGAACAGCCGACCAGGACGGCCGCGCCCAGACCCAGTGCAACCACACCCGCGACAACTCGATTCATCGATCTCTCCTTCGTCATACGCCGCCCCGGTGGCGTCGTCGTGCGCTCAGTCAAGGCGGCGGACTCGGCTACCGATCCCAAAGTTTTGTCGGTCGCCGCAGGTAGCGTTCGCAGGCGATGCGGTCATTCACGGTCGAAGAGCGGCGGGCCCGGCTCGCGCGCAGGCACTTTCTCAACGCGCACGCACAGTCCCCGACTCAGGTCGCGGGCGATGTCGTCGGCCTGCACGCGACCGATCCCGCCACTCCCTATCTCTCCCTGTGGGCGCGGGTGCCCGGCTTCACCATCGCCGACCTGGATTCCGAGCTCTACGACCGACGGACGCTGGTGAAGCACCTGGCGATGCGGCGAACGCTTTGGGTGGTGCGCGCCGACGACCTGCCCCACATCCAAACGGGCGCCAGTGACCGGGTGGCCGACAACGAACGCCGCAAGCTCGTCGCCGACGCGCAACAGGCCGGCGTCTGCGGCGACGGCGATGCGTGGCTGGCCAGCGCGTCGAGGGCAGTATCGAAACACCTCGACAAGCACGGTCCGACCAGTGCCAAGGACCTACGTGTCGCGCTACCGGAGTTGGCGGGCCACCACGATCCCGCACCCGGCAAGCGGTGGGGCGGCGAAACACCGCTGGCACCAAGGATTCTGACGCTGCTGTCGGTGCGGGGTGACATCGTCCGCGGACCGAACGACGGATCGTGGACGGTGTCGCGACCGCGTTGGGCGCCGATGTCCGGCTGGCTGACGTCGCTGCCGAACGCGGTGTCACCGGACGTCGCGCGCACCGAACTGGTACGACGGTGGCTGCGCGCGTTCGGCCCGGCGACCGTCACCGACATCAAATGGTGGTTCGGCAACACGCTGACGTGGGCGCGTCAGGCCCTTGTCGACCTCGAGGCGGTCGAGGTGGATCTCGAAGGCACGCCCGGGTTCGTCCTCCCCGACGATCTGGACGTCGAACCGGACGCCGGACCGTGGTGTGCGCTGCTGCCCGGGCTCGACGTCACGACGATGGGGTGGTTCGACCGGGACTGGTATCTCGGCGGGCACCGCGCGCAGGTGTTCGACACGAACGGAAACGGCGGTCCGACGGCATGGTGTGACGGTCGCATCGTCGGCGCGTGGGGTCAGGATGCCGAAGGGCGGGTCGAGGTGCGACTCCTCGAGGATGTCGGCCGGAAAGCGCGGCAGGCGCTTCAGCGGCGGGCCGACGAGCTGACCGACTGGCTGGCCGGCGTACGGATCAACCCGCGCTTTCCCTCACCGCTGTCGAAGGCCCGGCAGAGCTAGGCGCTGACCTTGCTGCGCTTGCGCTTCTTCGGGGCCGGCCGCGCCACACCCAACGCCTCGGCCAGGAAGTGGCCTGTGTAGCTGTCGGGGTTCTCCGCGACGTCCTCCGGCGTGCCCGACGCGACCACCGATCCGCCGCCCGCTCCGCCCTCGGGTCCCATGTCGACGATCCAGTCCGACGTCTTGATCACATCGAGGTTGTGCTCGATGACGATGACCGTATTGCCCTTGTCGACAAGGCCGTTGATGACGGCGAGCAGCTTGCGAATGTCCTCGAAGTGCAGACCCGTGGTCGGTTCGTCGAGGATGTAGATGGTGCGGCCGGTGGACCGTTTCTGCAGTTCGGACGCCAGCTTGACGCGCTGCGCCTCACCACCGGAGAGCGTCGGCGCGGGCTGCCCCAACCGAACGTAGCCGAGTCCCACGTCGACCAGCGTCGCCAGGAATCGATGGATCGACGTGATGGGCTTGAAGAACTCCGCCGCCTCCTCGATCGACATGTCGAGCACCTCGGCGATGGTCTTGCCCTTGTAGTGCACCTCGAGGGTCTCGCGGTTGTAGCGGGCGCCCTGGCACACCTCGCACGGCACGTACACGTCCGGCAGGAAGTTCATCTCGATCTTGATGGTGCCGTCACCCGAACATGCTTCGCAGCGGCCACCTTTGACGTTGAACGAGAACCGGCCCGGCTGGTAGCCGCGAACCTTCGCCTCGGTGGTGGCCGCGAACAGCGTACGGATCTTGTCGAACACACCGGTGTAGGTGGCCGGGTTGGACCGCGGTGTCCGGCCGATCGGTGACTGGTCGACGCGGACGAGCTTGTCGAGCTTGTCCAGCCCCGTCACGCGGGTGTGCCGCCCCGGCACCTGCCTGGCGCCGTTGAGCTTGTTGGCCAGCACCGACGCCAGGATGTCATTGACCAACGTCGACTTGCCCGAACCGGAGACGCCGGTGACCGACGTCAGCACACCCAGGGGGAACGACACGTCGATCTCGCGCAGATTGTGCTCGCGCGCACCGACGACGGTCAACTGCCGCTTGCGGTCGGTGGGCCGCCGCATGGCGGGGACCTCGATCTCTTCCTTGCCCGAAAGATAAGCGCCGGTAATCGAATTGGAGTTCGTCAGCAGATCTTCGTACGTGCCGCTGTGCACGATCTGACCGCCGTGTTCACCCGCAGCAGGCCCGATGTCGACGACCCAGTCGGCGTGGGCGATGGTGTCGAGGTCGTGCTCGACGACGATCAGCGTGTTGCCCAGGTCCCGCAACCGGATCAGCGTTTCGATGAGCCGCCGGTTGTCACGCTGATGCAGCCCGATCGACGGCTCATCGAGGACGTACAACACCCCGACCAGCCCGGAGCCGATCTGCGTGGCCAACCGAATCCGTTGCGCCTCACCGCCGGACAGCGTGCCCGCCGCCCGCGACAACGACAGATAGTCGAGCCCCACGTCGAGCAGGAACCCGAGCCGCGACTGGATCTCCTTGAGCACCTGGCCCGCGATGGCCTGCTCACGCGAGCCGAGTGTCAACGCGTTGAGGAACGCCGAGCAATCGGCGATCGACAGTTCGGCGACCTCGGCGATCGATTTCGGCCCGTACTCCCCCGCCGTCATCGTCACCGCGAGGATCTCCGGCTTCAGTCGGGTGCCCTCACACTCCGGGCACGGCACGTCACGCATGAAGCCCTCGTAGCGCTCCTTCATCTGCTCGGAGTCGGTCTGCTCCATGCGACGGTGCAGGAACGCCATCACGCCCTCGAAATCGGCGTAGTACGAACGGGTTCGGCCGTAGCGGTTCTTGTACCGCACGTGCACCTGCTCGTCGCAGCCTTCGAGGATCGACTTGCGCGCCTTGGCGGGCAGCTTCTTCCACGGGGTGTCGACGTCGAACCCGATCTGGTCACCGAGCCCCTTGAGCATCCGGGTGAAGTAATCGGCCGTCTGCCCCATGGACCATGGCGCGATCGCCCCTTCGGCAAGCGTCAGGTCGGGATCCGGAACGACGAGTTCGGGGTCGACCTCCTTGCGGATGCCCAGCCCCACGCATTCCGGGCACGCGCCGTATGGCGAGTTGAAGGAGAAGGATCGCGGCTCGAGGTCGTCGACGGCGAGCGGGTGCCCGTTCGGGCATGCCAGTTTCTCGGAGAACCTCTGCTCACGGTGCGGGTGGTCGTCTTCCCGGTCGACGAACTCCAGCACGACGATGCCGTCGGCCAGATTCAAGGCCGTCTCCACCGAATCCGTCAGGCGCTGTTTGGCGGTCGCCTTGACCGTCAACCGGTCGACGACGACCTCGATGTCGTGCTTTTCCTGCTTCTTCAGCGTCGGCGGCTCGGTCAGCGGATACACCACACCGTCGACCCGGACGCGGCTGTACCCCTGGGTGTTCAGCTTGTCGAACAGGTCGACGAACTCGCCTTTGCGGGTGCGCACCACCGGTGCGAGCACCTGGAAGCGCAGGCCCTCGTCCATGGCGAGGACCTGGTCGACGATCTGCTGCGGCGTCTGGCGAGCGATGCGCTCACCGCACACCGGGCAGTGCGGGGTGCCGGCCCGTGCGTAGAGCAGACGCAGGTAGTCGTACACCTCGGTGATCGTGCCCACGGTCGACCGCGGGTTGCGATTGGTCGACTTCTGGTCGATGGACACAGCCGGCGAGAGACCTTCGATGAAGTCGACGTCGGGTTTGTCCATCTGGCCGAGGAACTGGCGCGCGTAGGCGGACAGCGACTCGACGTAGCGACGTTGGCCCTCCGCGAAGATCGTGTCGAACGCCAGCGACGACTTACCCGAACCGGACAGGCCCGTGAAGACGATCAGCGCGTCGCGGGGCAGCTCAAGATCGACGCTCTGCAGATTGTGTTCGCGCGCACCTTTGACAATCAGGCGATCAGCCACACGCGCTCTCTTTCAACGACGAAGTCCTCCGAAGACATAGTTGAAACCCATGCTAGGTCCCGCCACCGACAAGTCTTTGGTCGAGGCTGGGCCGAGACAGATACCGTGAAGACATGACTGTCGTCAACGACAACTACACCGGCCACGTCGACCCAAAGACCGCAGCTCGACGCACCCTCCCGGGTGCATCGATCGTGAAGGTTTCGGTGGGCCCGATGGATAACAACGCATACCTGGTGACGTGTTCCCAGACCGGCGAGACGCTACTCATCGATGCGGCCAACGACCCTGAAATCCTGCTCGAACTCATCGAGCGGTTCGCACCGAAGCTGACCCTGATCGTCACCAGCCACCAGCATTTCGACCACGTGCAGGCGCTCGAGCAGGTGGCCAAGAGCACCGGCGCGCCGACCGCGGCCCACCAGCTCGACGCCGAGGCTCTGCCGGTCACACCCGATCGGATCCTCGCCCAGGGTGACACCGTGAAGGTCGGTGACCTGACCTTCGACGTCATCCACCTGCAGGGTCACACCCCGGGATCGGTGGCGCTGGCCCTCGTCGACGCCGACGACAAGACGCACCTCTTCACCGGCGACTGCCTGTTCCCCGGCGGCGTCGGCAAGACCTGGCAGGAAGGCGACTTCGAGAAGCTGCTCGGCGACGTGACCAGCAAGGTCTTCGACGTGTACGACGATTCGACGGTCGTCTATCCCGGCCACGGCGACGACACCACGCTCGGCACCGAACGCCCGCATCTCGGCGAGTGGAGAGAACGGGGTTGGTGAGGCGCACAAGTCAGGGCCCCGCCAAGCGGTGAACGCGCTGTCCTAGTCTGATGCGCAGAACTCGTCGATGAGCTGCAGGAGATTTAGGTGAATCAGGATCAGTTGAAGAAGGCGCAAAGCGGTGCCGGTTTCATCGCCGCACTTGACCAGAGCGGTGGCAGCACCCCGAAGGCGCTGAAGCTGTACGGCATCAGCGAGGACGCCTACTCCGGCGACGAGCAGATGTTCGACCTGGTGCACGAGATGCGGACTCGCATCATCACCAGTCCGGCCTTCGACGGCGACCGCATCATGGGCGCGATCCTCTTCGAGATGACCATGGACCGCCAGATCGAGGGAACCCCCACCGCCGCCTATTTGTGGGACGTCAAGAACATCGTTCCGTTCCTCAAGATCGACAAGGGTCTGAACGACGAGCAGGACGGCGCGCAGACCATGAAGCCGATGCCCGGCCTCGATGATCTGCTCGACCGCGCCGTCGCCAACGGGGTCTTCGGCACCAAGGAACGTTCGGTCATCAAGCTGCCGGGTGCAGGCCTGGACGCCGTGGTCGCCCAGCAGTTCGAGGTGGGACAGCAGGTTCTCGCGAAGGGCCTGGTGCCGATCATCGAGCCCGAGGTCGACATCAAGAGCCCGCAGAAGGCCGAGGCAGAGGAGCAGCTCAAGGCCGCCCTGTTGGCCGGCGTCGACGCGCTCGGTGACGACCAGAAGGTCATGCTCAAGCTGACGCTGCCCGACACCGACAACCTCTACAAGGAGCTGGTCGATCACCCCAAGGTGCTGCGTGTCGTGGCGCTGTCCGGCGGCTACGCCCGTGATGAGGCCTGCGAGAAGCTGGCCCGCAACACCGGCGTCATCGCGAGCTTCTCACGCGCGCTGACCGAGGGTCTGACCGCGCAGCAGAGCGACGAGGAATTCAACGCAACCCTGGATCAGGCGATCGCGAGCATCGCCAAGGCGTCCGCTACCTGAGGCCACCTCAGCTGATTCGCGGGCTCGCGGCGGCGCTGGTCGCCGGCGCGATCCCTGCCCTCGCCTTCCCCGCGGTGTCGTGGTGGTGGCTCGCGTGGGTCGGGCTGATCCCGCTGCTGTTCATTGTCCGCGCGGCGCCGTCCGCCCTGCAGGGCGGCGCGCGTGCCTGGTTCGGCATGGCCGGTTTCGTTTTGACAAACCAGTATTGGCTGTTTCCGAGCGCAGGCCCGCTGCTGGTCGTGGTCGCGCTCGTCGTCGGCGTGCTGTGGTTTCCGTGGGGCTTCGCGGCGCAGCGGCTGCTTTCCGATGAGGCGGCGGTGCGACGGGTTCTTGCCGCGGTCGTCGTGCTGCCCTCTGCCTGGGTGCTCGCCGAAGCGGTGCGGTCATGGCATCACTTCGGCGGGCCGTGGGCGCCGCTCGGCGCGTCACAGTGGGTTCAGCCGGCGACGCTGGCGCCCGCCTCGGTGGGCGGCGTATGGCTCGTCAGCTTCCTGATGGTCGCCGTCAACACCGCGATTGTGGCGGCGATCCTGCTGTGCTCCTGGCGTGCGGCAGCACTGCCGGTTGCCCTGATCGCCCTCGGCCCGACGTGGTTCTGGTTGGGTCCGGCGCCCGCCCCGGGGCCGACGGTGCGGGTTGCGCTCGTCCAGCCCGGCGATATCGACGACGCACGGGCACGTCAGGCCGCGAGCGAGCGATTGACCGAAGGATTGGTGGGCGAACGGCTCGATCTCGTGGTCTGGGGTGAAAGCAGTGTGGGCGTCGACCTGACGAGCGACCCGGACGCCACAGCGCGCCTGATCGAACTGCGCCGCCGGGTCGACGCGGACGTCTTGGTGAACGTCGACGCACGAGCTCCCGACGGCGGGATCTACAAATCGTCGGTTCTCATCGGGTCCGACGGCCCGCGTGGCTCATATGCGAAGACGCGGCTGGTGCCGTTCGGCGAATACGTGCCGCTACGAGAGCTCCTCGGCTGGGCAACCCGTCATACCGACGCGGCCGGCGAGGATCGCCGCCGCGGCGACGGCCCGGTGGTACTGCACGCCGGGACGCTGGCCGTCGGGCCGTTGATCAGTTTCGAGACAACGTTTTCGGATCTGCCGCGGCGCGTAGTGCGCCTTGGCGCGCAGCTCCTGGCGTATCAGAGTTCGACGTCGAGTTATCAAGGCAGCTGGGCACAACCGCAATTGGCGAGCATGGCCGCCGTCCACGCCGCCGAGACCGGTCATCCCGCCGTGCATGCCGGAACATCCGGTGTCAGTGCGGCATTCGATGCGCGCGGCCGTGAACTGGGGCGGTTGCCCGCGTCCGACCGAGGTGTACTGGTGGTCGATGTGCCGCTGGATTCGCGCGCCACTGCCTACGATCGGCTCGGTGACTGGCCGATCGTGGTGGCGGCGGTGCTGATCCTTATGGCGTGGTGTGCACAATCAGCACGTCGGTCTTGGATCGACGTGCGACGTTGGCCGGCACGGAACCGAGCAGGCGGCCAGCGATCGTGGAGAGGCCGACGTTACCGACGACAAGAAGATCGGCCTTGACCTCTTCGGCGAGATCGACGAGGGCGTCGACGGGTGCGCCGACGATCGCCTTCTCCTCGACGTTCTTGGCACCCGCCTGATGCGCACGTTCCTTCGCCTCGCGGAGAATCGCGTAGATGGGGGCGTTGCCCGACATCTTGTAGCCCTCGTCCTTGAGCACGTCGGCCGCGCGCTGGTCTTCGCTCTGGGGGAAGTACGCCGTCGCCACGACCACTGTCGCGCCTGACCCGGCGGCGATCTGGCCGGCTTTCTCCACCGCGCGCAGCGACGAATCCGATCCGTCCGTGCCGACCACGATGGTCGTGTAGCCGCTCATTCGTTGCCCTCCCAATGTAGGTTGCAGCGCCACCCGAGACAGTAACCCGTCGTCCGGCGAACATGGGTGCGAATCACCACACATGAGTGGCATCAGCCTGGACTTTCGTCGCTTGCGCGCTAGCAACATCACTGATGTCGCCCCGACGTGACCCCGCCTACATACCGGCGGTCCGCACGGATTACGGCACCGACGGGCGGGTAATCGCTTGCCATGGCAGCGCATACCGCGGCCGAGTTCGTTCCGGACAGCCGCGACCTAGGGGATCTCGCAGAGGCCGCGCACAGCTGTAAGGGCTGCGACCTGTACCTGGACGCAACCCAGATGGTGTTCGGCGCCGGGTCGGCCACGGCGGATCTCATGCTGGTCGGCGAACAGCCCGGCGATCAGGAGGACAGGGCCGGCGAGCCATTCGTCGGGCCTGCAGGCAAGCTGCTCGATAAAGCGCTGGCGGCGGCTGGCGTCGAGCGACAGCAGCTGTATGTCACGAATGCGGTGAAGCACTTCAAGTTCACGCTCCCCGAGCGGGGCAAGCGGCGCATCCACAAGACACCGAGTCGAACCGAGGTGGTGGCCTGCCGGCCGTGGCTGTTCGCCGAGCTGATGGCCGTGCAGCCGGAGGTGGTGGTGCTGCTCGGCGCGACGGCCGCACAATCGCTGATGGGCCGCGAGTTTCGGCTCACCGCCCATCGCGGCGAAGTGGTGCACCTGCCCGACTCCGACGATCTCGCGTTCGATCCGCAGATCGTGGCGACCGCACACCCGTCGTCGGTGCTGCGCGGGCGTCCAGAGGACCGCGGCAAGGCATTCGACGCCCTGGTGTCGGATCTGCGATTCGCGGCCGACCTGCTCGCCTCCTAGGACATCATCACGTGCATGGAGACCACGGTGGAGCGCCTCATCTGTCTGCGCGACGGACGATCGATGGCCTACGCCGAATACGGCACGCCCGATGGCTTTGTGGTCGTCAACGCACACGGTGGCCTTGCCTGCCGCCTCGACGTCGAATCGGCTGACGACGTCGCCGCAGCGGCCGGGATTCGGCTGATCTCACCGGACCGGCCCGGTGTCGGACACTCAGATCCCGATCCCGGGCGCACCACATTGAGCTGGGCCTCCGATGTCGAAGAATTGGTCGACCGACTCGGGGTGGAGCGGTTCGCCGTGATGGGCTGGTCGATGGGCGGACAGTACGCGGCGGCGGTGGGACACGCTCTGCGTCACCGGGTGACCCGGGTGGCGATCGTCGCAGGGGCACTGCCGCTGACCGGATCCGGCGTGTTCGACCAACTGCCCGCGATGGACCGATACCTCACCCGCATGGCTGAGCGTGCGCCGTGGCTGGCGCGACAGTGGTTTCGAATCATGGGACTTGCGCCACGACTCGCCCCCGTGCTGTACGGACGCCTCGCCGCGCGTGACCTGGGAAAGGCCGACGGCGCTGTCATCCGCGGCGAGGGATTCCGGACGTTCGCGAGGATGTCCCGCGAAGCGATTCGCCAACCGGCAGGCGCCGTCGAGGAGTACCGCGCATGGATGCGGCCCTGGGGGTTTGCACCCGAAGACCTCGACGTACCCGTTGACATCTGGGCGGGCACTGACGATCAGTTGATCAACCCGAGTTGGCCGCAGCGGCTCGCATCACGAATCCCGAACGCGACCTTGAACATTCGCGACGGCGGACACTTCGTCGCACACCTGCACTACCGGGAGATATTCGACTCGCTGCGTCGCTAGCAGACGGCAGGCGGCACCCAGCCCGACACGTTCGGCGGTACCCATCCGCAGGGTCCGTAGTAGCGAGGACCGTCCCACCGGGCATCGCGCCATTCGCGATAATCGTCGCGCCTGTCGTGCCAACGCGGCTTGTCGAGCTTCAACATGATTCCCGGCGAATTCGGTACTGCCGGTTCGGCATTGGCGACGGCGGCACTCAGTCCCACTGCTGTGAACCCCATTGCCCCGACGAACGCCACACTGGCGCCGATCTTCTTCATCTTCACGATCAAACCTCTGCGTTATCAGCTATCCGACCCGACACGATCTTAGCCGCTCCACGGATTGCCGCTCGGGTGCCCCTGTCGGTCCACGCGGGCCGAAACCTTCAGCAAATCGTGAGGCGCCGTGTCAGCGTGTGCGCTGAAAACAGTTCTGCTGCAGGACTATTGATCGATAGGGTTTGCGATCGACGCATCCGTTAGTTTGTGCTGCAAAGATTCAGGCGTAGAGCGATTCGAACTTGCGAATCGACCGTTCGAGGTCGCCCTTCACCGCCCGCACCGCTGCCATTCCAATGGGCCCGAACAGCGGCGCACCGCCGAGTTCCATCTTCATCGTGAATGAGCACCCCTGCTTCGTCTGCTTCACCGTCATCTTCAGTGCGTACTTCGTCCCGCCGACGCCGTCGCCGGTGATGGCGATGAGTCGCGGCGGATCCAGTTCCCGGATGGTCCACTTGACGCGGTTGCGCATGCCTTTGGCACCGGCGACCCCGACAATCGTCGTGCCCACCTCCAGCTCCGACGGGAGCTCACCACGCCAGCCCTCGTGCATCGATAGCCAGTCGCCGAGCGTGGAGAGGTCCGATACGTGTACCCACGCGTCATCGGGGCTCAACGACAGGTCTCGCGACAGCTCGAGTTTGGCCACGCTCAGATGTTAACCATGATTCCCTGGAGCGAGTGACGGGATTCGAACCCGTGTAAACGGCTTTGCAGGCCGGTGCCTTGCCTCTCAGCCACACCCGCGTCGGCATTGACGTTGCCACGGTGCCGCACCCACGCCCACCGTTGCGATCGTCGTGAGGCGAACCGACGGCGCGCCGACCGTCAGCGCGCTGGTCCCGGGGTTAATTTGTGCGGATGGATGTCTTGTTGGCCGCCGCCGATCCACCGTTCTTCGGCGGTCCCGGGCAGGGCACGCGCCAGATCGTCGAGTTGTTCGTCGCGTTCGGTCTCACCGCGCTGATCGGCCTCGAACGGGAACTCCAGGGCAAGAGCGCCGGGGTGCGCACACAGACGATCGTCGGCACCGCGGCGGCGCTGATCCTGCTGGTCAGCAAGTACGGCTTCCAGGATGTGCTGCAGGACGGACTCGTCGTCGTCGACCCGTCCCGTGTCGCCGCCCAGATCGTCTCGGGTATCGGCTTCCTCGGCGCGGGCATCATCATCTTTCGCCGCGGCTCGGTCCACGGTCTGACGACCGCGGCCGCCGTGTGGGAATCCGCGGCCATCGGCATGGCGGCCGGTTCCGGCCTGCTGCTGTTGGCCGTCACCGTCACGGCAATGCACTTCCTCGTCGTCATCGGTTTCCTGCCGCTGGCACGCTGGCTCACCTCCCGGCTGAGCGGATCGGTCACCATGCACATCAGCTACCTGGAGGGCCGCGGCGTGATGACGCGCATTCTGCAGGCATGCGAGCGCCGCCAGTGGCAACTCACCGACCTCGCGAATGACACCGCAGAGCAAGCCACGGGCGCGGGTCAGACCGGTGTGCTGGTGACGCTCGGAGGCAGAGGCATCGTGAATGCACCCATGGTGCTGGCGGGGATCGACGGTGTGATCGGGATCCACCAGCTCGACGACGACCCCGACTAGGCCGCCGCATAATGTCTTGTGACCATCGGACTGATCTGCGCCATCCCGCAGGAACTCGACGCGCTACTCGGCGATCTGTCGGAAACCCACTCCGAAGCCAGGGCGCATACCCGGTTCGTCACCGGCGTCCTCGACGGCCACGACGTCGTGTTGGCGGGATCCGGGATGGGCAAGGTCAACGCAGCGATCGTCACCACGCTGCTGGCCGACCGGTTCGGGTGCCGCACAATCGTTTTCTCCGGTGTGGCAGGCGGGCTCGACCCGGCGCTGTCCATCGGTGACGTCGTCGTGGCCGACCGCATCGTCCAGCACGACGCCGGTGTCCTCGAGAACGAGAAGATCCGCCCCTATCAACCGGGCCACGCGCCGATCATCAACGAAACCGATCGCCTCGGCTATCCGGTGGATCCCGAGCTGCTCGGCAGGGTGAAAGGCCGGCTCGCCGACATGGCGGTTCCGGGTCAAATCGTCTATGGCACAGTGCTTACCGGCGACCAGTATCTGAACTGCGATTCCACGCGAGAGTGGCTGCTTGCCGAGTTCGGAGGCAAGGCGATCGAAATGGAGGGCGGCGCGGTCGCGCAAGTCTGCGAGGCGTTCGGACTTCCCTGGTTGGTCATCCGCGCGCTCTCCGACCTCGCCGGCGGGAATTCGCTTTTCGACTTCACCGCATTCGTCGACCAGGCGTCGGCGACGTCGGCCACCATTCTGCGACACCTGCTGCCGGTGCTGTGACGCGTCTGCTGGACAGGGTGCTCGATGCACACGGTGGACTGGACGCCTGGCGGCGCTTCTCACGCGTCGAGGCCACGATCGTCAGCGGCGGTCTGATGTTCGAGATGAAGGGCCAACCCCAGGACCCGACGCCTCGCCGAATGACCGCAGCGCTGCAACACGAATGGGCCTCGGTGCAACCCTTCGGCGCGGACGACCAGAAAACCGATTTCACGGCGGAGCGCGTCGCGATCGAGAAACTCGACGGCGTCGTCGTGGCTGAACTGATGAACCCCGAGGCGTCATTCGAAGGCGACGACCTCAACACTCCGTGGAATCCTTTGCAGCGGGCCCACTTCAACGGATACGCGCTGTGGACGTACCTGACGAGTCCGTTTCTGTTGGCGCTCCCGGGGTTCACCGTCAGCGAGCTCGACCCGATCGAAGACGACGGCCGAACGCTGACCGGCCTGCAGGTCACTTTTCCGGCCGGCATCGTCAGCCACAGCACGCTTCAGGAGTTCTACTTCGGACCCGACCTGTTGCTGGCGCGCCACGACTACCGGGTCGAAATCGCGGGCAGTTTCTCGGCGATTCAGTACATCTCGGACTTCGTGGACGCCGACGGCATCATGATGCCGACCAAACGACGGGCGTACCGGTGCGGCGACGACGGGCGACCGCGGTTCAGTGAGCTCATGGTGTCGATCGACCTGTCCGACTACCACTTCTCGTAGACGCAATCAGGCCGACCACGGCCAGCACCGCGAACGTCGCGAACATCCAGCGCGCGGCGGTCGCATCGCCGCGATCGGTGGTGTTGACCACGATGCCCGCCAGCCCGGCCCCGAACGCTCCGAAGATCAGCTGCACCGTGTTGATGGCCGCCGCGGCGCGGCCACCTTCGCTTTCATCGTCGACCGAGCCCATCGCCCACGCCGACAGGTGCGGCCACGCCATGCCGACCCCCACGCCCGTCAGTGCCAGCGCCACCACCCAGACCGCGATCACGCCTGCCGATGCGTCCTGGACCTGACTCACCGCGGCCAGCGCCAGTCCGGTCGCCATCACAAGCGGCGCGACCGCGACGATGCGCACCACGATCTTCGTCCTGGTCACCGACGCGCTGGCGATCTCGCTCATCGTCCACCCGACCGCCAGCGCCACACCGAGGAATCCCGCCCCTACCGGGGCCAGATGCGCCAGCCGCTGGCCGAAGAACGGCACGTACAGATCGACCATCGTCGCGGCCATCAACATGCCGAGGGTGAGATAGATCCACTTCAGCGGGCCTGGCCGAAAAGCCGTGGGCGGCAGGACCGCCGCGCCTGCGCGACGATCGACAATCAAAAACACCGCGACCAACACCGCGCCCAGCGCAACCAAAGCAATGGTCCACGCCATGTTCCGCGGGACACCCGCGACACTGATCGCCAACGCGGCCGACCCGAGCAGCAGCAGCGACCACACCGGGATCCGGTCACGCACCCGAGGCGCGTCCGTCCGAGCGGGCAGAGCGAACGGCACCAGCACAGCGATCAGCGCGGCGAGTCCGACGAGCATGCCGAATGCCCAACGCCAGGAACCGTATTGCGCGAACAGGCCACCTGCGGCCGGACCGAGTATCGTCCCCACGCCCCACATCGCCGACACGAGGGCCGACGCCTTGGTCCACAACGATTGCGGCAGCGTGGAATTGATCACCGCATAGCCAAGCCCGGCAAGCAGCCCGCCCGCTGCGCCCTGGACCACTCGGCCGACCAGCAGCAACTCCATTGTGGGCGCCAGGGCGCACAGCAGGCTGCCCAGCCCGAACACTCCGAGGCCGGAAAGGTACGCCCACCGCGGCCCAACCCGCGCCAGCACAGCGCTCACCGTGGTCGCCGACACGACCGAGGCGACCAAGTACACGGTGGTGACCCAGGCGTAGAGGCGCTGCCCACCGATATCGGCCACCGTGCTCGGCAGCAGGCTGATGGTCAGGAATTCGTTGGTGGCGTACAGCGCAACGCCGCCGGCCAACACCGTCGAGGCCCCGAGGTGTTTCGGGCCCAACAGCTCACGCCAGCCACCGGTGGCGGTCGTCGCGGTCACAGTCACGCCGCTCACGCTAGGAGCTCAACCGCTGTTGAGGTCAAGCTTTTTCGCAGGCGCAATGCCGGCTACTTCAGGCCCGCAGCGTCCATGCCGCGCAGTTCCTTCTTCAGGTCGTGAATCTCGTCGCGGATCCGCGCCGCCAACTCGAACTGCAGATCGCGCGCCGCGGTCATCATCTGCTCGGTCAGATCCCGGATCAGATCGGCCAACTCAGCACGCGGCATGTTCGACGTGTCGCGGCCCTCGATGATGCCCGCGCTGACGGCACGGCCCGGCTCGCCCTGCGCCCGACGGCCACGTGACGCGTTGCGGCCCGAACCACCGATTTCGACGTCGTCGGCCTCACGGTAGACCTGGTCGAGGATGTCAGCGATCTTCTTACGCAACGGCTTTGGGTCGATGCCGTGTTCTTCGTTGTAGGCGATCTGCTTGGCCCGGCGCCGATCGGTCTCATCAATCGCCTCGCGCATCGAGTCGGTGATCTTGTCGGCGTACATGTGCACTTCGCCCGACACGTTGCGCGCCGCGCGACCGATGGTCTGGATCAGGCTGCGGGTCGACCGCAGGAAGCCTTCCTTGTCCGCGTCGAGGATCGACACCAACGACACCTCCGGCAGGTCGAGACCCTCTCGGAGCAGGTTGATGCCCACGAGCACGTCGTAGTCACCGAGCCGGAGCTGCCGCAACAGCTCGACGCGACGCAGCGTGTCAACCTCTGAGTGCAGGTAGCGCACCCGGATGCCCATCTCGAGCAGATAGTCGGTCAGGTCCTCGGCCATCTTCTTGGTCAGTGTGGTGACGAGCACCCGCTCGTCACGCTCGGTTCGCTTGCGAATCTCGCCGATCAGGTCGTCGATCTGACCTTTGGTCGGCTTCAGCACCACCTGGGGATCGACAAGGCCCGTCGGCCGAATCACCTGTTCGACGAATTCGCCACCGCTCTGGCTCAGCTCGTACGGTCCGGGTGTTGCCGACAGATACACCGTCTGTCCGATCCGGTCCGCGAACTCCTCCCACGTGAGCGGCCTGTTGTCCACCGCCGAGGGCAGCCGGAACCCGAAATCGACGAGGTTGCGCTTGCGCGACATGTCGCCCTCGTACATCCCGCCGATCTGGGGCACCGTCACGTGCGACTCGTCGATGACCAACAGGAAGTCCTCCGGGAAGTAATCCAGGAGCGTCGCAGGCGCCGAACCCGCCGGGCGAGCGTCGATGTGGCGCGAGTAGTTCTCGATGCCCGAACAGAAGCCGACCTGGCGCATCATCTCGACGTCGTAATTGGTGCGCATCCGCAGCCGCTGGGCCTCGAGAAGCTTGCCCTGGCCTTCCAATTCGGCCAGCCGCTCCTCGAGTTCCTGCTCGATCGTGGAGATCGCATGCGCCATGCGTTCGGGTCCCGCCACGTAGTGGGTGGCCGGAAAGACGCGCAGCGAGTCGACCTGGCGCACGACGTCGCCGGTCAGCGGGTGCATGTAATACAACGCCTCGACCTCGTCGCCGAAGAACTCGATGCGCACCGCCAGCTCCTCGTACGAGGGGATGATCTCGACGGTGTCACCCCTGACCCGGAACGAGCCGCGGGTAAACGCCATGTCGTTGCGCGTGTACTGGACGTCGACAAGCAACCGCAGCAGCGCGTCACGGGGAACTTCTTGGCCGACCTGCAGTTCCACCGACCGGTCCAGGTAGGACTGCGGGGTGCCAAGACCGTAGATGCACGACACCGACGCGACCACGACCACATCGCGACGCGACAGCAGGCTCGACGTCGCCGAGTGCCGCAATCGCTCCACGTCGTCGTTGATCGAGCTGTCCTTCTCGATGTAGGTGTCAGTCTGAGCGATGTACGCCTCGGGCTGGTAGTAGTCGTAGTACGAAACGAAATACTCAACAGCGTTGTGTGGCAACATTTCCCGCAACTCGTTCGCCAGCTGCGCGGCCAGTGTCTTGTTGGGTGCCATCACCAAGGTGGGCCGCTGAAGACGCTCGATGAGCCATGCCGTCGTCGCCGACTTACCGGTACCGGTGGCGCCGAGCAGCACGACGTCGCGCTCCCCCGCCACGATCCGGCGCTCGAGCTCCTGGATCGCCGCCGGCTGATCGCCCGCGGGCTGGTGCTCGCTGACGACCTCGAACCGGCCGCCGGCGCGCACGATCGAGTCGACAGGACGGTACTCCGAGACCGCCAGCACCGGGTGTTCAGTAGCGAAAGCCATATTCACCAGGGTAGAACCCCGCACCGACATGTTCTGTTCCGCAGCCCTGGCCGACGTAGGCTGATCGCATCCACCCTCCCAAGCACGAGACATTCGACCTGCGGGCTCGCACCAACACCGACCCGAAAGGCATCGTGCGGGCCGTTGACGTGTACACCGTCGAGCCGTGGGGCCTCTACATGGCCCGACCGGCCCCCGGCCGCGCCCAGTTCCACTACCTCGAGTCGTGGCTGCTGCCCGCGCTCAACCTGCGGGCCACCGTGTTCCACTTCAACCCGGGTCATGAGCGCGACCAGGACTATTACCTCGATATCGGCCTGTACAGCCCCGGCGAGACGGTGTGGCAGGCCGAAGACCACTATCTGGATCTGGTGGTGCGCACCGGCGTCGGGGCCGATCTCGCCGACGTCGACGAGCTACTCACCGCAGTCAGGCACCGCCTGCTGTCGCCCGAGGCCGCTGAGCAGGCAGTTCAGACTGCGGTATCGACGCTCGACGGGCTGTCGAGAAACGGCTATGACCTCGATCGATGGCTCGCCGGCCAAGGGATGGCCCTGACCTGGCGCGATCCTGCGTAACACGTGAACGATCTTGATCGATTTCCGGTGTGATGACGACAACAGCGCAGGTCAACGTCATAGCTCTGACGAGCGAAGAGCCGGTAAAGTCGGCTGTCATGAGTTCTCCCAAGCGCCGATGGTCGGCACTCGCCGCTGTCGCCGCAGTCGGTATGGGGATGCTGGGTTCTCCCGCGACCGCGCTCGCCCAGCCCGGTACCGAGCCCGCCGAACCGCAGCCGGCGCCTGACGCGGCCGTCCCCGAGGTACTCCACAACGTGGTCTACCGTGCCCGAGCCGATGGCACGTCCCGCGACGCCGTGGTGGCGTACAAACAGGACGACGCGAACGTCAACAGCGCAACCCCGACGATGCTGCCCGGCCAGACCTTCGAGGTGAACACGGTCCTCGACGATCCCGCGAAGGCAGGCATGACGCTGTCCATCGGATGGCCGTATGGATCGAACCTGCACTGCGAGATCCTGGTCGACGACCAGATCGTCGCTCAGGCGGACCAGTTCATCGCACCGAGGTTCTTCCGCGTCAAGGACGATCCGCTGTACGGGACGCTGCAGTGCGGCGCCCCGTTGGATATCCCGGTCGTCGGCGTCCCCGACCCCGTCGATGCGCCCGTCGATCCAGCCGCCCTACCGGCCGATCCCAATGCCGCACCGCCGGCGGCGTCGCCTCCGCCTACCGCCTGACCGTCACGGGCGCCAGCCCGTGGTGTCCGCCCATTCCCAGGCCCGCCGGTAGGCGTCGAGAAACCACGGCTCCTTCGCGTCGGCGTACGCGCCGTTGTCGACGTGCGCCTGTCCCGCGACCTTCCGCTTGAGCGCGACGTAGTCGGCTTGGACGGAAGTGTTGTCCCGCAACCAGTCGACGAACAGCAGCGCGAACTGCTGACCTGGCCAACCGTCGACCCTGATATGGACATTGGTCGGCCGGCCCGGATCGGCTGAGCAGTGAAGTCGCTTGTGCCACAACGATTCTTCGTTCGTGTGATCGAAAGACGCGACCGTACTGCGGGCGTCGGGCTTGCCGACGTCGGCGGTGATCGGACTGCGCACGTAGCCAGCGGTGGTCAACGCGTCGGCCAGTTCGTCGGCCTCCTCGAGCGAGGCGACCGTCACCTGCATGTCGATCACGTCCTTGGCGTCCACCCCGGGGACGGCCGTCGACCCGATGTGGTCGATGCGCACCGCCCGGCGCCCGCAGGCCGTGTTGAGCCGAGCTGCGATACGACGGCCCTGATCGGGCCACGACGGGTCGCTCGGCACGAGGACCGGTTCCGAGCGCGCGGGCCGGCCGTGTTCGAGGTTGTGGGCGAACGGCAGGATCCGCTCATGCCACAGCGCCCGCGCCTGCTCCACCAACTCCCCTGCGCTGCCGGAGTTGTCGAGCCACACATCGGCGACGGCGCGCCGCTGCTCCTCGGTGGCCTGTGCAGCGATGCGCGCGCGGGCGTCCTCCTCGGTGAAGCCGCGGTGCTCGATCAGGCGCTTGACCCTTGTTTCCACGTCCGCGTGCACGATCACCACCAACGGGAACATCGGCGCCATGCCGGACTCCACCAGCAGCGGAATGTCCTCCACGATCACGGCATCGTCGGCCGCAGCCGCGATCAACTCAGACCTGCGGTGGGCCACCAACGGATGCACGATCCCGTTCAGTGTCTGCCGCTTCTCGTCGTCGCTGAAGGCGATCGCCGCCAGGGCGGGCCGGTTCAACGAACCGTCCGCCTGCAGGATGTCCTTACCGAACGCGTCGACGAGCTTGCCCAGCCCCTCGGTCCCCGGTTCCACCACCTCGCGGGCGATCACGTCGCCGTCGACGACGATTCCGCCGAGCTCACTGAACGTCGAGGACACCGTCGACTTTCCGGCGCCGATACCGCCGGACAGGCCAATGCGCAGCACCGCCCCAGTCTGTCAGGCCCGAGAACAACGAACGCCCCGACTCCCGCCGCCGAAACAACGAACGCCCCGACTCTCGTCGGGGCGCTCGTTGTTACGAAGAATTACGCGTTGCCTGCGAGCTTCTCGCGCAGAGCCGCCAACTGGGCGTCACTGGCGAGTGAACCGCCGGCGGACTCCTCAGAGCGCGGCGACCCGTTGGACGACGACGCAGGCCTGGCTGCCTCTTCGGCTTCGGCCGCGGCGAACTTCTCCATCTGCGCGGTGTGCATCTTGTGGCGGCGCTCCGCCTCGGCGTAGCGCGACTCCCACTCTTCACGCTGCTTCTCGAAGCCCTCGAGCCATTCGTTGGTGTCGGCGTCGAAGCCCTCGGGGAAGATGTAGTTGCCCTGCTCGTCGTAGCTGTCGGCCATGCCGTACTTCGACGGGTCGAACTCCTCGGTGTAGTCCTCGTTGGCCTGCTTGAGGCTCAGCGAGATGCGGCGACGCTCCAGGTCGATGTCGATGACCTTGACCATTGCGTCGTCGCCGACCTGAACGACCTGATCGGGGACCTCGACGTGGCGCTCGGACAGCTCTGAGATGTGGACGAGCCCCTCGATGCCCTCCTCGACGCGGACGAACGCACCGAACGGCACCAGCTTGGTGACCTTGCCGGGCACGATCTGACCGATGGCGTGGGTGCGGGCGAAGTGGCGCCACGGATCTTCCTGAGTCGCCTTGAGCGACAACGAAACCCGCTCGCGATCCATGTCGACGTCGAGCACCTCGACGGTGACCTCGTCGCCGACCTGCACGACCTCGGACGGATGGTCGATGTGCTTCCAGGACAGCTCGGAAACGTGCACCAGGCCGTCGACGCCGCCGAGATCGACGAAGGCGCCGAAGTTGACGATCGAGGACACGACACCCTTGCGAATGGCGCCCTTCTGCAGCTGGTTGAGGAACTCGCTGCGCACCTCGGACTGGGTCTGCTCCAGCCAGGCGCGGCGGCTCAGCACCACGTTGTTGCGGTTCTTGTCGAGCTCGATGATCTTGGCCTCGATCTCCTTACCGATGTACGGCTGCAGATCGCGGACACGACGCATCTCGACCAGCGACGCGGGCAGGAAGCCGCGCAGGCCGATGTCGAGGATGAGGCCGCCCTTGACGACCTCGATGACGGTGCCCTTGACGGCCTCGTCCTTTTCCTTGAGCTCTTCGATGGTGCCCCAGGCGCGCTCGTACTGAGCGCGCTTCTTGGACAGGATCAGGCGGCCTTCCTTGTCCTCTTTGGTGAGGACCAGGGCTTCAACCTCATCGCCGACGGAAACAACCTCGTTGGGGTCGACGTCGTGCTTGATGGAGAGCTCACGGGAAGGGATGACGCCTTCGGTCTTGTAACCGATGTCGAGCAGGACTTCGTCACGGTCAACCTTGACGATGGTTCCCTCGACGATGTCGCCATCGTTGAAGTATTTGATGGTTTTGTCGATGGCGGCGAGAAAGTCCTCGGCCGAGCCGATGTCGTTGACGGCTACTTGCGGCGAGGTGACGGAGGGACTTGGCATGTGGTGGGTTGCTCCGGACAGGTTTGGTCGTAGGGACTTGGGACAGTGATTGCTATTGGGTGTTACCCGCCATCCAGGAACTCAAGCCGAACGCACGCCGGACCGAGCCCAATCGAAACCACAGACAGGTACCCGTAGAGGTTACTCGACTGGGTACATGCTGGACAAACCCGGTCCAGGAAGCCCGCAAACGATCTCATCCTTGATTACCCTGCCTACGTGGCATATGCCGGTGCGCCCCAGCAGTCATGGCCGACGCGACCGCCGTTCGAGCGGAAGATCCGGCAAGTCGGAGCACCGTTGGGCGTGCTCATCCTGCTCGGCATCCTCGCCGGGCTGATCGTCATCGGTCTGACCGCGCTGAACCCGGTCGGCGCATCGATCGGCTTCGTGCTGTCCGGGGTGGCGATCGGCGTGGTCGTCTTCGCCTACATCTGGCTCGATCGGTGGGAACCGGAACCGCCCCGACTGTTGATTTTCGCGTTTCTGTGGGGTGCGTCGGTCGCCGTGATCCTGTCGGTGATCATCGGTCTCTTCCTGGACGCACTGATCTCACAGGGCGGGTCCGAGGACAGCAGCTGGGTGTCCATCGCGATTGGCGCACCGGTCATCGAAGAAGCGGCCAAAGGCGCATTTCTGCTGCTCATGATGACGGGGCGACGACGCAATGAACTCAATTCCCTGACCGACTGCCTGGTGTACGCGGGCCTCGTCGGCGCCGGTTTCGCCTGGCTGGAGGACATCCTGTACATCGCGGGCGGCGAGACTCTGGGCGACTCGCTGCTGACGGCGGGGGTCCGCCTGGTCATGGGGCCGTTCGCACATTCGCTGTTCACCACCATGTTTGCGCTCGGGGTGTGGTTCGCCCTGCATAACCGCAACCCTGTCGCGAAGTCGTTCTACATCCTGCTCGGGTACGCCGGGGCGGTGATCATGCACGGTCTGTGGAACGGGTCGTCGGTGATCGGACCGGAGACCTATCTGGCGGTCTATGTGTTCTGGATGGTGCCGGTCTTCGTGTTCGCGATCGTGCTGGGGGTGCGCAGCCGCAAGAAGGAGCAGCGGGTCGTCGCCGAGAAACTGCCGGGCATGGTGGCCGCCCAGCTCGTTACGCCGAGCGAGGCGACATGGCTGAACTCGATCAAGAACCGCAAGTTGGCGATCGCCCACGCACGCCGTTCCGGAGGTAAGCCAGCCGGAAAAGCGGTCAAGGCTTTCGCGGCCCAGGTCGTGGAACTGGCGTTTGTGCGCGACCGCATCGACCGCGGATTCGGCGATGCGCGGGTGTACGCGATGCAGACCGAGGAGGCCAACGCGGTGCACGTCGCGCGGATGCAGACGCCCGCCCTGGCGGGACTCGCCGGGTTTCACGCTCCGCCGGTGCGCTAAACCGCTTGCCACCCCGCCGCGAGGCAGGGACCTCATCGCTTTCGACGAAATGCTGACGCCTCCTCGCACTTTCGCTGCATTTCGTGGATAGCGATGATTTGTCGATGGATCGGGCACGATGCCCCGCGGCAGCGTCGAGTTGCGTGGTGTGCGAGGACAGTGGCAGCGGCCCGCGGCTGACGCCCGCTAGTGGGCCGCGGCGTCCCAGCTTCGGCCGTAGCCGACGGAGACCTCCAGCGGAACGTCGAGCGGGTAGGCGTTGCCCATCTGCTCGCGGACCAGCTTCTCAACCGCATCGCGTTCACCGTCGGCTATCTCGAACAGCAGCTCGTCGTGGACCTGTAGCAGCATGCGCGACTTCAGCTCGGCGTCCTTGAGGGCGGTGTCGACGTTGATCATCGCGACCTTGATGATGTCGGCGGCGCTGCCCTGGATCGGCGCGTTGAGCGCGGCGCGTTCGGCGGCCTCGCGCACGTTGCGGTTGCTGCTGTCCAGCTCCGGCAAGTAGCGGCGACGCCCGAACACCGTCGACGTGTAGCCGTCCTTGCGTGCCTGATCGACAACGTCGCGCAGGTAATCGCGGATGCCTCCGAACCGGTCGAAGTACTGCTCCATCTGCTCTTTGGCTTCCTCGGTGCTGATCTTCAGCTGCGCGGCCAGGCCGTATGCGCTCAGCCCGTAGGCGAGCCCGTACGACATCGCCTTCACCCGGCGCCGCAGCTCCGCGGTGACCTCGTCGATGGGCACGCCGAACGCCCGTGATGCGACGAACGAATGCAAGTCCTCGCCGGTGTTGAACGCCTCGATCAGACCCTCGTCCTTGGAAAGATGCGCCATGATGCGCATCTCGATCTGGCTGTAATCGGCCGTCATGAGCTCGGCGTAACCCTTGCCGACGACGAAGGCATCCCGGATTCGACGGCCCGCTTCGGTACGGATCGGAATGTTCTGCAGGTTCGGCTCGGTCGACGAAAGCCTGCCCGTGGCGGCGATCGTCTGGTTGAACGTCGTGTGGATGCGACCATCCGAGGCGACCGCATTGAGCAACCCGTCGACGGTGACCTTGAGTCGGGTTGCGTCGCGGTGCGCCAGCAGATGCTGCAGGAACGGATGCCCGGTTTTGTCAAAAAGACTCTGCAGCGCATCCGCGTCGGTGGTGTAGCCGGTCTTGGTCCGTTTGGTCTTCGGCATCTCCAACTCGTCGAACAGCACGACCTGTAGCTGTTTCGGTGAGCCGAGATTGATCTGTTTGCCGATCACCGCGTACGCCGCTTCGGCGGCGTCGCGAATCTGATCAGCGAACTCGCTCTGCAGTTCCGCAAGTTGCTTCAGATCCACGGCGATGCCCGCGGACTCCATCTCGGCGAGCGCACGCTGCACCGGCAGTTCCATGCTGCCCAGCAGCGCCGACGAGTCGATGCGCGCCAGTTCCTCGTCCAGGGCGTCGGCGAGGTCCATCACCGCGCTCGCGCGCAGGATCACCGTCTGGACGGCCTGCTCGTCAACGCCGTCGGTGTCATCGAGCAGGGAAAGCTGTTGCTGCTCAGGGTTATCCGCACGGAGCTCACGTTTCAGGTACCGCAGCGATAGGTCGTCGAGCGCGAAACTGCGTTGCCCCGGGCGCACCAGATAGGCGGCGAGCGCGGTGTCGGACGTGACGCCGGCGAGCTTCCAGCCGCGACCCTCGAGGTCGTGCATCGCCAGCTTGGCCTCATGCAGTGCCTTCGGCTGGCTCGGATCGGCCAGCCACGACGCGAGCGCGGCCTCGTCGTCGGACTGCAACGTCGCCGTATCGAGGTAGCGACCGTCACCGTCGGCCGCGACGATCGCCAACGCGGTGGCGTCGGCGTCGAATGCCAAATGCGTACCGACAACGGCCATCCCGAACCGCTTGCCGGATCCGTGTTCGGCCAGCCAGGCCGCCAACTCGCCGGACTCGAGCGCGCCGCCGCGTACGTCGAAGCCCTGATCGACTTCGGGGTCCGCAGAGGCCAGCGTGTCGAACAGCCTGTCGCGAAGTACCCGGAATTCGAGATCGTCGAACAGGCGGTGGATCTGGTCACGATCCCACGGCTGCATCCGTAACGTGTCGGGGGTCTGGGCCAGCGGAACGTCCTTGACCAGGTCGGTGAGTTCACGGTTGAGCACGACGGACGACAGATTCGCCCGCAGCGCATCACCGACCTTGCCCTTGACGGTGTCCACCCGGTCGACCAGCGTCTGCAGCGACCCGTATTCGGCGATCCACTTCGTGGCGGTCTTCTCCCCCACACCCGGAATGCCGGGCAGGTTGTCGCTCGGGTCGCCGCGCAGGGCCGCGAAGTCGGGATACTGCTGCGGGGTGAGCCCATACTTCTCCAGCACGGCGTCCGGGGTGAACCGAGTCAGCTCGCTGACGCCTTTGCGCGGGTACAGCACCGTCACGTCGTCGCTGACCAGCTGCAGCGAGTCACGGTCACCCGTCACCACCAGCACCCGGTAGCCCTCGTTTTCGGCCTGGGTCGCCAGCGTGGCGATCACGTCGTCGGCCTCGAAGCCTGGCTCGGCCAGCACCGTGATGCCGAGCGCGCCGAGCACCTCCTTGGTGATGTCGATCTGGCCGCGGAACTCATCGGGGGTGGCCGACCGGCCCGCCTTGTACTCCGGGTACTTCTCCAGGCGGAACGTCTGCCGCGACACGTCGAACGCTGCAGCGATGTGGGAGGGCTGCTCGTCGCGCAGCAGGTTGATCAGCATCGCGGTGAAGCCATACACCGCGTTGGTGGTCAGGCCGCCCTGGGTCTTGAAGTTCTCGGCGGGCAGCGCGTAAAACGCCCGGAACGCCAACGAATTGCCGTCCAGCAGCATCAATGTCGGCTTTTCGGTGGCCTTCTCGGTCGTTGCGCTCGCGGTCACGGCCCTACTCTATGCACGGCCGCCGACACGCTGTAGCCGCCGAGGACTAAATCCGGCCGGTGCGAATCCAGTCGATCGCCATGTCCGTCGGATTCTGCGGGTCGACGAACACCGCAAGCGTCATGCCCGGCTGCGCACGCGCGACATGCATCTGCGCGACGACCTCGTCGAAGACCGCGCCGTACGGCGCGGTTCCGTCCTCGCGCACCACCTGCCCCTGGATGCGTAGGACCGGTGACATGTTCATGTAGGACCCGACCTCCCAGACGCCTTCGACGGTGACGGTGGCGGGCACGCCGCCACCGTTCGTCAACTGCGAATGGCGCATCATCTTCATGCCGATCTCGGTGGCATCGGCGGCCTCGTGAATGCGGTTGGGGATGTCCCCGATCTGGCCGAAGAACGACGACGGGCGGCCCTGCGACTCCAGGTACTGCTTGTTGGCGCCGTACATCCGCGCCCAGTCCTTGAACGGGTTGGGCATGTTGACCGACCCCGATCAGTAGCCGAGGAACTTGCGGAACTGCTGGCCGACGGCCATCGACTGGCCCATCCGCTGCACCCAGCCGTCGAGTGCGGCCTTCGTGTCCGCGGGATCCCAGCCGCGCTCCTGGGCGAGGGTGATCATGCCGGCCTCGTCGTTGATGCCCCGGGCCTGCGCGTCGCGAGCCAGCTCGGCGTAGTCCTGCAGCGAGATGCCGTTGATGGGCTGCCAGATCGGGTCGTCGGTCGACACCGAGCGGGTCGACGGGCCGCCCATGATGGCCGGATCGATGGGTCCAGCGCCCCGGACGTGCACCTGCCCGTCACCCTGCGGCTGCGCGAATGCCTGACTGGCCTGCTGCGCGGCCTGCTTCGCCTTGTCGAAGAATCCCATTGGTGGTCTCCAATCTCGTGGGCGCGCCTCGTTGGCGACGCCGGTGCACTCAGTACAGATGGTCGCCGCGGCTACCGATCCCAATTACGCAGATCCTGCTGCAGGCCCGGGGCCAAACTGGAACACGTTTCAGTTCCAGGGCCCGGTTCGTTAGGCTGACCGCGTGTCAGCATCTACTCAGCCCGCGGTCGACGGGTGGTTCGCCACCGACGAATCGGGCGCCGCGTATCTGATCGGCAGCAAGTGCCATCGGTGCGGGACGTTCGTGTTCCCCCCGCGTGCCAACAACTGCCCCAATCCGGCCTGTAACGGCGACGAGTTGGCCCAGGTCCCGCTGTCCCGACGGGGGACGCTGTGGAGCTACACCGAAAACCGTTATGCCCCACCGCCTCCGTATCCGTCGCCGGATCCGTTCGAGCCGTTCGCCGTGGCCGCCGTTCAGCTGGCCGACGAGGGCATCATCGTGTTGGGCAAGGTCGTCGAGGGGACACTCGCGGCTGACTTGAAGGTCGGCATCGAGATGGAACTGACCACCATGCCGCTGTTTGTCGACGACGACGGCATCGAGCGCGTCGTACACGCCTGGAGGATCGCGTCATGAGTCCAGAACCGGTGTACATCCTGGGTGCGGGTATGCACCCGTGGGGCAAGTGGGGCCGTGACTTCACCGAGTACGGCGTCGTCGCGGCCCGGGCCGCGCTCGCGGAGGCCGGCCTGGATTGGCGCCAGATCCAGCTCGTCGCAGGTGCCGACACGATCCGCAACGGATATCCGGGATTCGTCGCAGGCGCGACGTTCGCGCAGAAGCTGGGCTGGAACGGCGTCCCCGTCACCTCCAGCTACGCGGCGTGCGCGAGCGGCTCGCAGGCGTTGCAGAGCGCGCGGGCTCAGATCCTCGCAGGCTTCTGCGACGTCGCGCTGGTGATCGGTGCGGACACCACCCCCAAGGGCTTCTTCGCCCCGGTCGGCGGCGAACGCAAGAACGACCCCGACTGGCAGCGTTTCCATTTGATCGGTGCGACTAACACCGTGTACTTCGCGCTACTGGCGCGCCGTCGCATGGACCTCTACGGCGCGACGCTCGAGGATTTCGCCCAGGTGAAGGTCAAGAACGCCAAGCACGGGCTGGACAATCCGAACGCGCGGTACCGCAAGGAAAGCTCGGTCGACGACGTGCTGGCCAGCCCGGTGGTCTCCGATCCGCTTCGCCTGCTTGACATTTGCGCCACTTCCGACGGAGCGGCCGCGTTGATAGTGGCCAGCAAGTCGTTCGCCGAGAAGCATCTCGGATCGCTCGAGGGTGTGCCTTCGGTGCGTGCGGTGAGCCTCCAAACGCCGCAGTACCCGCAGCACCTGCCGGAATTGCCGGACATCGCAACGGATTCCACCGCGGCGGTGCCCGCGCCCGATCGGGTGTTCAAGGATCAGATTCTCGACGCCGCTTATGCCGAGGCAGGCATCGGGCCCGAAGACCTCAGTCTTGCCGAGGTGTACGACCTGTCCACCGCACTGGAATTGGACTGGTACGAGCATCTGGGCCTGTGCCCCAAGGGCGAGGCCGAGAAGCTGCTGCGCAGCGGCGCGACGACCATCGGCGGCAAGATCCCGGTCAACGCTTCGGGTGGACTGGCCTGCTTCGGCGAGGCCATTCCGGCACAGGCGATCGCGCAGGTCTGCGAGCTCACCTGGCAGCTCAAGGGACAGGCCACCGGCCGTCAGGTCGAAGGCGCCAAGGTCGGTGTCACCGCCAACCAGGGATTGTTCGGGCACGGCTCGTCAGTGGTCGTCGCGCGCTAGATTCGGGCGATGAGCGAAACGGACGACTGGGCGCCGGATGCGTGCACACTGCCGACGTCCGAACGCCCCTTGCGAGTCGCCGAATTCGACGACCTGTTCAGGTTGGTACTGCGATCGAAGCGAGTGCACCTGACACGCCTGGATCTCTGCCTGCCCGCCGATGTCGAGTCCGCCGCGCGCGATCTGGCGCAGCGTGAGAGTGAATGCTGCTCGTTCTTCACGTTCGATTTCGACCTGACCCGCGACGAACTGGTAATGCGCATCGAGGTGCCGACTTCGCAGGCCGACGTCCTCGATGCCCTACAGGTGCGCACCACGCGTTGAGCGCGAGCGACCGCAAAGTGCACACCCTCGGCGGCGTGTCGGTGTACAGACACGGTCGCTCGCGGGAACCGAGCTAGGCGACGCCGAGGTAGGCGGCGCGAATGCTGTCGTCCGCCAACAGTTCCCGTGCCACACCGCTGCGGGTCACCTCGCCGGTCTCCAAAATGTAGGCGCGGTCGGATCGGCTCAGCGCCTGCTGGGCGTTCTGCTCCACCAGCAGCACCGTGGTACCGCTGGCGTTGATTTCGGCGATGATCTTGAAGATCTGCGATATCACCATCGGCGCCAAGCCCATAGACGGCTCGTCGAGTAGCAGCACTCGCGGCCGGGCCATCAGCGCACGGCCGATCGCGAGCATCTGCTGTTCGCCACCCGAGAGTGTTCCGCCGACCTGGCTTCGCCGTTCCGCCAGCCGAGGGAACGTCTCCAAAATCCAGTCAAGCCGTTCCCGATGCTCGGCCTTGGACGCGAACTTTCTCCCGTAGCAACCCATTTCAAGGTTCTCGATCACCGTCATACCCGGAAACACTCCGCGGCCCTCCGGTGCCTGCACCAAACCTCGAACTGCCCGGTGATGGGCTTTGACCTTGGAGATGTCGGCACCTTCGAACCACACCGACCCCGACGTCAACGGCAGCAGGCCGGAGATCGCGCGCATCGTCGTCGTCTTGCCCGCTCCGTTGGAGCCGAGCAGGGTCACCAATTCGCCCTCCCGGACCTGCAGCGAAATGCCGTGCAGCGCACGGATCCGGCCATATTGCACGACCAGGTCGCGCACCTCGAGCAAGATCGGCCTGTCGTCATTCGATGTCGTCATCTGGCACTCCCAAATACGCCGCGATGACCTTGGGGTCCTCGCGGATCTCGGCCGGCAGGCCGTCGGCGATCTTGCGGCCGAACTCCAGTACGACGATGCGGTCGGTCACCCCCATGACCAGCCGCATGTCGTGCTCGATGAGCAGTACGGTGTAGCCGTCGTCTCGGATCTTCTGAATCAGCTCGATCAGCGCGGCCTTCTCGCGGGGATTGAATCCCGCGGCAGGCTCGTCGAGGCACAGCAGCTTCGGTTCGGTGGCCAGCGCGCGGGCGATCTCCAACCGTCGTTGATCGCCGTAGGGCAGGTTCTTCGCCTTCTCCTCGCCGCGATGAGCTATCCCGACGAAATGCAGCAGGGCCGCCGAACGCTCGATCGCCGAGTGCTCCTCCCGGCGATGGCGCGGAGTACGCACGAGCGCACCCGGCACCGACGTGAAGTGTCGTGCGTCCGTGCCGACCATGACGTTCTCCAGCGCGGTCATCTCGCCCCACAGTCGGATGTTCTGGAACGTACGGGCGATACCGCGACGGGTGATCTGGTGGCGTTTGATGCGGCCCAACGGGGCGCCGTCGAACGTCACCGTGCCGGACGTAGGCCGGTACACCCCGGTGATGGCGTTGAAGCACGTTGTCTTGCCCGCGCCGTTCGGACCGATCATTCCGAGGATCTCACCGCGCCGAATATCGAAGGTAACCGAATCCAGCGCGGTCAGACCGCCGAACTTGACCGTCAAATCCTCTGTCTGCAGCAGTGTTTCGCCCTCGGCCGCCTCGATCTCACGGTGGACGCCTGCCAGTTCCTCGATACTCATTTCGCCGACTCTTTCTCGGGCGACCGCAGGAAATCGCGCGCGGCCTTGCCGTAGGCGAGTAGTTGCTGACGCGCCGGGAACAGACCCTGGGGCCGGAAGATCATCAGCGCGACGAGCGCCATCCCGAAGAACAGGTATTTGAGGTCACCGAGATTGATCCCGAGGAATTCCACGCCCAGTAGGCGGTTCGGCAGATAGACGATGATGAACGCGCCGAACACCACGCCGAGTTTGTTGCCCTGCCCGCCGAGCACCACCGCACACAGAAACAGCATCGAGTTGATGATGTTGAACGTCGGCGGTGCAACGTACTGCACTTGGCCGGCGTAGAGCGCTCCGGACAGCCCGCCGATGGCTGCGCCGATCACGAACGCCCACAATTTGAACTTGAACGTGTTGACACCCATGACTTCCGCGGCGTCTTCGTCTTCGCGGATGGCCACCCAGGCCCGTCCGACTCGGCTGCGCTCCAGGTTGCCCACGAGCAGAAGAATGATGACGATCATCACGATGCCCAGCCAGAACCACCAGGTGCCGTAATTCGCGTCGCCCATCGAGTTTCCGCTGGAGAAGACTCCGTCGGGCAACTGCTCGGTTTGGCCCACCCGCGGATAGGCGACCTCGTTGAGACCGCGGGGCCCGTTGGTGACGTCGGCGAGGTTGTCGGCGAGCAGCCGGATGATCTCGCCGAACCCGAGCGTGACGATGGCCAGGTAGTCGCCGCGGAGCCGCAGCGTCGGCGAGCCGAGGATCAGTCCGCTCAACGCGGTGATGGCCATCGCCAACGGCACACACGCGAGCCACGCCCAACTCTCGTCGAACCATCCGTCCGGGCCGGTGCGGTTCCATGGGCTGTTCGGACTGGTCAGCAGCGCGACGGTGTAGGCGCCGACAGCGTAGAAGCCGACGTATCCGAGGTCGAGCAGACCGGTTTGGCCCACCACGACGTTGAGGCCGATCGCGATGATTGCCACCATCGCGAACTGCGCCATCGTGCCGCCGAAGCTGATGTTCGGCGTGTTCAGGAACGGCGGCGGGAACAGCGGCAGCAACGCCAGCAGTCCGAAGCCGATGACGCCGAAACCCCACTTCTGTACGCGGGACAGCCGATCCCACCACTGACGCAGCCCGTCGCCGGGCGCCAGCAACCTGTCGGACCAGGATGATCCCGGCTTCGGTTTCTCGTTGGCGCTCATGCTCGTGCCTTCCCAAGGCTTTCACCGAGTATTCCGGTCGGCCGAATCAGCAGCACCAGAACGAGCAGGACGAACGCCACCACGTCGCGCCACTGGGTACCGAACACCGCCTGCCCGTAGTTCTCCATGATCCCGAGCAGCAGTCCACCCAATAGCGCGCCGCGCAGGTTGCCGATACCGCCGAGGACGGCGGCGGAGAATGCCTTGATGCCGAGCAGGAATCCGCCGGAGTAGATGATCCCCTGCGGCACCTTCAGCGTGTACAGCAGCGCGGCCGCACCGGCGAGCAGACCACCGAGCAGGAACGTCGTCATGATGATGCGTTCGCGGGAGACGCCCATCAGGGTCGCCGTGGTGGGGTCCTGGGCGACGGCGCGGATGCCCCGGCCGAACTTCGTTCGATTGATCGCCATATCGGTCAGCAGGGCGAAGATCAGCGCGGAGGCGACGATCACCAACGTGACGTTGGAGACCGTCGCACCGAAGATGGTGAACTGCGTCTTGGGCTGCATCAAGATGATCGGCTGCTGAGCGTTGCTACCGCCGTAACCCGGGAGCAGCTTGGGCAGCACGAAGTGCACGAACTCCTGCAGCACGAACGACATACCGATCGCCGTGATCAAAAACGTCAAGGATCGCGCCCCACGTTTTCGCAGCGGCCGGTACGCGATGAACTCCAGGCCGACCGCCGCCGAGCCCGACACCAGCATCGCGAAAAGCATTGCGACGCCGAGGTACAGCACCGTGAGCGCTACGCCTTTCTCGTAGTCGTTACCGCTCGGGGTGAAACCCAGGATGATGTCGAGGCAGAAATAGGCGCCGAACATGCCGAGCATGAAGATCTCGGAATGCGCGAAGTTGATCAGACGGAGCACTCCGAACACCAGCGTGTAGCCGACAGCCACCAGCGCGTAGATCGCGCCCCAGGACAGGCCGTCGATCGTCAACTGCCAGAAGCCATTTCGCAGGCCGTCGAGGTTGAAGTTGATGTTCGCGGCCAGACAGGCGTACTGGGCTCCGTGGTCCACGCACTGGGAAATCACCGGCGGCGGCTCCTTGCAAATTCACTGTGCGAACGAGAACGCGCCCGAGCCCTTTGGTCTCGGACGCGTCTCGAGCAGCTTCCTACTGAACTTTGTAGATCCAGATCAATGTCGTGGTCAGCTCGCCCGTCGGGGTCCACTGGTACTTGCGACCGACGCCCTGGCCGTCGTACGTACGCACGAACTCCAGCAGGTCTGGCCGCGTGATCTTGCCGGAGTCGATGCCCTTCAGCAGGATCGCGCCCAGATCGTAACCCTCGACGCTGTAGGTCCCCGGCTCCTGGTTGAAGGCCTTCTTGTAATCCTCCGCGAAGGTGCCGGTGGCGGGGCCGCAGGGGCAGGCCAAAACCGCATCCTTGGACGCCTCACCCGCCTGCTTGACGAACTCGGGATCCTTGGTGCCGTCGGCGCTGACGAAGGTGCCCTCGAAGCCGCCGTCCTTGAGCTGCTGGACGAACGGAGCCGCCTCGGCGTAGTACCCGGCGAAGAACACCGAGTCTGGGCTGGCGCCCTTCACCTGAGTCACCGCGGCGGAGAAGTCCTTGTCGCCCTTCTTCACCGAGATGTTGCACGCCGAATCGGCAATCGGGCCCAACGTTTCCCGGACCGCCTGGGCCAGGCCCAGACCGTAGTCAGTGCTGTCGTCGACCACGCACACCTTCTTGTGGCCCAGTGTGTTCTTCAAATAGTTGGCGACCGACGGCCCCTGCACGCCATCGTTGGCCAGGCCGCGGAAGAAGGTCTTCCATCCCTTCTCCGAGAGCGTGACGTTGGTGGCCGACGCCGTGGCGGCAACCAGGCCGGCCTGGTTGAACACGTCGCCGGTGGCGTTGGTCTCGCCGGAGAAGGCCGGTCCGATCAGGCCGATGGTGAAGGCGTCGTTGATGATCTGCGGTGCGACCTGGGTGGCCTTCTGCGGATCGCCTTCGGTGTCGAATGTCTTCAACTGCACCTGGCAGCCCTTGTTGGCGGCGTTGTGCTGGTCGACGGCGAGCTGGATGCCGTTCCTGATGTTGATGCCCAGCGCGGCATCCGGCCCGTTCAGCGCGCCCGCCATGGCCAGGGACACGGGCGGGCACTGTGCGTTGCCGTCACCGGCGGGATCAAGCGGCGTCACACCTTCGGGTGGCTTGACCTCAGTGCCGTTTTCGTCGATCTGGACCTGTTCGACGATCTTCAGGTCACTGGGTGCCGCGCCGTCCTCGCTCGGCTCGGATTGTTGTTGGCAGCCGGCTATGCCGAGCACAACCAAACTTGCGCTACCGATAGCACATGCTTTCCGTGCCACGCGACCGCGCACGCTTCACCTCCGGGTTAATGTTTTCGTCGGCATCATCGGCCCTGCCCAGGTCGGCGGGGGCGGCGATGCTTCGGGACGACCATAGCCAACACATGGCGGCAGTGCGTGATGTTGACGAAGGGACCGTGTCGATCTGGTGGGCAATCGGGCCAAACCGCGGCGTCGGAAACGAACAATTAACGGTTGGCCGGGGTAATCGCTAGGTCGACGGGGACGCGTCGGTGGGCGTGTCGAGGGTCTCCAGTACGACCTCAGCTACGCGCTTCATGGTGGTACGGCGATCCATCGCCGCGCGCTGAATCCACTTGAACGCCTCAGGCTCGGTCATCCCCTGGTTGGCTTGCAGCAAACCCTTCGCGCGCTCGACCAGTTTTCGGGTCTCCAACCGATCCGACAGCTCGGCGACTTCACGCTCCAGTGCGGCGATTTCACTGAACCGACTCACCGCCACCTCGATGGCCGGAATGAGGTCGTTGATGTTGAAGGGCTTGACCAGATATGCCATGGCGCCGGCGTCGCGGGCCCGCTCGACGAGCTCGCGCTGACTGAACGCGGTGAGAATGACGATCGGAGCGATCCGCTTTCCCGCGATCTCCGATGCGGCATCGATACCGTCGCGACGAGGCATCTTCACGTCCATGATCACCAGGTCGGGCTTCAGGCTCTCGGCCAGGTCGACGGCCTCCTGCCCGTCGCCGGCCTCGCCGACGATTTCGTAACCCTCTTCGCGCAGCATCTCGGCTAGGTCCATCCGGATGAGCGCTTCGTCTTCGGCGACGAGAACGCGTCGTGGTTTCTCGTTGCCGGCCGGTGACTCAGGAGGAACTGCCATGGAAGACATTGTGGCGGTAGCGGCCGCGATCAGCGACCTCGGGGGCATCCTCTATGGTGGAAGGCCGCTGCGTTGCCGACGCGCGAACGCCCTCGTATCCCAATTGGCAGAGGAAACGGATTCAAAACCCGTCCAGTGTGAGTTCGAGTCTCACCGAGGGCACCAGAAACACCCCAACCGCTCGGGATGGCAGGCCAGTCACCATATTTGCGCAGACCTGCTGCGGACCACTTACGTGATCCGCAGCAGGTACCCCTCGTTCTATGCTGCGATGAAGGGATCTGAGACGAGCGACACGTTGCGGCTTCCCCCGTAGCCACCGCCGTCGGCCAAGCCGTCCCAGCTGGGCAGAACCATCACGCGCAGCATGCTGATTCCTGGCGCCCGAAAGTCTTTGGCGACGTCCACGTTCCTTAGCAGGAGCAAATTGTTGACGTGCCGATTCCGGAAGGCCATAGAGTCCACGGCAACCTCCGGGGCGGCGTCACATCGCACCAGCCTGCGGTCCCCGACGGGCCTCATGACCACTCCTCGTCCTGTCCCACATCGAGCACTTCACGGGACGTGCGGATGAATTTATCGCATCGCTTCGAATCCCGTGGGGAATATTGACAGATGAGTTGAAACTCTATTGAGCCGTAGTGGATACACGCCGACAGGCGGACCTTCTGTCCAGTTGCGCCACTTCTCAACTATGCAATCCGATGCAGATTTAGCAAATAATTTGGTCCATTTAAATGGTTTGTCATCCCACCTGGCATTACAATGCCACTTGATCGAAATGTCCTGTTCTACAACATATTTCGAAACCCTCCAAAGCGCAGGTTTCGATACCGGGTTCGCGAACCACGATCTTGATAGGTGTTGGCAACATAGGCGACCAACTAAATGAAGCCTAACCGCCTTTCCGGCACGCAGAGTTCCGATAAGTCGGCTTATAGGTGTGCATTCCGGTCGCAGTAAACGGCTCGAGTTCGAGACCCAAGCAGTGCCGAGCCGCGGAGTCGGCAACGGATCTCGTGGACACCTCGCAGCCCGGTCCTGTGACGCGCCCGCGGGCCACTTCCGGCAACAAGTCTGTGCTCAAGCAAACGAAATGACTCGAACGCAATGGCGCGACGCATCCGAGAAGCAAAAACAAGAGTCCACAAAACGAACTCGCCGAAACCTCTCTCTCGCACACGCGAAAACCGCAGGTAGCTGCCACTTCGAAGCTAGGCTCGGGTGGTGGCGATGAGAGGCCGGCCAGTGTGCGTGCCCGACGTGGCCGTGGAGCGCCGCGGACCCGGGCGCACCCGCCTCCTCTCCGAGCGCGCAGCCCGGCACCGGCGCGTGCTTGACGTGACCGCGATGATCAGTGCGGCGATCTCCGCGTTCTTCGGCATCCAGGGGCTCTTCATCGGTCAGGACTGGTGGGTCACCGCCATCAACCTGGGCAGCGCGGCCGTCTTCGTGATGATCCCGCGCATGTGCGGCATGGGCGAACTCGTAGCTCCCGTGGTGTTTTTCGTGATCTCGTACCTCACCATCACGGTGCTGTGCGTCTATCTGGGCACGGGTTCGGGGCTGCAGTTCTATTTCGTCGTGGCCGCGGCCATCGTGCTGGTGATTCTCGGGCCCGACCATATTGTCCTGGCCTCCATACTGGCCGCTATCGGCGCCGCGACGGTGGTCCTGCTCGAATTCTTCGTGCCCAACGACACCGGCACCCAACCTCCGTGGGCGTTCAAGGTCTCGTTCACGCTGACGGTGATCACGGCGTGGATCCTCGTCATCGCGACCATCTGGTTCGCACTGCGCGAGATCCGCCGCACCCGAGTGGCCATGGAGGCGGAGTACGAGCGATCCGAGCAACTGCTGACCAACATCTTGCCGGCGTCCATCGCCGAGCGGCTCAAGGATCCGTCGCGAAACATCATCGCCGACAAGTACGACGACGCCTCGATCCTGTTCGCCGACATCGCCGACTACACCAAACGTGCAAGCGACACCACGCCGAGCGACCTCGTGCGGTTTCTGGACCGGCTCTACACCGACCTCGACCTCCTGGTCGACAAGCACGGTCTGGAGAAGGTCAAGACCAGCGGCGACTCGTACATGGTGGTCAGCGGAGTGCCCGAGCCGCGGCCCGACCACATGGAGGCATTGGCATGCCTGGCATTGGACATGGCCGAGGCCGTCGCCGATCTCAAAGACCCGAACGGACACGCGGTGCCGCTACGAATCGGCCTGGGGGCCGGGCCGGTGGTGGCGGGTGTCGTCGGCGCGCGCAAGTTCTTCTACGACGTCTGGGGTGACGCCGTGAACGTCGCGTCGCGCATGGAAACCACGGATGTCGAGGGCCGGATCCAGGTGCCGCAGGACGTGTACGAACGCCTGAACCACGCATTCGTACTCGAAGAGCGCGGTGGCGTTGACGTCAAGGGCAAGGGCGTCATGCACACCTGGTACCTGGTCGCGCGTCGCGACGACGATGCCGTCCGAGGCGCGGTAGAACAGGGTGCGGCCGCGGGGCGTTCTTAGGCTGAGCGCGGGGCGCGCGTGGGTCCTAGACCTTCCGGTTCTCCGACTTGATGAGCCATGCCAGCTTCTCCAAACCATCGATGAGCTGGTGCAGGATATCGGCGGTGCTGGGATCTTCGGCATCCACCGCGTCATGCACATTGCGCAGGGTGTCGACTGCCGCGTAGATGCGATCGGTGATCAGGTCGACGACCTCGTCGGTGCTGTGTTCGTACGGCGGGAACTGCGGCAGCGTGGTGCTTACGGTGACGGTATCCGACCGTCCGTCCGGCACCGCCCATAGCGCCCGCATCCGCTCAGCGACGGTGTCGCTGGCTTCGCGCGCGAAGTCAACGACCTCGTCGAGCTGCAGGTGGAGGTCGCGAAAGTTGGTACCGACGACGTTCCAATGTGCCTGCTTGCCCTGCAGGTGCAGCTCGATCAGGTCGACCAGGACCCGCTGGAGGTTCTTGCTCAGCTCCGCCGATGCCTGGAATCCGTGTACGTCTGTGTCAGTGCGTCGTTGTGTGCCCATGTTCTCATCAACGTCCGCCAATCTGGAATGACTCCAAATTACGCTGTGACTACGCTCACAACGTGTTGTCCTGTTGCTGGTCCTGCTTGTCGAGCAGGCGAGCGTAGCCGGCGCCCATTCCCAGCAGTATCAGGCCGACGACGATGAACACCGCAACCCGGAAGATGCCGTCCAGCGTGCCGAGGTCGAACAGGAAGAGCTTGGCCATCGCCGCCCCGACCAGCGCCAATCCCCCGCCGATCGGCAACGATCGAGTGGCTCGCGGCAACCGTGCGGCGTAAATGAGCAGGGCGGCCGCCATCACGATCCAGCAGATCGTCGCGGCCATGTGCCCAGCGAAGAAACCGCGCTCTTCGCCGCCGATCAGAACACCCGCGGTGACGGTGAAGGTGGTCATCGCATACGCGGCGACCACTGCCGCCCCCGCCCACATAGCCGAATCGGGACCGTCGAGCGTCCACACGATCACCACGGCGAAAGCGATCAACAGCAGGCTGGCGATCAGCGTGGACACCGCTGTCGCGGTATCGGTTTCGGTGGCGTAGATCAGCGAGCTCGGCGGTGCATAGCTGAGATAGAACGCGGCGCCCACTCCGGCCAGGCCAAGCGCGACCCACCGTGCAGTCGCCTCACGACGCGCGGCGACGGCCACCACGATCGCCATGGCCAACAGGACCGGACCTGTGACGTAACCGTCGAACGCGACCAGCACCGCGATCGTCGCCGAGATCGCCGACAGCGCCGCCCAGATCGGCCGCACCGCGCCGTCGACGCCGGCCACGCGGTTGCCGATGAGCACGATCGCCAGAAACGTCGCCGCCACGACGGCCGCCATCAGAGCGGCGACCACCCGGTCGGCAACCAGCGCCACACACAGCGCGGGCAGCACACCGGCGCCGGTCACCAACGCCATCAACACACGATTGGTGGTCCGGGGCAACAGGATCAGCGCGGCGACCACCGCCAGCCCCGCTGCGATGGTGCACGCCCCCACCAGCCACAGGTCGCTCCGATCGTCGAAGTACAGCCCTAGCAGGGCGAGGAGCAGCGGAAACGTACTGGCGGCGATCCGCGCACAGTGCAGCCAGATCCAATCCTTGCCCAGCTGCACCGGTAGCGACGCGGCGGCGAGGGCAAGCATGAAGCCCACGAGCAGCAGCGTGACTCCGTCTGTCACCACGGGAGCCAGCACGATCAGCGGGACCAATACCAGCACACCGAGCTGCTGTGAGTCCCACCGCCGGGCCAAGGTCAGCCCGCCGCCGCCGATGATCGCGGCGGTGACGAGACCGACGGGCGCCGACACCCAGCCGTAGATCGTCGTCACCGCGATGACGTCGATGTAGGCCGCGGCGACACCGGTCGCGGCCAGGGCGATGGCCCCGACCCGGCCACCGGGCCGCCGGTACAGCCAGACGCCCACCCCGACCAGCGCGCCCGCCAACAACGCACCGCCGGCGACCCGGATCTCGGGACGCAAAATGCCTGCCTGTGCGGCGAGCACGACCAGCAGCACGACGCCGATCAGCGTGACGGCAACACCCGCGACGGCGAGCAGCTTGCCTATCCACCCCTGGTCGCGCGGCGCCTTCTGCGCCACCGGTGGCGCCGGGTACGCCGGGTACGCCGGTGCCGGGTACGCCGGTGGCGTAGCAGGCGGCTGGACTTGGGGCGGGTACTGGTACTGGTACTGCGGCGCGTACGGCACCGGATAGGGCGGCTGTTCGGACAGCAGGCGGTCCAGTGCGCTGAGGTCTGCCGATACCCTCGCCATGTACTGCGATATCGCCGAGAAATCGGCGGAGACCCGGGCGATGAGGGCGCGTTGTTCGGTCATGGCTGACATCGTGGCAGCCGGATCACCGCTTTCGGATGAGTAGGACTACTCGTCCAGGCCGTGTTCGATCGCGTACCGGGCCAATTCGACCCGATTCGCGACCTGGAGCTTGCGGAACGTGGCCTGGACGTGGTTCTCGACAGTCCGGTGGCTCAACGAGAGTCGGGTGGCGATCTGCTTCGCGGTCAGTCCCTTCGCGACGTGCCGCAAGATCTCGGTCTCCCGTTCGGTGAGGCTCGGGGTGGCTGGCCCTGCTTCTGGGCTCGCCGCGATTCGCCGGTACTCGCCGAGGACCAAACCCGCCAGTCCCGGAGTGAAGACGGCCCGGCCCTCCGCGGTGGCGCGCACCGCATCACCGAGTTCCTGCTTCGAGGCACTCTTCACGAGATAGCCTGTCGCACCGGCCTTTACCGCTTCCAGCACGTCTTCCCGCTCGTCGGACGCCGAGAGCACCAGGATTCGCGAAGACGGCGAGACCGCAAGCACCTCCGCGGTCGCCTGCGCGCCGTCGCCGTCGGATAGTCGCATGTCCATCACGACGACATCCGGGAGCACGACGGCGGCCCGGCGACGCGCCGCCGCCACACCGTCCGCGGTGGCGACGACGGTGAATCCGTCCTCGGCGAGATCCCGGGCCACCGCGTCCCGCCAGATCGGATGGTCGTCGACCACCATCACCGTCGGGGTACTGTCAGCTCCCATTCCGTCCCACATCCCGGCGAGGTGGTGAGCGTCGCGCTTCCACCCAACCAATTCATCCGTCCGACAATCGATTTGGCCACCCCGACGCGGCCCTCCCCGACCGCTTGCTCCAGCCTGCCCTTCGTGATTCCGACGCCGTCGTCGCGGATGCTGACCGTCACCGAGTCGCCGAGGTCCTCGAGCAGGACGTAGGCGCGGGCGTCTGGGCCGGCGTGTGCAGTCACGTTGTCCAACGCGTTCGCGGCGGCGCCGTACAGCTCGCCCGCCGTGGCCGTATCCAGCAGCACTGGTTCGGCGGGCACACTCACCGACACCACGTCCGAGGCCCGTTTACGCAACAGTGCGCCGACGTCGGTCATCTCCCCGGCCGGCGTCTCGGTGTCGGCCGAGCTGACGAGTCGGCGCAGGGCGCGCTCCTGCTCGCCCGCCAGCTCAGCTAATTCGGCTGTGGCTCCGCCGATTTCGCGGCCGCGACGGGATACCAGCGCCAGCACCTGGATGGCGCCGTCGTGCACCTGGCGCGACAACCTCTCCCGTTCTTGGTGCGAGGCGGCCAGCCGCGCGGCCTGTTCGAGTTCGGCGTGCGCACGCCGTGCCGTCTGTGCCGCCATGCCGACCGCGAGTCCGACCGCGAGCTCGATCACGATTGTCGCGTTGCGACCCAGGTCGTAATTGATGAAGCCCTTAACGATGGTGCTGGCGATCATCACCGCGACCCCGGCCAGCATTCCGGCGATCGGTCCGGACAGGATGGCCGCAGAGATCGTGGCATTGGTCGCCCACAGCGTGGTCGGCCACGACTGGTTGGCGAACGCCCACTGCTCGGAGGCGACGAACTCGGTGGACAGTATCAGCGCGACGACGACGACGATCTCGGCCACCACCCAGGACGCGCGCCTGCCGAAGCCACGCAGATATGCAAACGCGCACATCGCACTCCATGCGAGCAGCACCGCGAACAGCGTCCAGCCGATCGCCGGACGGTCCAGTTCGCCGTTGACCGCGATTTGAAAGCCCAGTGCGTAAATACAACTGAGCAGACGGAAAACCTGGGCTGCCCGCCATAGCGGCGTGGCCGGATCCGGTTGGCTCGCCGCCGGCATTACAGCACCTTTGACAGGAACGCCTTCGTCCGTTCGTGTTGGGGATTGCTCAGCACCTCACGAGGCGGCCCGCTTTCGACCACCACACCGCCGTCCATGAACACCAGATGATTGGCGACCTCGCGGGCGAAGCCCATCTCATGGGTCACCACCACCATCGTCATCCCCTCGGCGGCAAGCTTTTTCATTACCTCGAGAACCTCACCGACCAGCTCGGGGTCCAGTGCCGAGGTGGGCTCGTCGAACAACATCAGCTTGGGGCTCATCGCCAGGGCACGGGCAATCGCGACCCGCTGCTGCTGTCCTCCGGAGAGTTGAGCCGGATAGGCGTCGGCTTTCTCCGACAGCCCAACCTGTCTGAGCAGATCCTTGCCCCGCGCCAGCGCCTCGGCCTTCTTGAGGCGCTTGACGTGGATGGGTGCCTCGATGACGTTCTCCAGCGCGGTGCGATGCGGGAACAGGTTGAAGTGCTGGAACACCATTCCGATTTCGCGGCGCTGCTTTGCGGCGTCACGGGGCGACATCTCGTACAGCTTCGAGCCTTTGTCGCGGTAGCCGATCAACTCACCGTCGACATAGAGCCGGCCGGCATTGACCTGCTCGAGATGGTTGATGCACCGAAGGAACGTCGACTTGCCGGAGCCGGACGGGCCGACCATGACCAGCACCTCGCTCTTGCCGATCTCGAGAGTGATGCCCTTCAGAACTTCCAGCGCGCCAAAGCTTTTGCAGACCGATTCGGCCTTGACCATCGGGGTCATGGATGCGCCTCTCCCGCCAGTCCCTGTGCTTTGGCAAGCGCCTCGAGCTGTTTGGTCGTCAACTTGCGGGACGCGCCGCGGGCGAAGTGTCTCTCCAGGTAGTACTGCCCGACCATCAGGATGCTCGTGATCACCAGATACCAGGTCGCCGCGACGAGCAGCAGCGGCACGGGCTCGAAGGTCCGCGCGGCGATTTCACGGGACGTGATGCCGTACAGGTCGAGCGTGAACGGCACGGCGGTCACCAGCGACGTCGTCTTGAGCATGCTGATCACCTCGTTGCCGGTCGGCGGAATGATCACGCGCATCGCTTGCGGCAACACCGTGCGCCACATCGCCATCCCCCACGACATGCCCAACGCGGTCGACGCTTCCATCTGTCCCTCTGGCACGGAACTGATTCCGGCGCGGATGATCTCGGCCATGTAGGCCGCCTCGTTGAGTGCCAGACCGAGGATCGCCAGCAGGAACGGGATCGACAGCACCTGCAGATTGAGCTCGAAGAACGCCGGCCCGAAGGGCACCCCGAGCCGGATGTTCTGGTAGATCGTCGGGATCAGGCCCCAGAAGACGAGCTGAACGTAGATCGGCGTGCCGCGGAAAATCCACAGGTACACCCACGACACCGCCTGGAAGATGGGGTTCGCAGAAAGTCGCATCACCGCCAGCACGACGCCCAGCACGATCGCCAGCACCATCGAGTAGAGGGTCAATTGCAGCGTGTTGAGTACACCGACGGACAACACCCGCTCGTTGAACAGGTACTGCATGTAGACACTCCAGCGGTATGCCGGATTCGTGGCCGCGCCATAGAGAAACAGCGCGACGAGAATGATGATGACGACCGCCGCCACCCACCGCCACGGATGACGCAGAGGTATAGCATCGATTGCGGCCGGAGCACTGGGTGGCGACGTGTCGACATCAGTCATTTGGGACCTCTAGTTGATGGCGCCGTTGATAACTGGCTTGTCGATCATCCCGTTCTCGACGCCCCAGTTCTTGGCGATCTCCTCGTACTTACCCGACTCGATCAGATGCTCGAGCGCCTTCTGCAGGGACTGCGCCAGCGGCGAACCCTTCTGAACCGGCCACCCGTAGGGCGCGGAGTCGAAGATCTCGCCTGCGGCCTCCAGCTTGCCGTTGCTCTGCTTGATCGCGTACGACGTCACGGGCGAGTCGGCCGACATGGCGTCCACCTGACCGAGCACCACGGCGTTGGTTGCGGCATCCTGCCCGTCGAACGACACGATCTCGATCGGCGGCTTGCCCGCGTCGACGCATGCCTTGCTCTTGGCCGGCAGCTCCTCGGTCTCCTCGGTCGTGGTGGCCTGCACCGCAACCTTCTTGCCGCACGCGTTGTTCGGATCGATCGGCGAGCCGGGCCGTTGCGCCCAGAGAATGCCCGCACTGAAATACGTGACGAAGTCGACCGATTCCTCGCGCTCTTTGGTGTCGGTGAATGACGACATCCCGACGTTGTATGTGCCGCCCTGAATCGATGGAATGATCTTGGCAAAGTCCGATTCGCGGTACTCGGCTTCCAGCCCCAGAGTTCCGGCTATCGCATTCATCAGATCGACGTCGAAGCCGACGATCTTGCCGCTGGGATCCTTGAATTCGTTCGGCGCGTAAGGAATGTTGACGCCGACGATCAGCTTGCCGGACTCTTTGATCGCCTCTGGAACGGTGTTCGCGATCTCCTCGACCTTATCGGCGGCGGCCGTCGGGCTGCCGGTCTCACTTTCGCTGGTGTTGGTACCGCTCGCGCACCCCGAGAGGAGCAGTGCGCCAGTCGCAGCAAACACACCCGCGATACGCAGAAGTTTCCCTCGGCGGTCTTGACACTCACGTAGCACGGTTTTCTCTACTTTCTGCCTCGTTGATCCAGCGAGAAGCGCCGGTAGGGGAACAGTAATAGAGACGTACGCAGGCGGCAGGGGAACACGAACGGCCGACGAATTCCGTAGTGCTCCAATGACACGATTTGCATACGGAACGGGGAATATCCAGGCCTCGGTATTGCCTTTATGCGAAACTTCGCGCATGGAAAGTCCTGCTCGACCAAGCATGCTGCCGCACCTTTGGAAGTCGGCACTGGCCACCGGAATCCTGGTGCTGATTCTCGGGGTCCTGGTCCTGTGGCGGCCCGCGGCAGCGATCTTCGTCACCGCCATTTTCTTCGGCGCTTATCTTCTCGTCACCGGCATCTCGCAAGTCGTCATGGCGTTCAGTCTGAAGTCGTCCCTCGGCGGCAGAGTCCTGTTGTTCATCGGCGGCGCGGCGGCACTGGTGCTGGCCGTCCTCTGTTTCATCAACTTCTCGAACTCGATCGAGCTGCTGGCCATCTGGATCGGCATCGGCTTCATCTTCCGCGGCGTCGCGACGCTGATGTCGGCGGTCTCGGACCCCACCCTGCCGGGACGCATTTGGGAAATCTTCATCGGCGTGCTGGGTCTGATCGCGGGCATCATCATGTTCGCGTGGCCCATGGAGGGGCTGGTCGCCGTCACCCAGGTCACCGGCATCATCCTGATTTTCCTCGGCGCAGCCGAGATCGGCACGGCATTCGCCATTCGGAAAGCCTCCAAGGGCCTCGGCGGCGCCGCGCCTGCACCTTCGACAGAAGCGCCGGTGAGCTAACGCACACTGATTTCTACTACGCTCTGTCGTAGGCTGACGGAACAGCCACGGGAGAGGTTCGCATGGACGCACTCGATGTGTCGCGGTGGCAGTTCGGAACGACCACCGTCTACCACTTCATACTCGTCCCCCTCACCATCGGGCTGGCTCCGCTCATCGCCGCCATGCAGACGGCGTGGGTCGTCACCGGCAATCCCGCGTGGTACCGGCTGACCCGGTTCTTCGGCAAGCTGTTCCTGATCAATTTCGCGCTCGGCGTCGCAACCGGCATCGTGCAGGAATTCCAGTTCGGAATGAACTGGAGTGAATACTCGCGCTTCGTCGGCGATATCTTCGGCGCGCCCCTGGCGTTCGAGGGACTGATCGCGTTCTTCTTCGAATCGACGTTCATCGGCCTGTGGATCTTCGGCTGGACCCGCCTACCGCGTCTCGTCCACCTGGCATGCATCTGGATCGTCGCATTCGCGGTCAACGCCTCGGCCTACTTCATCATCGCGGCGAACTCGTTCATGCAGCATCCCGTTGGCGCCAAATACAATCCGGAGACCGGACGCGCCGAACTGGTCGACTTCGGCGCGCTGCTGACCAACAACACGGCGATCTGGGCCTTCCTGCACGCCGTGGCCGGAGCGTTCCTCACCGCAGCCGTTTTCGTCGCCGCGGTGAGTGCCTGGCTGATGGTGCGGTCGGTCAAGCGTGCGGACGAAACCGAAGAGGCACGCACCATGTACCGGCCCGCGACCATCGCAGCCAGCCTCGTCGCGCTGGTGGCGGCGGGCGGCTTGTTCTTCACCGGAGACTTCCAGGGCAAGCTGATGTTCGTCCAACAACCCATGAAGATGGCGTCCGCAGAGTCGTTGTGCCACACCGAAACCGATCCCGACTTCTCGATCCTGACCGTCGGCACCCACAACAACTGCGACAGCGTCACCCACCTCATCGAGGTGCCCTACGTGCTGCCCTTCCTTGCGGAGTCGAGGTTCAGCGGTGTCACCCTTGAAGGCGTCAACGATCTGCAGCAGGAATACCAGCAGAAGTTCGGCCCAGGCGACTACCGACCCAACCTGTTCGTGACCTACTGGGCGTTCCGGGCCATGATCGGACTCCTGCTCGTGCCCGTCGTGTTCGCGCTCGCCGCGCTATGGCTGACACGGCGTGGCCGAATACCCGACCAACGGTGGTTCAGCCGGTTCGCGTTGATCACTCTGCCGACACCGTTCCTGGCCAACTCGGCGGGCTGGATCTTCACCGAGATGGGCAGGCAACCCTGGGTGGTGGTGCCCAACCCCACCGGGGATCAACTGGTGCGAATGACGGTGCAGGAGGGCGTATCCAGCCATGCGACGGGCATGGTGGTGCTCTCACTGACCGTCTTCACGCTGCTGTACGGCGCACTCGGCGTGATCTGGTTCTGGTTGCTACGCCGGTATGTGATCGAGGGTCCGCTGGAGCACGACTCGGAGCCCGTACCGCCGCCCGCGCCGGACGACGAGGACGTCGCTCCCCTGTCCTTCGCGTACTAGGAGTGTGTGATGGGCCTACAAGAGATGTGGTTCTTCATCATCGCCGTCCTGTTCGGCGGCTTCGTTCTGCTCGAGGGCTTCGACTTCGGGGTCGGCATGCTGATGGCCCCGTTCGGGCGGGCGGGCAAGAGCAGCGGCGCGGATCCCGAGCAGCGCAGGCGCGCCGCGCTGAACACCATCGGTCCGGTGTGGGACGCCAATGAGGTCTGGTTGATCACCGCTGGCGCAGCGATGTTCGCCGCGTTCCCGAACTGGTACGCCACGATGTTCTCGGCGCTGTATCTGCCCCTGCTGGCCATCCTGGTCGGGATGATCGTGCGCGTCGTCGGTATCGAATGGCGCGGCAAGATCAACGATCCGCGTTGGCGCACATGGGCCGACGCCGGTATCGCGGCCGGATCCTGGTTGCCCGCCATCCTGTGGGGCGTCGCGTTCGCGATCCTGGTGCGGGGCCTACCCATTGATGCCGACGGCCAGGCTCACCTGTCGATCGGCGATGTCCTCAGCGGCTACACGGTTCTCGGCGGGCTGGCGACGGCCTCGCTGTTCGCGTTCTACGGTGCGGTGTTCGTGGCATTGAAGACCGCAGGTGCGGTGCGCGACGACGCATTCCGCTTCGCCCGTGTGTTGTCGCTGCCGGCCATCGTGTTCGCAGGCGGGTTCGGACTCTGGACGCAACTGGCGCACGGCAAGACTTGGACATGGTTGCCGCTGGGGATCGCCGTGATCGCGCTGCTGACGGCGGTGGCACTGATGCTGACCCGCCGCCGGGAGGGCTGGGCGTTCGCCTCGACGATGGTCGTGGTCGCCTCGGTCGTGGTGCTGCTGTTCGGCACCATGTATCCGAATCTGTTGCCGTCCACGCTGAATCCGGACTGGAACGTGACGATCTACAACGGTTCATCGACGCCGTACACGCTGGCGATCATGTCGTGGGCGTCCTTGACGCTGCTGCCACTGGTGGTCGGATACCAGGGGTGGACGTACTGGGTGTTCCGCCGCAGGATCACCGCCGATGCCATCCCGGCCTCAGTCGGATTGTCACGGCAACGCACGTGAACGGGCCTGTCGACCCGCGCCTGTGGCGTGCATCGACAGCGATGCGCCGATTTCTCGTGTCGTCGACCGCCTGCGGCGTACTGATCGCCGGCGCCACGATCGCCTCCGCGGTCGTGCTGGCCGACATCGCGGCCCGCGTGATCACCGATCCGGATGCGCGCAGCCTCAGCCGGCTGGCAGGGCCGCTGTCGATTCTTGTGCTGCTGTGGACATTCCGGACAGTGGTCACCTGGCGGCAGGGCCGGCTCGCGCAGCGCGGGGCGAGCGAGGTGATTGCCGACATCAGCCGGTCGGTGCTGGCGGCGACGACCGCATTGCCGCCACGCCAGTTCACGCGGCACCGTGACGACGCCGCCATCCTCGTCACCCGGGGCCTCGACGGCCTGCGGATGTACTTCACCGCATATCTACCCGCGCTGCTCGCCGCCGTGCTTCTTACACCGGCCACCGTCGCCGTGATCGCCTGGTACGACTGGCGATCCGCATTGATCGTCTCGATCGCACTGCCACTCATTCCGATCTTCATGGTCCTGATCGGCCTCACCACCTCCGAGCGCTCTGCTGCGGCGTTACGCGCGATGGCCACGCTGCAATCGCGTCTGCTGGATCTGGTGGCGGGCCTGCCGACGCTGCGGGCCCTGCGACGCGTGGGAGGCTCAGCGACGCGGATCGCCGAATTGGGCGCCGCCCATCGTCGTTCGACGATGGCGACGTTGCGCATCGCCTTTCTGTCTTCGCTGGTGCTCGAATTGCTGGCCACACTCGGTGTCGCGCTCGTCGCGGTGAGCGTGGGGCTGCGACTGGTCTACGGCGATGTGACCTTGACTGCGGGTCTCACGGCGCTGCTGCTGGCGCCCGAGGTGTTCTGGCCACTGCGCCGCGTCGGTGCGGCCTATCACGCCGCACAGGACGGAAAGACAGCCGCCGACAATGCGTTCCGTCTCGTCGATGCGCTGCCGTCGTCGGCGGGCGGGACCCGCCATGTGACGGCCGGATCTGCCACAAGGGGGTCCACCATCGCCATCACGGCACTCGACGCCACCGTCGAGCCCGGCCGGGTGACCGTCATCGCCGGGCCCAACGGAGCGGGCAAGACCACGCTGCTGCACGCCATTCTGGGTCTCACCGAGCCCGAGTCCGGCCGGATTCACGTCGACGCCATCGACGTGGCCGATCTGGACCTGCCCGCCTGGTGGGCACAAGTCGGGTGGCTTGCGCATCGCCCCGCGATCATTCCCGGTACCGTGCGGCAGAATCTCGAGCTCTTCGGACCGCTCGATGATATCGAGAAGGCCTGCCGGATGGCCTGTTTCGATGAGGTGCTGGCCGACTTGCCCGACGGCCTGAACACCATGCTGGGCAGCGGCGGCGTCGGCCTCTCGCTCGGTCAACGCCAACGACTCGGACTGGCCCGGGTGCTCGGATCGGCCGCTCCCGTCCTGCTTCTCGACGAACCGACCGCTCACCTCGACGCCGAAGCCGAACACCGCGTGCTCGACGCCATCACCACACGCGCCGCCGCCGGTGCGACAGTGATCGTGGTCGGCCACCGCGCACCGGTGCTCGCCATCGGCGAGCGCGTCCTGCAGATCGGGAGCCTCGTCGATGTTTGACTTGCTGCGCCCGCGGGTTCCCCGGCTGCTGCTCGCCATCCTGTTCGGGGTGCTGTCCCTCGGCAGCGCGCTCGCCCTGGCGGGCGTGGCGGCATGGCTGATCACCAGGGCCTGGCAGATGCCGCCGGTGCTGCACCTGACGGTGGCGGCCGTGGCGGTCCGCGCACTGGGTATCTCGCGCGGGGTGCTGGGCTACTGCGAACGGCTGGCGTCGCACGACACCGCCCTGCGCGCCGCCGCCGACGTCCGGGAGCGACTGTACGCACAGCTCGCCGCAGGACCCGCCGACGCGGTGCTGCGGCGGCATACCGGTGAACTGGTCAGCGACATCGGCGCATCGGTCGACGAGCTCTCCGATGTGCTCGTGCGCGCGGCGGTCCCGATATCGGTCGCGGCCATCCTCGGGACCGCCGCCACCGTCGTCATCGCCGTCATCTCTCCCCCGGCCGCCATTGTTCTGATGTTGTGCTTGCTGATTGCGGGCGTCGTCGCACCCGTGTTGACCGCCCGGGCCGCGGCGGCCGCTGAACAGCTTGCTGTACAACATCGTTCACAGCGCGATACGGCAGCCATGATCGCACTCGAACACGCGCCCGAGCTGCGGGTGAGCGGTCGGCTCGACGAGCTGCTGGCCAATGCCGACCGGCAGCAACGCGACTGGGGCCGCGCCATCGACCGGGCCGCGGCACCCGCCGCTTTGGCCTCCGCGGCTCCTATCGCGGCCATCGGCGCCAGCGTGCTGGGTGCCGTCGTCTGCGGAATCGCCTTGGCGCCGACCGTCGCGCCGACCACGGTCGCGATACTGATGCTGTTGCCGCTCTCCGCTTTTGAAGCGACGACAGCGCTGCCCGCCGCCGGCGTCCAGCTGGCGCGTTCACGCCTCGCCGCACGCCGCCTGCACGTGCTGGTCAACCCGGACCGCGACGACGCGCGCCGTCCGACGGTCCCCGAGATCGACCTCGAACCCGGTGCCAGACTGGCAGTCACCGGCCCGAGCGGCTCTGGGAAGACGACGCTGCTGATGAACCTCGCGGGTCTGCTGCCCGAGGAGACCCCGTCGCAGACCGCCTTCTTTGCCGAGGATGCACATCTGTTCGCCACGACCGTTCGCGACAACCTCCTTGTCGCGCGTGGCGATGCGACCGACGACGAGCTCCGTGAAGCCCTGCATCGGGTGGGGCTCGCCGATTGGCTCGACGCGCTGCCCGACGGCCTGTCCACCGTCCTCGTCGGCGGGGCTGCGGCCGTTTCGGCGGGGCAGCGCAGGAGACTGCTGCTGGCCCGCGCGCTGGTGTCGAAGATGCCGACCCTGTTGCTCGACGAACCCACCGAACACCTCGACGCCGCCGATGGCGAGCGACTTCTCATCGAAATGCTGACCCCCGGCGCGCTGTTCCCCGCCGAACGCACCGTCGTCGTCGCCACCCATCACCTGCCGGCCGACTTTGCAAGTCCCGTCCTCAATCTCGGAGCCTGCGAGTAACCTCAGACACCATGAGCGAGCCGGACAAGCCCGAAACGCCACCCCCGCCGCCGCCTGCGTCCCCGCCGGCACCCCCGCCCCCGCCGGCCGGACCCCCACCACCGTCCTACGGTGGGTATCCCGGAAGCTATCCGCCGCAGCAGGCGCCGTACGGCGGGTACGCACCGCCACCGTCCGCACCCCAAAACGGTTTGGGAATCGCGGCATTGGTGACTGCGATCATCGCGCTGCTGACGGTCGTCGGTGGCGTCGTACTCGGCGTCGTCGCAGTGATTCTCGGGTTCCTCGGGTGGGGCAAGGCCAAGCGCGGGGAGGCGACCAACGGAGGCGTCGCTGTCGCCGGAATCGTGCTGGGGTTCCTCAGCATCATCGAAGCCATCGTCGTAATCGGGCTGTTCATATGGGGATTCGGCGAAGTCGGCGGGACCGACCTCGTCGACTGCCTGAACCGAGCCGGCTCGGATCCGGCCGCCCAGCAGGAGTGCTCGGACCAGTTCACCCAGAACCTCGAGGACCAGTTCTCGATCACGGTCACCCCGACGCCCTAGCGCGGGAAGTGCTTGACGATGCCCTCCTGCACCACGGTCGCCAGCAACTGACCCGACCGGTCGAAGAAGTGCCCCGTGCCGAGGCCCCGTGAATCGGCGGCCACGGGCGACGACGTCGAATACAGCACCCATTCGTCGAACCGCACCGGGCGGTGAAACCACACCGAGTGGTTGGTGGTGACCGCGAAGATCCGGTCGAACCCCCAGGACAGCCCGTGGGTGGTGATGATCGAGTCCAGCACCGTGGTGTCCGACGCGTACGCCAGCGCTGCGGCGTGCAGTGCGGGGTCGTCGGGCATGTGGCCCTGGGCCTTCATCCAGACCCTGTTGTAGGTGAGCTTCTCCCCCTTGGAGCGCATCACCCAGGTCGGATCGTTGGTGTAGCGCCAGTCGATCGGCCGCAGCGCGTTCACGAAATGCGGAACAACATCTTCGTATCCGCGCAGCAGATCGTCGACCGGTGGCACGGTCAACGGATCCGGCAGCTCAGGCGGCTCGATCCCGTGTTCCAGGCTGCGGCCACCGGCCAGATACGACACCATCGCGCTGGTCAACAGCACGCCGTCCTGCATCACGTCGACCCTGCGATTGGCGAAGCGGCGCTCGTCGCGCAGTCGCGCGATGTGGAATTCGAGGTCCTTCTCCGGATCGCCGCCGGCGATGAAATGCACGGACAGCGCGCTCGGCGGCAAGTCATGTTCGAGGCTGCGGGTCGCCGCGATCAGCGACTGCGCCATCATCTGGCCGCCGAATGTGCGCACCGGATTCTTGCTCGGGTGCGAACCGACGTAGGTGTCGTCGCCGGTCTGACGGAGGTCCAGTATCGCCAGCAGCTCATCCAAATCTGCCGTTGACACTGGGCCCCCTTTCCGTGCGACTAGACGTCGTCCTCCCCGATCCGGTGCACGTGGATCAGATTCGTGGAGCCTACTGTGCCCGGTGGAGCGCCGGCGATGATGACCACCAGGTCGCCCCGCTTGTAACGGCCGAGTTCGAGTAGCGACTTGTCGACCTGCTTGATCATGCCGTCGGTGGTTTGGATGTGCGGAACGATGAACGTCTCGGTGCCCCAGCTCAGCGCGAGCTGGCTGCGGACCTCGGGCAGCGACGTGAACGCCAGCAGCGGCAGTGGGGTGTGCAACCGTGCGAGCCGGCGGACCGTGTCACCGGACTGCGTGTAGGCGACCAGCGCCTTGGCGTCCAGACGCTCGCCGATATCGCGCGCCGCATAGGAGATGACGCCACGTTTGGTGCGGGGCACGTGGGTGAGCGGCGGGACGACGACCGAGTTCTCCTCGACCGCCTTGACGATGCGGGCCATCGTCTTGACGACCTCCAGCGGGTACTTGCCCACCGAGGTTTCGCCCGACAGCATCACGGCGTCCGCGCCGTCGAGCACCGCGTTCGCGACGTCCGACGCCTCGGCGCGGGTCGGCCGGGAATTCTCGATCATCGACTCGAGCATCTGAGTCGCGACGATGACGGGTTTGGCGTTCTCCCTTGCCATTTGGATGGCCCGCTTCTGCACCAGCGGGACCTCTTCCAGAGGTAGTTCGACACCCAGGTCGCCGCGGGCCACCATGATCGCGTCAAAAGCCAGCACGATGGCTTCGAGGTTGTCGATGGCCTCGGGCTTCTCGAGCTTGGCGATGACGGGCACCCGCCGGCCGACGCGATCCATGATCTCGTGCACGAGTTCGATATCGGCGGGTGAACGGACGAACGACAGCGCGACCAGGTCGACGCCGATCTGAAGCGCGAACTCCAGGTCCTCGATGTCCTTCTCCGACAGTGCGGGGGCCGACACGTTCATGCCGGGGAGCGACATCCCCTTGTTGTTGCTGACCGCGCCGCCCTCGGTGACGATGCACACCACGTCGTTACCGTCGATCTGGTCGACGACCAGACCGACGTTTCCGTCGTCGACGAGCACCCGGTCGCCCTCGGTGGCGTCCTCCGCGAGCCGCTTGTAGGTCGTCGACACCCGGTCGTGGGTGCCTTCGCAGTCGTCGACCGTGATCCGCACGGTCTCACCCTCGGCCCAGTAGGTGGGCCCCGCCGCGAACCTGCCGAGGCGGATCTTCGGACCCTGCAGGTCGGCGAGGATGCCGACGGCGCGCCCAGTGGCATCGGATGCTGCGCGAACGCGCTTGTAGTTGGCTTCGTGATCGGAGTAATCGCCGTGGCTGAAGTTGAGCCGTGCGACGTCCATGCCGGCCTCGACCAGTGCCTTGACAGCTTCATCGGAAGCGGTGGCCGGACCTAGGGTGCAGACGATCTTTCCGCGTCTATTCACGCCTGCGAGCATAGTCGTTAATCGATTCAGACACCGGCTACAGGCTGGCCAGAGGCACTGCGCCCGGGATCACCGGTGCGGGCAGATCCGACTCCCCCATCAGGTATTTGTCCACGGCATGAGCGGCGCTGCGGCCTTCGGCAATGGCCCACACGATCAGTGAGGCACCACGGTGAGCATCGCCACATACGAACACTCCGGGCGCGTCTGTCTGCCAGTCCGATCCGCAGGGCAGCGCTCCGCGACGGTTGAGTTCGAGACCGAGCCCGTCCAGCAGCGGCATGTGCTCGACACCATCGAAGCCGATCGCCAGCAGGGCCAACTCACACGGAAGTTCCAAGGAGTCACCGACGGGCGTGATCACCCGACGCCCCTCGGCGTCCCGTTCGACCTTCACCTCCGCGATCTCGATGGCACGCAGATTCCCCTGGTCGTCACCGAGGAAGCGTTGAACTGCCACTTCGTACCGGCGGTCGCCACCTTCGGCGTGTGCAGGCGAAAGGCGGGTGCGCAGCACGACCGGCCACATCGGCCACGGCGAGCGTGACTCGTCGCGCGCCTCCGGCGGCTCCGGATTGTAGTCCAGCTGGGTCACGGACTTCGCCCCCTGACGATGGGCGGTGCCCAGGCAGTCCGCGCCGGTGTCACCGCCGCCGATGATCACGACGTGCTTGCCCTCGGCGGAGACCGGGCTCGGACCGTCGCCTTCACACTCCTTGTTCGCGGGCACCAAATGGTCCATCGCCAGGTGCACGCCCTTGAGCGATCGGCCCTGCGCGTCGCTGTCGCGTGCCCGCAGCGCGCCGACCGCCAGCACCACAGCGTCGTACTGGGCCCGCAGGCGCTCGACGGGCACGTCGACGCCGACTTCACACTCGGTGACGAACCGCGTTCCCTCCGCCCGCATCTGGGCCAGCCGCTGGTTCAGCGTGGCCTTCTCGAGCTTGTATTCCGGGATGCCGTAGCGCATCAAACCGCCGATCCGGTCGTCACGCTCGTACACGGTGACATCGTGACCGGCACGCGTGAGCTGTTGTGCCGCAGCGAGTCCGGCGGGACCCGATCCGACGACAGCCACTCGCCTACCCGTCGCGATGGCCGCGGGCTGAGGTTCGACGACGCCGTCCATCCAGGCCTGGTCGGCGATGGTCTGTTCGATGCGCTTGATCGTGACGCTGCCGCCCGTCTGCTCCTCTCCGATGGAGAGGACACACGCCGCTTCGCACGGCGCCGGGCACAGCCGTCCGGTGAACTCCGGGAAGTTGTTCGTCGCGTGCAGACGGTCACTCGCCGCGTCCCAGCGGCCGCGCCGCACCAGGTCATTCCATTCCGGGATGAGGTTGCCCAACGGGCAGCCCGCACTTCCAGAGTGGCAGAACGGGATTCCGCAGTCCATGCATCGGCGGGCCTGCTGAGAGACCTCACCCGCGCGCTGGTGCGGATCCTGTTGTTCATAGACCTCGCGCCAGTCACCGACGCGTTCGTCGACCGCCCGCTTCGCGGCTTCGACCTTGGGGACCCTGAGAAATCCTGTCGGATCAGCCACGGCTCGCCTCCATGATCGCGGTGTCGACATCGCGGCCCTCGCGTTTGGCGACCAAGGTGGCCTCCAAGACCCGTTGATAGTCGCGGGGCATCACCTTGGTGAACTGCGCACTGCGCCTTGGCCAGTCGGACAGCACACTGGCGGCCAGCGTGCTTCCGGTGTACTTGGCGTGAGTGGCGATGACGTCCCGCAACCAGGTCAGATCCTCGGGTTCGAGCCGCTGCAGCTCGACCATCTCGGTGTTGACCTTCTTCGGGTCGAGCCCGAGCACGAACGCTATGCCGCCGGACATGCCGGCCGCCATGTTGCGGCCCGTCTTGCCGAGGACGACCACCCGGCCGCCCGTCATGTACTCGCAGGCGTGGTCGCCGACACCCTCCACGACGGTCAGCGCCCCGGAGTTGCGCGCGGCGAACCGCTCGCCGACCCGGCCGCGCAGATACAGTTCGCCCGACGTGGCGCCGAACAGCAGGGTATTGCCCGCGATGACGTTGTCCTCGGGCAGGAACAGCACGTCGTCCGGCGGCCTGACGACGACCCGTCCGCCGGACAGCCCCTTGCCCACATAGTCGTTGGCGTCGCCGATCAGCTCCAGCGTGATTCCCGGCGGCAGGAAGGCCCCGACGGACTGTCCCGCGGAGCCGGTCAACGTGATGTGAATCGTGTTGTCGGGCAGGCCCGCGGCGCCATAGCGTCGGGTGACCTCGGACCCGAGCAGCGTGCCGACGGTGCGGTTGACGTTACGCACCGGCAGTTCGAGCCGCACCGGATGCGCGTCTTCCAGCGCACCCTCGGCGAGCTGGATGATCGTGCGGTCCAACGCTTGTTCGAGGCCGTGCTCCTGCCCCCTGATGCGGCGGCGCGCTCCGCTCGGCTCCGTGTCTTCCCCGCCATCCCGCCCGCGGGCGACCGCGAACACCGGCGCCAGGTCCAGACCCTTGCTCTTCCAATGGGCGACGCCTTCGTCGGTGTCCAGCATCTCGGCATGACCCACCGCCTCGTCGATACTGCGGAAACCGAGTTCGGCGAGGTAGCGACGGATGTCCTCGGCGATGAACCGGAAATAGTTCTCGACGAACTCCGGCTTGCCGTTGAATCGCGCCCGCAGCTCTGGGTTCTGGGTCGCGACGCCCACCGGGCAGGTGTCGAGATGACAGACCCGCATCATGATGCAGCCCGAAACCACAAGCGGCGCAGTGGCGAACCCGTATTCCTCGGCGCCGAGCAGCGCCGCGACAACGACATCACGCGCGGTGCGCATTCCACCGTCGCACTGCACGGTGATGCGGTCGCGCAGACCGTTGAGCATCAGCGTCTGCTGGGTATCGGCCAACCCGATCTCCCACGGCATGCCCGCATGCTTGAGGCTCGTGAGCGGCGCGGCACCGGTGCCGCCGTCATACCCGGAGATCAGCACCACGTCTGCGTGCGCCTTGGAGACACCCGCCGCGACCGTGCCCACGCCGACGCTACTGACGAGCTTGACGTGGATGCGGGCGTCGGCGTTGGCGTTCTTGAGATCGTGGATCAGCTGAGCCAGGTCCTCGATCGAGTAGATGTCGTGGTGCGGCGGCGGCGAGATCAACCCGACTCCCGGTGTCGAGTGCCGCGTCTTCGCGATGTTCGGATACACCTTGTAACCCGGGAGTTGTCCGCCCTCGCCGGGTTTGGCGCCCTGTGCCATCTTGATCTGGATATCGGTGCCGTTGACCAAATAGTCGCTGGTGACGCCGAACCGGCCCGAGGCGACCTGTTTCACGGCGCTGCGACGCCGGGGGTCATAGAGGCGGTCGGTGTCCTCGCCGCCCTCACCTGAGTTGGAGCGGCCACCGAGGTTGTTCATGGCGATGGCCATGGTCTCGTGCGCTTCCGCGGAGATGGAGCCGTAGCTCATCGCGCCGGTGTTGAATCGGGTGACGATGGAGTCGACCGATTCGACCTCGTCCAGCGGCACCGGGGGCCTCAGCTTCTTGAAACTGAACAGACCACGCAGCGTGCCGCCTTCCCTGGAGAGGCGGTTCACCTCATCGGAATACTGTTTGAAGATGTCGTGGCGACCGGTGCGGGTCGAATGCTGCAGCAGGAACACCACTTCCGGGGTGAACAGGTGCAGTTCGCCCTCGCGGCGGAACGCGTATTCACCGCCGACCTCGAGCCGCCGGTGCACCCGCTCGGTCGGGTTCTCCGGATACGCACGCCGATGCCGGACCTTGACTTCCTCGGCGAGCACGTCCAATCCGACACCGCCGAGTTGGCTGGGCGTACCGGTGAAGTACTGATCGATGACGTGCTTGTCGATGCCGACCGCCTCGAAAGCCTGCGCCGCGGTATAGGAGGCGACGGTCGAGATGCCCATCTTGCTCATCACCTTCATGACGCCCTTGCCGAGGGCCTTGAGGTAGTTACGCACCGCCGCAGCGGGTTCGATGCCGGTGAGCTCACCTTCACGGACGAGGTCTTCGATCGACTCGAACGCCAGATACGGATTGACCGCGGCGGCGCCGAAACCGATGAGCATCGCGATGTGGTGAACCTCGCGGGCGTCTCCGCTCTCCACCACCAGGGCGACCGTCGTGCGCTGCTTTGTGCGGACGAGGTGATGGTGGACGGCCGAGACCGCGAGCAACGACGGTATCGGCGCCCTCGTGTGGTCGGAGTCGCGGTCGGAGATGACCAGGGTGCGCGCACCTTTGGCGATGGCGTCACATGCCCGAAGGCGCAGGTCCTCCAGCGCGTCGGCCAGGCCGTCACCGCCGCGCTCGACGTCGTAGAGCGCCTTGAGGACCGCGGTCCTCAGCCCGCCGTACTCGCCGTCGTCGTTGATGTGAACGATCTTGTTGAGCTCGTCGTTGTCGAGAACCGGCCACCGCAGCACGATCTGGCGGCACGACGCCGCGGTCGGCTCGAGGAGGTTCTGCTCCGGCCCCATGATGCGGGCCATCGACGTGACGACCTCCTCGCGGATCGCGTCCAGCGGCGGGTTGGTCACCTGCGCGAAGAGTTCGACGAAGTAGTCGTAGAGCAGCCGGGACCGCTGCGACAGCACGGCAGTCGGAGTGTCGGTGCCCATGGAGCCCAACGGCTCAGCGCCCGAGGCGGCCATCGGGCTGAGCAGAATGCGCAGGTCTTCTTCGGTGTAACCGAAGGCGATCTGCCTGCGCACGACGGTTTCGTGGTTCGGCTGGAAACGGACGCGGTCGGCAAGGGTCTTGATGTCGAGCAGTCCGGAGTGCAACCACTCGCCGTAGGGCTCCTGCCCGGCGAGGGACTCCTTGATCTCGTCGTCGCCCACGATGCGGCCGGCGGCGGTGTCGATGAGGAGCATCTTGCCGGGCTGCAGCCGGCCCTTGGCGACGATGTGCGCGGACGGCACGTCGAGCACACCGCTCTCACTGGCGAGGATGAGGCGGTCATCCAGGGTGCGCCACCAGCGTCCTGGTCGTAAACCGTTGCGGTCCAACACAGCTCCGACGAGCGTGCCGTCGGTGAACGTGACGCACGCGGGCCCGTCCCACGGCTCCATCAGGGACGCGTGGAACTGCCAGAACGCCCGCTCGGCGGGCTCCATGGTGGTGTTGTTCTCCCACGCCTCGGGGATCATCATGAGCACGGCGTGGGGCAGGGTGCGCCCACCCAGATGCAGGAGTTCGAGGACTTCGTCGAACGACGCCGAATCGGAGGCCCCGGGTGTGCAGATCGGTGAGAGCCGGGACAGGTCACCTGGAATCTTGGCGCTGGCGAGCATCGCCTCGCGCGCGTGCATCCGGTTGCGGTTGCCGCGCACGGTGTTGATCTCACCGTTGTGCGCGACGAAGCGGAAGGGATGCGCCAGCGGCCAGGACGGGAACGTGTTCGTCGAAAACCGGCTGTGCACAATCGCGATCGCGCTGCAGCACCGTTTGTCGCGAAGATCCGGAAAGTATTGGGGCAGTTGCATTGTGGTGAGCATGCCCTTGTACACCATGGTGCGGCTGGACAGCGAAGGAAAGTACACGCCGTTACGCTCGGCGCGCTTGCGCAGCGGGTAGACGTGACGGTCGAGATCGATCCCACCGAGGTGCTGCGGCGAGGCGACGAACAGCTGCTCCATGTGCGGCATACAGCCGAGCGCCGTCGCCCCGACCTCGGCTCCGTCCGGATCGGTGGGGACCTCACGCCAGCCGAGCACGGTGAGCCCCTCTTCGGCGGCGATGGCTTCGACGTCGGCGCGTGCGGCGGCCCTGTCGGCGGCATCCTGCGGCAGGAAACAGATGCCGGCGGCGAAGGTGTTGGCGCCTCCGGCCGTCGGCGTCGGCAGCTCGAAGTCGACGACCTCGCGCAGCAGTTCGACGGGCAGCTGGATGAGGATGCCCGCACCGTCGCCGCTGTTGGGTTCGGCGCCCGCGGCGCCACGGTGTTCGAGATGTTCCAGGGCGACCAATCCGTCGACGACGATGGCGTGCGACCGGCGGCCTTGGATGTCGGTGATCATGGCGACGCCGCAGGAGTCAGACTCGTTATTCGGGTCGTAGAGCCCCTGGGGCTCGGGAAATGCCGAGTAGAGCATCGAGGAAAAACCCTCCGCAGTCCTGGGAAATCATGTCCCGGGACTGCACCGGCCCGAAGTCCGATTGTATCAGCGCAGCGCGCTTGTTACCCGTCGAGAAGCGTCGGTACCAGCGGGAATCCGGGGAGATTCCGGACCACGGTCCACGCGACGGCGACCACGACGATGACGGCGCCGGAGACCGGCGTCAGCCATGGGCGTCCACTTTGGCGCCGCAGCAGCACCCATATCAGCAGAAGCGGCAAGCCGATCAAGGCGACGACGTTGTCGACGACGGCAGCGGACAGGTCGCCGTTCAGGACGTCGTGGACCATGCGCAGGCCGCCGCAGCCCGGACAGAAGAGACCCGTCGCCGCCTGGAAGGGGCACGCCGGGAACAGAAAGTTCGGCCGGTGGGGGTCGGCGATGCCGATGTAGGCCAGCGCACCCACCGCCGCGGCACCCGTGCCGAGGGCGGTGTAGAGCCGCCCGCGGTTGGGGGTCGTGCTGGTCGTATCAGGTGCCATCGCGCAACGGTCGGCCCTGCGGATCGCGCACCTTGTCGGTCAGCATGAGGATCGCGTCGATGATCCCCCAGATCACGGCGCCGATACCGCAGGTCACCAGGCCGACGATCAGCTGGGCGACGCCGAGCCCGGTCTGGCCGATGTACATGCGGCCGATGCCCACGAGCCCGAAGAGACCGAGCAGCTGCAGCAGGCCCGCGACGACCTTGGATTTGTCGGAGTAGGGCTCACCGGTCATCGGGTGCCTGCCGAAGGGCGCGCTCGGGTCCATGTAGGCCTGCGGATACTGGCCGCCCGGCGGCGGATAGCCAGCCTGCGGCGGCGGTGGGTAGCCAGGCTGCGGCGGGGGCGGCGGCGTCGGCTGGCTTCCATATTCGTTGCCACCGAACTGCGGCTCAGTCATGCCCACAGCATGCCAGAAACACGGCCATTACTTCAGGTTTGGCCACTCACGAGCTGAAGGACGTCGGCGAGACCGTCTACCGGCAGCGACGGGTCGATGGAGCGAAGCAATCCGAGGCCGACTCCGAGCGCAAGCATCACGGTGGCCGTTTCGCCGCCTGGCAGTGCCGGCGTAGTGCTGCCAGCGGATTCTGCTGCCCCGGTGAGCATTTGGAGTATGCCGTTGAGTCGAGACGCGAGTTCGTTGCGCAGCTGCTCGTTGTGACGGGCGTGTGCAGCGAACTCGACTTCCAAGGACGTCCAGGCCGAATCGCCGATGACGCGCTCGGCCCACGCCTGCAGTCCCTCGACGCGGGAGGCGGCCTCCGGCTTGGCCATGATGTCGAGAATCTCGCCGAGACGCTCTCCGCGGACCTCGTCGAGCACGGCGATGCACAGCTCGTCCTTGTTCCGGAAGTTCGAGTAGACCGCGCCCTTCGAGAAACCCGCGGCGTCGGCGACCTTTTCCAGCGATGTCGGGTGATAGCCGTCCTCGAAGAAGAGCTGCCTGGCGGTCTTGAGGAGCTGCATCCTGGTCTGGGCCTGGCTTTCGGCGCGAGTCATCCGAGGCACGGCGCCATCGTATCGCATTGACATACTCTTGGACTCTGGATACCGTCGGTTTCTTAATGGAGGGAGCACGGTATGCCCTATCCCAAGATCGCGCTGCGCGGCGCCGTCGTCGCCGTGACGGGCGGAGCCCGCGGAATCGGCAAGGCGACCGCCGATCTCTTCGCCGCGCGTGGCGCAGTGGTATGCGTCGGGGACCTCGACCCGGCGGACGCGGCCGACGCACTCGTCGTCGACGTCACCTCGCGCGAATCGTTCGGGGCTTTCGTCGGCACGGTGATGGACCGATACGGCCGCATCGACATCCTCATCAACAACGCCGGCGTGATGCCGCTGGGCGACTTCCTCTCCGAGAACGACGCGATCAGCAGAACGACGCTCGATGTGAACGTGTGGGGCCTGATTCAGGGTATGAGAGCCGTCATGCCGCACATGATCGAGCGCGGCCGAGGACATGTGGTCAACGTGGCGTCGATGGCAGGCAAGCTGGTCGTCCCGGGATTGGCGGTCTACAACGCCAGCAAGTTCGCGGCCGTAGGGCTGTCCGCTGCGGTCCGAGAGGAATACCGGAGTACCGGTGTCAGCGTGAGCGCGGTGCTGCCGAGTGCGGTGCGGACGCGGCTCGCGTCGGGCGTGCCACTCGGCCACGGGATGCCGACGGTCGACGCCGCTGACGTCGCACGTGCGATTGTCGGCAGTGTCCGCAGTCGGCGCGCCGAAATCACCGTGCCCCGGTATCTGGCGGGATGGGATCTGGTGAATGCGACGGCACCGGAGCCGGTGATGCGCCTGGGCCGCAAGCTGATCGGGGATCGCAGGGCGCTGACGTCGGTGCAGGACGATGTCCGCGCCGCCTATGAGCAGACGATCGCAGCGCAGGCCCGCCAATGACGCGCGAACCTCGGGTTGTCATCATCGGCGCGGGCATTGCGGGCATCGCCACCGCGGTGACGTTGCAGCGGGCCGGTTTTCACGAGTTCACGATCCTGGAGAAGGGTTCCGACGTCGGCGGTGTGTGGCACTGGAACCGCTATCCCGGCCTCACCTGCGATGTCCCGTCGCAGCTGTACCAGTTCTCGTTCGCACCGAAGCCGGACTGGTCGGGGCTGTTCGCATCCGGCGAGGAGATTCAGCGGTACCTTCGCGACGTCGTCGAGCAGTTCGGGCTCGACCCACACCTCAGGCTCGATTCGGAAGTTCGGTCAGCGGTGTTCACCGGATCATCCTGGCAAGTAACGACTTCCGATGGTACGGAGTTGGAAGCGGACTTTCTGATATCGGCGACCGGTGTGCTCCATCACCCGTTCACCCCCGACATTCCCGGCCTGGAGAGTTTTACGGGCGACGTCGTCCACACCGCGCGGTGGGGCGACGGTGTAGCCACTGATGGGCGACGGATCGCCGTCATCGGCAACGGCTCGACCGGGGTGCAGATCGTGTCTGCACTCCAGGCCGGCGCCGGCCACATCACACACTTCGTGCGGACCCCGCAATGGGTGATCTGGGCGCCGATGGGGCTGTCCCAGCCGACGGTGGTGGGCTCGTTGCTGCGAAAGGCGCCCGCGTTGCATCGTCGGCTCTACGGCGCATTGCTCAGAGGCTCGCGCATTTTGACCGACATCGCGCTGCGACCGACCGTGCAGCGCCGACTGGCACAGAGTTACGCGCGACTGTGTCTGCGCATACAGATTCGCGATCGCGAACTGCGCGACAGTCTCACGCCGGACTACCAGCCCTTCTGCAAACGGCAGGTCGTGTCGAGTTCGTACTATGGCGCGATCCGTGCGGGGAACGCAGAGCTGGTCACCACGCCGATCGAGCGGGTGACGCCGCAGGGCATTCGGCTGGAGGACGGCCGTGAGATCGACGTCGACCTGCTGGTGTTGGCCACGGGATTCGAGGCGCACAACTACATGCGCCCGATGGACCTGCGCGGGCGCGACGGTGTCTCGATCGACGACGCGTGGGCCAAGAGCCCACGGGGATATCGGATGACGGCGATCCCTGGTTTCCCCAATCTCTTTACGGTGCTAGGCCCCAACTCACCCACGGGTTCGGTGTCTCTGCAGTATTCGTCAGAGCTGACGGCCCGGTACATCACGCATTGGCTGCGGAAGTTCCGCGATGGCGAGATCGACACCGTCGAGGTGACCGAGGAAGCCACCGCGAAGTTCAACGACGACGTCACTGCCGCGTTGGGGCCCACCGTGTGGAATACCGGTTGCAACTCTTGGTATCTCACCGACGAGGGCAACGTCGACCTGTGGCCATACGACCGCAAGACGATGACCGCCATGCTGAGCCGACCCGACGATCGCGACTTTCACATCACCACTTCCGGCTAGAAGGGTGGTGGCTGGTAGTTGGCGGCGAGCCAGGCTTGGTGTTGTCGTTCTTCTTCGGCGATGAATTCGGTGCGTTCACGTCGTTCGGCGTTGATGCGGTCTTGGCGGTCCTGGGCGCGGGTTTGTTTACGCCGCGGCATCATTGCCATTCGGTCCGGGTTCTGATCGACCACATAGGGCGGCAAGTCGAGTTCGCCGGTCGGCCGGGCCAAGGCGGGAAACATCGCCGCGCCGTGCGCTTCGCTGGTGTAGGTGTGCCCGGTCGGGGACGTCAGCAGGATCGTGCCGTCGGGCAACTGCCGGTCGGTCCACCCGCAGAATGTCTTGAGCAGATGGTGGATCCGGCAGTAGTGCTTGGTGTTCGACGGATGCGTCGAACCCAATGGGTACGGCACCGTGTGATCGACATCGGACTTCTCGACCGGCTTGTCGCAGCCCGGCCAGCGGCACGTCAAGTCACGCCACGCCAGGAATTCCTTGGTCTTCGCCGAGGGCCGATATCCGGGATCGGGCGCCTCACCGCTGGGCACTGTGAGCGGCTTGGGCGTGGCGGTCTTGGCGACCTCGCGTACCGACTCGGCCGGCAGAATCCCGAATCCGCGTAGGTAGCCTGGCGCGTCACTGGTGCCGTCGAGGGTGGCTTGTTCGGCGAGCACATGAATGACTGCTGTGGCCGCAGCGCTCTTGGCGTCGGCCTGTGCTGCTGTCGCTGGGAGCCTGTCACGAATTCTGTGTAAGTCCGAGATGGGACTACTACGAGTTGTAC
>NZ_JAMQTI010000026.1:0-102754 GCF_032883055.1 Mycobacterium sp. 29Ha
ACACACCGCACGCCCGCAGCTGCTTGACAACTTACGGCCCTGGGATGTCTAGCGCCCCGGTGTAGAGAATCCTTCTAACTGGCGGAGATGGCTTTCTGTCCGTCAGAGAACCGCCGGTTGGAGATTTGCGATGCCCGACCTAGTGGATGTCCTGGCTGCGGTGCGCCGGGGCATGATCCCCGCCCACATCTACAACGACGCCGAGATCTTCGCCCTCGAACGGGAGCGGATCTTCGGCCGGTCCTGGATCTTCGTCGGACACGAGTCGGAGGTTCCGCTCGAAGGTGACTACGTGGTCAGGCGCGTGCTCGACGATTCGTTCGTCATCGCACGCGACTCCAAGGGCGAGATCAGGGCGATGTTCAACATGTGCCTGCACCGGGGCATGCAGGTGTGCCGCGCGGAGATGGGCAACGCGTCGAACTTCCGGTGCCCGTATCACGGGTGGTCGTACCGCAATGACGGACGCATCCTCGGCTTGCCGTTTCATCAGGAGGCCTATGGAGGTGACCAAGGGTTCAAGAAGCGCGGTCAGACGCTGCTGCCCGCCCCGAGCCTCGCCAGCTACAACGGACTGATTTTCATCAGCCTGGACGCCAACGCTGAACCCCTCGAGGACTATCTCGGCGACTTCCGGTTCTACCTCGACTACTACTCGAGGCAGAGCTCGGCCGGTTTGGAGGTCCGCGGTCCTCAGCGATGGCGCATCAACGCCAACTGGAAGATCGGCGCCGAGAACTTCGCCGGCGACATGTATCACACCCCGCAGACGCACACCTCCGTCGTGGAGATCGGCTTGTTCCGTGAGCCCAAGGCGGAAAAGCGCAAGGACGGCGCCACCTACTGGGCCGGGGTCGGCGGGGGCACCACCTAGAAACTGCCGCCCGGCGATTTCCGGGAGCGGATGCGCTACGTCGGCTACACCGACGACATGATCGCGCGCATCGAACAGATCTGGTCCTCGGATCAGCAGAAGCTGGTCGGCGGCGACGGCTTCATGATCTCGGCGGCGTCCTGCTTCCCGAACATGAGCCTGGTGCACAACTGGCCGAAGGTGGAGGACGGTGACAGTGTCCTGCCGTTCATCTCGCTGCGGACGTGGCAACCCATCGACGAACACGAAACCGAGGTGTACTCCTGGTTCGCCGTCGACGCCGCGGCACCTGAGGAGTACAAGAAGAAGTCCTACAAGGCCTACTTGATGTGCTTCGGCTCGACGGGCATGTTCGAGCAGGACGATGTCGAGAACTGGGTGTCGCTGACCAACACCGCGGCAGGCTCGATGGCGCGGCGTCTGCAGCTCAACAGTCGGATGGGGTTGCTGGAGGACGATACACCTGTCGGAAAGCGCCTGCCACCCAACGAATTTCATGGCCCAGGCGTAGCACAGGTCGGCTACAACGAAGCCAATCAGCGTGCTCTGCTGCGATTGTGGGCCGACCAGGTGGAGCGTCCGGTCGAGGCCTCGGCGACGGTCGCGGTCGGGACGTGCGCCGACGGGATCGAGCCACTGGTACAGACAGCCAGCCTTCCGGTTACAGATCGAGCGCGGGTATGACTGCGCCGCAGCATGATCGAGGGGCCGGGTTTCGCCGCTTCGGGCGCGGCGAGACGTACTCCGAGCAGTCGGTACTCGGCGACCACGCGGCGCGTGACCGTCGCGTCGGAAGCACACTGCCCTTCAGCGATGAGCGCCACCTGCGCGCCCACCAGTTCCTCGTCGATGAGGCATACCTGCTCGATGCTCAGGCGTACGACGAGTGGTTGGACTTGTTCACCGACGACGTGCACTACGTGATGCCGGTGCGAGTTTCGACCGCGTTGGGCACCGGGTACGACTCGTCGCCGGGCATGGCTCACTTCGACGAAAACAAGTACTCGTTGGGCCGCCGGGTCGCCCGGTTCCGCACCGAGCATGCGTGGACGGAGGATCCGCCGTCTCGACTACGGCACTACATCACCAACGTGCGCACTTTTGCGACCCCCAAGGATGACCACCTCATCGTCGACTCGGCCGAGCTGCTGTTCCGTAGCCGCGGCGATGTCAACGAAGCCGCGACCGTGTCGTGTGGCCGTGAAGACCTGCTGCGGCGCGAAGGAGACCGCTGGAAGATCGCCCGGCGCACGATCTTCATCGACGAGTCGGTCATCCGCATGCAGAACCTGGCGATCTTCCTATGAGTACCGGAGACGACCGGACGTCGGCACTGCCGCAGAGTCTGCTCGATGCCCGCGTCGGCGATCCGATCGTCATTGCGAACGAGTTCAGTGCCACCGAGGTCTACCGGATCGAGACCCGTAACGGGACGCGGCTGCTCATCACGTCACCCCGCACGGGACGCTGGATCACCCTCGACGCGTTGGAGGTGGAAGCCCTGACTTGGCAGAACACAGCCACACTCGAGGCGATGATCAGCAACCCCCACGCGCCGCTGATCCCCGACGCCGAGGACGACCGATGACCGGATGGCTCGACGGCAAACGTGCGCTGATCGTCGGGGCCGGATCCGGTATCGGCCGAGCCGTCGTGGACGCGTTTCGCCATGAGGGCGCGCAGTTGGTGGCGCTGGAACGTGACGCCGACAAGTGCATCGCGCTGCGCGACGAAGTCCCCGACGTACCCGTGATCGAGGGTGACGCGACGACGAGGTCAGCCAACATCGACGCGGTCGAGGCCGCCGTCGACGCGTTTGGCGGCCTGGACACCTTGGTCAACTGTGTTGGCGTATTCGACTTCTACCAAGGCCTGACCGACATCGCCGAGGACAGCCTCGACGCGGCCTTCGAGGAGATGTTCCGAGTCAACGTGTTGAGCCATCTGCAGTCGGTCAAGGCGGCAGTCTCGGCCTTGCAGCGCGGGACTGGATCGTCGATAGTGCTCGCGGAGTCGGCATCCTCGTTCTATCCCGGCCGCGGCGGGGTTCTCTACGTTTCGTCGAAGTTCGCGGTCCGCGGTTTGGTCACCAGCCTCGCCTATGAACTAGCGCCCCACATCCGGGTCAACGGTGTCGCGCCGGGCGGCACGGTCAAGACCGATCTGCGAGGCTTGACCGCGTTGGGCCAGAGCGAGTTTCGACTCGGTGACGGTCCCGATCGCGCCGATGGTCTGAAGGCGCGAACTCCCCTGAACGTGGCGTTGACGGCCGAAGATCACGCATGGAGTTTTGTGTATCTGGCTTCCGATCGCGCACGCGGAATCACCGGGGACACTTTGCATCCCGACGGCGGGTATGGGCTCGCGCCTAGTCCATCGCCGACGAAGGTCATGTGATCGTGACAACCGCCGGCGGACCGATGCCGCAATACCCGATCGAATCGGTGGACAACGCGTTGAAGGTCGTACTACTTCTCGCGGAACGGGGCGAACTGCGGTTGACCGACGTGAGCGACTATCTCGGCGTCGCATCCTCGAGCGCCCACCGAATGTTGGCGATGTTGCTCTATCGCGGTTTCGTCCAACAAGACCCGAAGACAAAGATCTACACCGCAGGCACTGCGCTGACGAAGATCGCCTTCTCGATTACCCGTCGTCTGGACTTCCTGGCGCCGCTGCGGCCGTATCTGGAAAAGCTCAGCTCCACGCTCGATGAGACGGTGCACCTGTCGATGCTCGACAACACGGCGGTCTGTTTCGTGGACGCGATCGAAGGCTCGAAGGTGGCGCGGACCGCGTCACGGGTGGGTATGGCGCTGCCCGCGAGTACGACCGCGTCCGGAAAGGCGATGCTCGCCGGCCTGTCGCTTGCTGAAATCGAGAAGCTCTATCCGACCGAAGAACTCGTCACCCTCACTGACCGCAGCATCAAGACCAAAGCCGGATTGCTACGAGAGCTCGCACAGATCCGGCGGCGCGGTTACGCGTGCAGCTCTGAGGAGAGCGAGGCGGATGTCTCGTCGATTGCGGTCGCGTTCCCGGTTCGGGAAGGGCTGCCGCACCTGGCCTTCAGCACAGCGATACCGCGTCCGCGGATGAGTCCGACGGACAAGCGTCGCATCGGCGAGATCGTGATGGGTGTGGTCGACGATGCGGCGCAGCTGCTGAAAACCTAGGCTGTTCAACCGCGCTCAGGCGGCGTGGCGGTCCGACCGTGGGCCGTCGATGATGCCGGTGGCGAAGGCGTCGGACGCCTTGCGGGGGTGGCCGCTGAGCATGTTGAGCTTGATCGCGAACATCTGCGCGTTCCCGCTCGCACCGTACGAGTACGGCTGCCTGCGGCGGATGTCGGCGCCTGCGTTCTTGATGACGAGGTGGACCTCGTCGTCCGGGTGACCGGGCGAGCGAGTGACGTCGACCTTCGCGCTGAGCCCGCCGACGGGCAGTCGTTCGGCGTCGCGGCGAGAGCCGACGAAGAGATGGCTGGGGGTCAACCGCAGGTCATCCCACGACATCAGCACGCCGTCCACGCGATTTTGACGCTGTTGGTATTGCTCCAAAACGAACGCGATGGCCATCACTATCGCCAGCGGGATGGCTATCGCACCGATCCACGCGTGCCCTAAGAATGGGTCCATCGTTCCCCCCTTCACATGGATGCCTGGGTCCAAATGAATTCATCGACGGTGATGTCCATCACACCATTACCCGATGGCGAATTTGCCAAAATCGGAGAATTTCAAGTCAAAATCTGTGAGAAATCCTGGCAGCTCCTGTGACGTCGGTGTCAGGTGTGACCAGCTGAGACGCATGTGACCAGTGAGGGTCCCCGCTGTCAGGTCATCGGGACCCGGTCGGTCTCGGAGCGGACGCGTCGATGAGGTTCGCCGCGACGCTCACCCGGCTCGCGACGTCGGATCGGCATCAGCGTGATCGTGCCGTCCAGACGGAGCTCGGCGGCCAATCCCGTTGCCTGCTGGCCGATCTCATCCTCGGTGTTTCGCTCGTACAGCAGTCACCCAGGATGCGTGGATATATTGTCGGCGCGGGAGGTAGCCATGGTGACTCGTTGCGCCGGGGCAACCCGCAAGCGACAGCTGGCGATTCGCCTTGTCGCCGTTGCACTTCTCCTCGGGGGGTGCAGCAGCGCACACGAGCCGGCACCGGGAACCCACGACAGGACCGAGGCCACCGCGGCGTACGCGCCGGACGAATCCGCGGCCCGCAGCCAGGACGTGCTCAACCGCGCCATCAAGCTTGACGAGCCCGGCTGCTCCGCCGCGGTCGGTGTCGACGGCAACGTGGTTTGGAAAGGGGTCCGTGGTCTCGCCGATCTGAAAACCGGCGCCGAGATAACCGACAGCACAGTCTTCGACATCGCTTCTGTGTCCAAGCAATTCACCGCCACCGCGGTCCTGTTGTTGGTGGAGGCGGGCCAGCTCTCGCTCGACGACACCCTGGCCTCCCTGGTGCCGGGGCTCCCCGCGTGGGCCGAAACGGTGACCGTCGGACAAGTCATGCATCAAACGAGCGGAATCCCGGACTACATCGGACTGCTGGAGGATGCCGGCTATCAGTACAGCGACCGCACGACGCAGGAGCAGGCACTGCAGATCCTAGCCGAGGTACAGGATTTGGAGTTCGAGCCCGGCGATCAGTTCGAATACTCGAACTCCAACTATCTGTTGCTGGCCGACATCGTCCAGCGGGTTTCCGGCCAACCGTTACCCGCCTACCTGAGCACGCAGGTCTTCAAGCCGCTCGATCTAGCCATGGTGATGGACGCCGGCAACTCGATCCCGGGCAAGGCCCTGTCCTACGGGTTCGACGAGGACACCTCCGAGTACACCGTCTGGAATTCCGCATGGGAGCAGGTCGGTGACGGCGCCGTCGAAACCACACCCACCCAACTCGTGCGGTGGGCCGATAACTATCGGACCGGAAAGTTGGGCGGCCGGCGCCTCCTCGACGAGCAGGTCGAAGGGGCCGCAGACACCGGATCCGGCGACGGCGATCGTTACGGCGCCGGCATCTTCGTGTACCCCGACGGCAGCCTCGACCACGACGGCTCATGGGCTGGATTCGTCAGTGCGTTCCGCGTCAGCGCGGATCGACACACATCCATCGCTGTCACCTGCAACACCGACACGCAGGACCCAGTGGCGATCGCCGACGAGCTACAGGACATCTGGGAATAGAACTTGGACCTACCGAATGTCGGTGCGTCCAAGAACTACTCGGTTCTAGTCGACCTGTTTCCACCAGGAGATGACAGCCATCAACATCGCCGTCACCAAGGCGACCAGGACCCACAGCACGAGGCCGACGTCGATCCACGCGCCCGGCGGCGGTGCTCCCGGCAAGATGTTCCGGAGCGGGACAACCGCGAACAGCATCGCGGCGTACCACGTCAGGAACGGCATCTGGAACGCCTTCCGTCGTGTGATCACCTGCAGGGCAGTGGCAATCGCCAACGTGGGCAGCGTGATCAACACTATGCAGATTCCGAGATCGAATGCCAGCGGACCGAGTGACCGTTTCATCGTCACCTGCATCGCTTCGTCGGTGCCCGAGGTCTGCGGTCCCGGAGGAACCTCTTCGGCTGTGATATCCCAGCCCTGCAGCGCGCCCTCTACCTCCACGCGGGCAGGCATGAACTGCCGCTCTTCACCCGATCCGACAAGCAGCGTGGCGCTGATCGGCTCGCTCCTGTACGAGTCGAACGGCCAGTTGTTCACGTCACCGTTGAGGTCGAGGGTGGTCGTCTTCTCGGCAGGCGCCTCCCCTGCGGGGAAACTCAAGTCGCCCAACGTGTTCCACGGGAACAACCGCACCGATATGTCGGTGTTGAGTACCTCGAGACGTTCATCGGTGAGGTCATCCTGCGGAATGACGAGCACCTTGACATCGGCTTGATAGTCGACGGTGCGCAAGGCCTTCACGGTCACGAGGACGACGGTTTCGGATCCGTCGCCGGTGTCGGCGGGGCCCAACTCGGTCGACGAGCCCGACAGCCACCAGTAGGCGAACAGCGTGCCGACGTAGGCCAGCAAGACCACCGCGACGACGCCGACGATGGTTCCGACGCGCCGGCCCGATGTGGGCTCGGGAGCGCCGTGGCGCGAACTTGCCTGGCGCTCTGGCGCCGCTGGGCTCTGGGGTTCCACGGACGGAATGTTAGGGCTGCTCGACGGTTCTGTCCTTGCTTTAGACACAGCCGTCTACGCCAATGTCAATAATGTTCACCTTTGCGCCTGCAAACCGACTACCAGCGAGTTATCAAGATCGAATTTCGTCGGTTGGATAGCGCTATTTCCAGTGGGGTTCGAGCAGCGTGGACCAGGCTTCGTCGAGTTGCTGCCACTCGGCCGGGCAGCCCGACGCGCGGTCTTCGGGCAGTTGTTCGTTGGTTACCAAGTCGCCGTTGGCGTCCGGGTTCGACCCGTAGATCCAGCACTCCAGGTTGTACACGCGCTGCAGGTTCAGTGAGTGTTCGTCCGCCATGTCGTCCGCGGTGAACTCGGTCTGCACCTCGGCAAGCGAGGCGAACGCGCGCGCGAAGTCCTTGACGGCCTGCACCGACTCCGGGTCGACCCTGCCGTCCTCGTCCGGCGTCAACAAGATGTATGCAGAGGCCTGATCGGCCACGTCCTCCTCGCGACCGGTCACCGGCAGGTCGTAGATGCTGACCGCCATGTGGCCGACCTCGTGGTAGAACGTCGCGTACTCGGAGTTGAGTGCCGACTCGACAGGGTCTGGATCACCGGCCTTCGTGAAAACCCCTTGGGCCCAGTCGGTGTCCTCGTAGCACATGGTGATGGTGTTGTCGCTCTCGCTCCAGAATGCGTTGGGCTGTCCGCACTGCGACCCGCGCAGCTGTATGTCGTTGGGCAGCACCAGTGTCTGGTTGATGTCGTCGGCGAGGTCTTCGAGCATGCGATTGTCCTGCTGAATTTTCTTCCCGTTCAGTGCCTCAGGCGTGTCGGCGTCTTCGTAGGTGACGATCATCGTTCCGCCAGGGCCGTCGGGGCCGGGCGCCTCCGGGGCGCCGTTCTCCGCATCGACTTTTCCCTTCGCCGAGGTTTCGGCGGCCGCGGGTGACTCCGGAGCGTCGGCCTCTTCACTGGGCGAGCTGCCGCACCCGGCCACGATCAATCCAGCCGCCATCAGCGGCACAATCCGACTGCGCATGGTTTCCCCTCAGCTGTGACCCCTGAAATTGACACGGTCGCAGATTTTGGGTGCGAAGTAAATGGTGACCAGCTGATTTGTTGAATCGGGATAGCGAGAGGTGCCGCCAGCTAGGGCCTCGCCGGGTAGGCCAAGGCTTCGACGACGCCGCCGCCGTTGGTATCACCGCCGAGCAGAACCGTAGACGTCCCCGCCTCCGGGTCGTAGTCGACGAGCGTCTCGCCGCTGCCGCACGACAGAGTCGCCTGAAGCTGAAGGTTGTCATCGTGGACGCCGAGCACGCGGACGCTGCGGCGCTCGTCCACCTGCGGAACATCCACCGCAGTGGTTGTTCCGTCGGCTTCGTTGAGCTTGCCGAGGAACACCATGCCGCATCCGCCGGCCGCCTGAACGAAGGTGCCCTGGGGCAATTTCCAGGCGTCCAGGTCGGCGACGGACGGACCCTGCGACCCGTCATTCTCCGCCGTCAGCGGGGTCGGCGCCGAACCGTCGACAGGTACGAGCCACAGCCGCGAATAGCTGAAATCCGTTCCGTTGCAACGCGCTACGGCGACGCCGACGTCCCACCACCGCGTCGGCGAGCAGTGGCTGGCGTCGGGGACCGGCAGAAACTTGCCCGGCGCGCCGTCATTGCCCATCATCGCCAGACCGGCATCGGTGCCGAGCATCAGCTCGGTGCCGTCGGAAGTGGAGAGGACTGAGGCGTTGAACTCGCTGCCGAGTTTGTCCACCGGAAATGTGAGCTGCTGCTTGCCGGTGAGGTCGACGCGTGTGAGCGATGCCGGGCTGTCGACGTCGTTCGACTTCAGCAGCAGCACCGCCTTGCCTTCGGGCTTCGTGTAGCGCGGGTCGGCGGAGTAGCCGCCGTCGACCCGGAAGGAGGTCCGCTCGCCGGTGCGCAGATCGACCTCCATCACGACCAAGTCGTCATCATGGCGGGAGAACAGCGCGCGGGTCCCGTCGCCGGACCAGTCGACAAGGGTGGGCAGCGAACCGGATTCGCCGGGCGCTTCGAAGGTCGTGATCGCGTAGCGGCCCCCCTCGGGGTTGACGAGGTACAGCGTCGTCTCCGAGTTGTAGGGCGTCGGGTCGCCTGGCTCGACCTCGTCACCGGCGTTCGTCGGGGTGGCGGCGTTCCACATCGCGAGCGTCCAGCCGGGGCCGACCTCTGACCACGGTACGTCCTGGATGGGCGCTTCCTCGTTGTAGGCGGCCATCGTTGCGGCATGGGGTGTCGCCCGCGTTGAGGTGGCTGGCGCCGACGGCGCGGGTTCGCCGGGGCGCGCGGCCGGTTGCGTCGACGACGAGCATCCGACCACCACCGCCGCTGTCGCCGCGACGACCGCGGCTCGACGCAAGATCTGATTCATGTGCAGTCCTTTCCAGTGGTGGAAGGGTGCACAAGACGGCTTGGAGGATTCTTGATGCGGTCGCCATCGGGGGATTGAACTAGGCGATCGACCTGTCAGCGTGGGGTGAACTTGACCGCGACGATCTTGTCGCGGGCGAACCCCTCGGCGAACTCGTCGACGGTCGGGATGCGGTCGTCGCGGAATTTGAGTCCCATCATCGTCTGGGCTTTCTTGACGCCGTAGGACTGGGCGGCGCGGTGCGCGAGATCGGCGACGGCGGCCGGGTCCGAGATGACTTCGCCGTGCATCTTCGTGGTCTTGCCGTTGTGTAGAACCTCGGCGTCGGCGCCGCCGCTGAAGTTGTGCTTCCACCCCGCGTTCGCGATGGCGTACAGCGCGCCGTCGATGTGGTGAGCGCTCACCGGAATCGAGAACTGGCGGCCGGATTTGCGTCCCTTGAAGTTGAGCACCATCAGCTGCTTGCGTAGTGAACCGGCCAGTGGTGTGCCCAGCAGCCTGCGCAGCAACGGGTTGACGATACGGAGCAGCTTTTCGGGTGGATGCCCAGCGGCGACTGCGGGTTCCTGATCGGTCATAGCGCTCACGGTATGCCTGATCGGAGACGCGCTGATAGGTATTGCGTTAAAGGTTTTCCAGGTCGTCGGGGACGTCGACGGCGTTCTCGCGCAGCGCCTCGATCGGTACGACGTCGAGCGTGCGTTCGTGGGTGCAGGCCAGGACGACCGGGGCCGCGTAACCGTCCTGGTATGCCCTCAGCCAGTTCACCGCGGTGACGCACCAACGGTCGCCGGGCTCCAGACCGGGAAAGCGGTATTGCGGCATCGGGGTGGACAGATCGTTGCCGATAGAGCGTTGATGCTCGAGGAATTCTGCGGTCACGACGGCGCAGATGGTGTGTCTGCCCACGTCCTGCGGTCCGGTCGAACAGCAGCCGTCGCGGTAGAAGCCGGTCATCGGATCGGTGCCGCACGGCTCGAGCGGGCCGCCCAATACATTGCGTTCACCCACCGTCCCATTATGGCCTCCAGGTGTTCGCGGCTCGCTGCATTCGCTCGCTTGATCGCGCGCCGGCTCGAGGTGCCTACATGCGAGCTGCCAACGTCTGAGCGACTTTGTCGCTGAAGTTCCCCGGCCCTTGTAGTAGGTGAGCGACATTTTCGCTCAGAGGTTGGCACAGAGAGGTATTCACCCAGCAACCACCGGGCTCGACCCAGGGCTAGATCCGCCCGTTCTGCGTCATCCACCGCATGACCTGCCAGCCGACGAACACCGGCAGCCAGGTCGTCAGCACGCGGTAGAGCAGCACCGCCGGAACGGCGATCGCGGCGGTCATTCCGAACGCGGCCAAGCCGCCGATCAACGCGGCCTCCACCGCGCCCACTCCGCCGGGCGTCGGCGCCGCCGAGGCCAACGTGCCGCCGATCATCGTCACGACGGTGACGGTGATGAACGAGGTGTCGCCGCCGAACGCCTCGATGGCCGCCCACAAAGCGAATGCATTGCCGAGAGTGGTTGCTGCACAACCGAGTACGATGACCGCCAGTCGCTTCGGTTCGCGGCCCAGTTCGATGAGATGGCCGATCACCTCCTGCAGTCGCGGCCGCACCGACGTCGCGAGCCAGCGTCGCAGCCGGGGCACCAGCAGGAAGGTGCCGATCAATCCCAGCAGCAGGCCGGCCACCAGATACAGGACGTTGACGCTGGGCACGAACCGAGAGAGGTTGGCGGACACACCCGCCGCGGTGCTGAAGAAGATCAGCAACACGATGTGGGTCATCACCTGGACCGATTGTTGCAGCGCGACAGCGGTCGTCGCGCGCATCGGGGTGACGCCGCCCTTCTGCAGATATCTCGCGCTGAGTGCAAGACCGCCGACGCCCGCTGGGGTCGTCGTCGCAGCGAACTTGTTCGCCACCTGCATGACGATCAGGCCCCATAGCTTCACTACGCTGTCGGCGGCCGCCCACAGCGCTGCCGCCGCACCGAGATAAGTCAGCCCCGACGCCGCCAGTCCCAGTAGTGCGAACCACCAGTTCGCAGTGCGGAGTTCGGTGAGAAAGGTCGGGACCGAGCTGATGAACGGATACGCGACGTACACCAGCGCAATCAACAGTACGAGCTGGATCAGCTGGCTGCGCGTGAATCGGGTGACGGTCTCGGTCCGGATCTCATCGACGCGTGTCTGACGCTTCACCTCGTCACGCGCGGTGGAGATGACGGTCTTCGCGTCTCGCACAGATTGCCGGATATGCAGTGGCACAGCTGCTTTGGTGAGACGCCGCGATGCCGATAGCACAGTGTCCTTGCCGAACGCATCGATCGCCGCCCGTACGGCCGACGGCGCGTCGTACAGATGGGTCGTCGTCACCAACAACTGTGCGATGTCCGAGCGCAGCTGCGCGTCGGTCGCACCGTACTCGGCGCTGCCGAAGCCACCGAACAACACGGTCTCCTCGACGGTGATCTCGCTGGCGCGCAGGTCCCCGTGTGAGATCTGGCAGTCGTGAAGTTCGCGCAACGACTCCCAGACCCGGTCGACGGGAATGGCTGCCGTGCAATCGCCGAGCGGCGTCCCGTGCGCGGGGGTGTGCGCGTACAACGTCCAGCTGCGCTCGAGCCCGGCTACCGCGATCGTGGAGATGTTGGCGAGCTTCAGCTGACCGATCGCGATCACCATCAGCGCCCGGTGTTCCACCGCGCGACGCATCGACGCGTGCAGGGGTGCGGTCTCCCTATCGCGGAACCGCACCTTTCGCCACACCTGAAGCAGCACACCGCCGCCGCGCTGGTGCGGTCCGTACATCTCCATCACGGCCGTCGTCTGCTGCTGGTCGCATTCCGCATGCAGGATCAGCGGCCCGGCACCGGACGGCCGCACCACCTTGAGTGCGGTCACGACGCACCCGCGACGCGCCATGGCGCGAACAGCCCCCTCCAGCGGTACATCGAGGCCGGGAGTGCCGACGACGAGCACGACCAGCGCGCCGATGAACCAGCCCACGGCGAGCCCGAACAGCGAGCGCGCCGGAACCACCGCGCTGATCACGAGATGGATCGGTACGAACGCCAGCAACAGCGCCCACCATGACCGCCGCCACCGCGCGGGCAGCCAGGGCCCCGAAACGGTGAGCACCGCGGCGAGCATCGCGATCCAGCGCGGGTCGTCGACGAACTGCGACGGCACCGTGTCGAGCCGATCCCGAAGGTCGAAGTGCCATTGCGGCGCCGCGATGCCCGCGTTGGTGATCGACAGCGCCAGACCGGCGATCGCAGCGGCGGCCGCGTATGCGCCGAGGAGTTTCCACTGTCTGGCGACGATGAGGCTGACCAGGATGACGAACGGCAACGCCAGGATCGCGACGCCGTACGCGAGGTACACCAGGTTGGCCTGGGTGGGGGTGAGGACCGCGACGATCTCGGAGATCGACCGTTCCAGGGCGACCCACTCGTTGCGTGTGATCAGCGAGCTGGTGATGACGACGGCGAGAAACACCGCGGACAGGACCAGCCGGAAGATGTCGTTGGTCCGGCGGGTCAACGGTTGCAGCAAGCTACCCGTGACGGTGATGTCCCGCCCGTCAACTCGCATAGACAAAGGATCTTTCGGATGCGGCGCGCCGGTGCGCGACTCGCCGACACATTAGCCGCACATCTCGTTGTCGAGGCTATCGGAAACGCCCGACCCGTTGCCTGGACCGACTCCCGCACGTAGCGTATTAGGCATGAGTCCAACAGCGCGAAATGCTCTCCCCCCTGGGCCCAAAGTGCCCGCGTCGGTGCAGCTGGTGTTGATGATGCGATGGTGGCCGCAGTTCGTCGCGTCGTGCCGGCGTCGCTACGGCACGATCTTCACGCTGCGTAACACGATGATGGGCGAGATGGTCTATCTGGCCGACCCGGAGACCATCAAGACGGTGTTCGCCGGCGACCCTCGGATTTTCCATGCGGGCGAAGCCAATTCGATGCTGGCCGGTTTGTTGGGCTCGAGCTCGGTTCTGGTCATCGACGGCGACGTCCATCGCGAACGGCGCAAGCTGATGATGGCGCCGTTCCATCGTGACGCGGTCGCACGCCAGGCCGACCTGATGGCCGACATCGCCGCGGAGAACATCGCCGGCTGGCCGGTGGGCCAGGCGTTCGCGGTGGCGCCGAAAACGTCGGAGATCACGTTGGAGGTGATCCTGCGGACGGTGATCGGCGCCAGCGATCCGGCGCGGCTCGCCGCACTGCGCGACGTGATGCCCCGGCTGTTGAAAGTCGGCCCCTGGGAGTCGTTGGCCATCGCGAAACCGAAGCTGCAGAAGAGCCCGGCATGGCGGCGGTTCGCGCGCAATATGGCCGAAGCCGACCGGCTGCTATACGCCGAAATAGCCGAACGACGCGCCGATCCGAACCTCGCCGAGCGCACCGACGCCCTGGCCATGCTGGTTCAGGCCGGCGCGGCCGATGGAACCGGGATGAGCGACAAGGAATTGCGTGATCAGCTGATCACTCTGCTGGTGGCGGGCCACGACACCACGGCGACCGGGCTGGCGTGGGCATTGGAGCGGCTCACCCGGCACCCACAGATTCTGGCGCGAGCCGTCGCCGCGGCCGAGGCCGGCGATGCCGCCGGTGACGAGTACCTCGACGCGATCGCCAAGGAGACGCTGCGGATCCGCCCGGTGGTCCCCGACGTCGGCCGGATCCTGAAGGAACCCGTCGAGGTTGGGGGATACCAGCTACCGGTCGGGGTGATGGTCGTCCCCAGCATCACGTCGGTGCACGCTGATCCGAACGTCTACCCGAACCCCGAGAAGTTCGATCCGGACCGGATGGTCGGCGCGACGCTGAGCCCGACGACGTGGTTCCCGTTCGGCGGCGGCAATCGGCGTTGTCTCGGTGCAGGTTTCGCGATGGTGGAGATGCGGATCGTGCTGCGCGAGATCCTGCGCCGGGTTGAGTTGAGCACCACCTCCGAGCCTGGTGAGAAGACGAGACTCAAGCACGTCATCATGACGCCGCAGCGCGGCGGACAGATCACCGTCCGTGCCGTCAAGAAAGTCGCGCCCACCGGCCCAGTTCAAGCCGCCCACTCGTAGGACTTTCTGGCAAACGTGATGTAGTTTCGATCGACACGTGACGCGGGGGGCCCGCTGCCGAGGAGTTGACGGTGGATGCGACACCATTCGGGCACTATCAGCTTCGAGGGCTGATAGGCCGAGGGGGAATGGGTGAGGTCTACCGGGCCTACGACACCAAAACCGACCGCATCGTCGCCCTCAAGGTGCTACCGCCGAACATGGCGGCCGACGAGACATTTCAGGCCAGGTTCCGGCGCGAATCCCAGGCCGCCGCGGGCCTGAACGACCCACATGTGGTGCCGATCCACAGCTTCGGCGAGATCGACGGCCGCCTGTACCTGGATATGCGGCTGATCGAGGGCCGCAATCTCGGGACGATGCTCAACGAGACCTCCGGTCCGCTGGATCCCGAGCTTTCGGTCAAGGTGACCGAGCAGGTCGCGACCGCATTGGACGCCGCACATGCCGCCGGGCTGATCCACCGCGACGTAAAGCCGTCGAACATCCTGATCACCGAACGCGATTTCGTCTACCTGATCGACTTCGGGCTGGCACGAACCGCAGGGGAAGTCGGGTTGACGACGGCGGGCAGCACGCTGGGAACGATGGCGTACATGGCGCCCGAGCGGTTCGAGGGCAAGCCGGTCGACGCGACGTCGGACATCTACGCGTTGACGTGCGTGCTCTATGAATGCCTCACCGGCGAGCGGCCCTATCCGGCGCAGAGCCTCGAACAACAGATCGCCGGGCACATGACCCAGCCGATTCCGCGGCCGTCGGCCGTTGACCCGAAGTTGGCGGCGTTCGACGCGGTCATCGCCAAGGGCATGGCCAAGTCGCCGGGAAAGCGGTATCAGTCGGCCGCCGAATTGGCCTCCGCCGCACGGCGTGCGCTGAATGCACCGGTGCGCGTGGCGGGCAGCGGACGGCATTCGGCCCGACGTGCCGCCCCCGCCCGACGGCACGTGTCCGGGCGCCTCGTCGCGGTCGCCGTCGCGGTGGCGCTGGTGGTGGTGGCCGGCGGTCTCGGGGTCTGGCAATGGCGAGGCGGGTCCGATGGTGCTTCGCCCGCGAGCGTGGCGGAGAGCTCGTCGACGATGACGCCGGGGCCGCAGCCCGGCGCGGTGGAGTCGATCGCCGCCACGGTGCCCGAAGACATCAGGTCGACGGGCCGGCTGATCATCGGGGTGAATGTGCCCTATGCCCCAAACGAATTCAAGGACGCCAGTGGAGCGATCGTCGGTTTCGACGTCGACCTGATGAATGCGATCACCCGCACCCTGGGGTTGGTGCCGGAGTACCGCGAGACGGCATTCGAGGCGATCATTCCCTCCGTGCGCGGCGGCGACTTCAATGTCGGGATGTCATCGTTCACCGACACCAAGGAGCGCGAGGAATCGGTTGACTTCGTCACGTACTTCGAGGCAGGCACCTTGTGGGCGCACCGTCCCGGCAGCGGAGTGGATCCGAACAATGCGTGTGGCTTGTCCGTCGGTGTCGCATACCCGTCATTGCAAGAGGCGGAGGAGATTCCGGCGAAGAGCGGCGCCTGTGTAGCTGCCGGGCAGCCGCCGATCGACAAGAAGGTGTTCGTCAGCCAGGACGACCTGACCGCAGCGCTCATCAACGGGGAAGTGGATGCGATGTCGGCGGATTCACCGGTGACGTTGTTCGCGATCAAGACCTCGGGCGGTGAACTGGAGACCGCGGGCGAGGTGTTCGACTCGGCTCCCTACGGGTGGCCGGTGGCCAAGGGCTCAGGCCTGGCGCAATCGCTGCTGAAGGCGCTCGAGCACCTGATTCAGACCGGCGAATACAAGACGATCGCGACGATGTGGGGCGTCGAAAAGGGCATGATCCTCACACCGAGGATCAACGGCGCGGCCAAGTGATTCCCACCGTCTGAGGTTCCTCGGCTGCGCGGCGGTGTCAAATTGTTATCAACAGCGTGCCGCCTTGCTGCGCGGAGTCCGCGCCGACAGCCGTGATACTGGGGGAGATGGCCACCACGACCAACAGCCGACCGATGCCGGGTCCCAGAGACACCCGCTCGAAACAGAATCGCCCCCGCCGATCTCTGGTCGTGCTCGTCGCCGTCCTGGCAGCCGTCGGTATCGTCGGGGGCGGCATCGTCATCGGCCGCAACATCTCGGCGGAGCCGAAGTCGTCGCAGAGCAGCAGTGCGCCGCCACCCCTTACCCAGGCGCCGTCGTCGCCCGCGACACCCGGCATTCCGCCGCCCGTCGACGGCGGGCCCTTCGCCACCGAGTTCGACTCTCTCGCGGCCCAACTCAATGCCAGCGTGGGCATTGTCGTCCGACCGGTGGGCGCGGGACCGGCGCCGGTGACGGCAGGCGAATGGAGCACCGGGACGGCATGGTCAACCATCAAGGTGCCGCTGGCCATCGCGGGCCTGCGGGAGACCGACCAGGTCACCGAGGCGATGCGGGCCGCGATCACCCAATCGGATAACGATGCGGCCGAATCGATCTGGGCGAGCCTGGGTGATCCGCCCGAGGCGGCCAAGAAGGTGGAAGCGGTGCTCGCCGACGCCGGCGCACCGACCGCCGTCGAATCCCGAAAGGTCAGGCCGGAGTTCACCGCATTCGGGCAGACGACGTGGTCGCTCGCCGATCAGGCTACGTTTCTGTCGTCAGCAGCGTGCGACTCCCGTGACCAGCCGATCATGGATTTGATGGGGCAGGTCGAGTCCGACCAGCGCTGGGGCCTTGGCACGCTCCTGGGCGCGAAATTGAAAGGTGGCTGGGGTCCTTCGCCGGAGGGCAACTACCTTGTCCGCCAGTTCGGGGTCATCCCCGTAGGGGACGGGTTGGCGGTCGTCGCGGTGGCCGTCGAACCAAGGTCGGGCGCATTCGACGACGGGACAGCGGCTTTGACGCAGATTGCGACCTGGCTTGCCGACCACGCCGACCTGCTGCCCGCGGGTAACTGTCCTCAGTAGAGATAGACGACGGCGTCCCTGCCGCCGGTGCAGGTGATGTAGGCGTTGCCTGGACGCGCTCGGCACTCCATCACGAAATTTGCCCCGTCACAGCGGAATCCGTTGCCGGGAACACAATCGACGGCACCGGGCGCCGACACCTCCCGCAGGTCACGGCTGGCGTCACCGTACTTCTGCCAATACGAACGCAGAACGCTGTCGGTGAAGAAACACGAGGTGTCGGCCGAGCCCCGGCGTGCGTGCGTGCCGGGATCGTTGCGGCCGGGCAGCGCGTAGTCGCCGGTGCAGCTCGTCGGGTTGGCGCTGGTGTCCTTGCCGACCAGTGGCGGTGGCGGAGGCGAACCCACCGACAGCGGATTCGCGGTAGGCGTCGGGTCCGGGGATTTCGTATCGGTATCGGTGCCGGGCCGCTGGACAGGGGGATCCGAAGGATCGGGCTGCGCCGTGGGGACGGGCTTGGAATCGTCGTTGGTCAGCACGCCGATTGCGATCCCGATGCCGCCCAACACCAGCACCGCGACGCCCGCGATGGCGGCGGGCATCAACCACTTGCGTGACGCTGCCTTCGGAGGTGGGGAACTGGCGGCCGGTCGCGGCGCGCTGGGGGCGGGCGGTGGAGGGTACGACGGCGGCGGCGTGTTGTACGACGGCTGCGGTGGGGCGACGTTGGTCGGCCGGTGCATGGTCGGATCGCCGAAGCCCGGGGCCGTCCGCGGACGGTTCCAGGCCTGCTGTGTCGGCACCGGCATCGTGGGACCGGGATCCGGGGCGGGCCTGATCGCGGTGTCCGATTCGACGGCGCGCTGTGTCGCCCGGCCCAGCGCTCCGCAGCTTCCGTAGCGGTCGTCGGGTTCTTTGGCCATGCCGCGCGCGACGACGTCGTCGAATGCCGGTGACAGGGCCCGATTGGCCTGGCTGGGCTGTGGTGGCGGCATGAACAGGTGCGACGTCATGATCTGCTCGATGCTGTTCGACTGGAAGGGCGGTTCGCCCGTCAGGCATTCGAACAGCACGCAGGCGAGCGCGTACACGTCGACCGCGGGAGTGGCTTCGCGATCGCGGAATCGTTCCGGAGCCATGTAGGTCCACGTGCCGATCTGCATGCCGGTGTTCGTCAAGCCGCTCTCGCCCTTGGCTTCGGCGATGCCGAAGTCGACCAGGTAGGGGAAGTCCGACGGTGTGACGATGACGTTCTGCGGTTTCACGTCGCGGTGAATCAGGCCGGCGGCGTGCGCGGCATCCAGGGCGGCGGCGACCCCTCCGATGATGAACGACGCTCGGGCGGGTTTCAGCGGTCCGGCGCTCAGTAGCTCCTGCAGGGTCTGGCCCTCGACGAGTCGCATGTCGATGTACGGGTGCCCGTCGATCTCACCCCAGTCATGGATCGGAATGACGTGCGGTTCTTGAAGAACGGCGGCCGCCCGCGACTCACGCTGGAAGCGGGTCCTGAACTTTTCGTCCTGCCAGAACTGTTCGGCGAGGATTTTCAGCGCGACGGTACGGCCCTTCTTCGTATCGTCGGCCCGGTACACCTCGCCCATGCCACCTCGTCCGAGCAGGCCGGTGAGCCGGTAGTGGCCGAACATCTGGCCGACGCGCGAGTTCGGAGAATCCACCTGGATCTCACCTCCTCCACCACGCAGTATCCGTCGCGCGCGGGATTCTTCGCATAATCTTCCTGCTGAAGTCCAGCGGAAGCGGCAAAGTTGGGCGGGAAGACTGCACTGACAGGGGTAACTGCAAGTGAACGACGTGGTGCGGGTGATGCGGCACGGCGCGGGCGCGACGGTGCGCAGGGGCTTCGCCCGCCTGGTGCCGGTCGTCGTCTGCGCGGTGCTGTTGACGGCGTGCACACCTACTGTGATCGACGGCCGGGCGACGTCCATGCTGTTCAACCCCGAGCGCGTCGGCGGCCTGCCGGTCAGCGAGGGGCCCAGCGGTCCGCGTCCGAATGCGCCTGCGCCCGAGGGCACCGTGGAGTACTCCGACGACGGCCCGATGGATCGACTGGCGCTGTTGGCGGTCAACGATATTCAGGACTTCTGGGCCGATAACTACGAGAAGTATCTGGCGGGTCAGTTCGAACCGGTGGACACCCTGGCGTCCTACGATTCGACGGATCCGAACAGTCCGGAGCTGTGTGGCTCGTCGATGTACGACAGCCCCAACGCCGCGTTCTGCTTCCGGCTCAACACGATGATCTGGGACCGCGGAGTGTTCCTGCCCGTCGCGCAGGAGTATTTCGGTGACATGGGCGTCGTCGGCGTGATCGCCCACGAGTACGGGCACGCGCTGCAATGGATGGCCGGGATCGCCGACATGGACACCCCCGGCCTGGTCAGAGAACAGCAAGCCGACTGCTTCGCCGGGGTGTACCTGCATTGGGTGGCCGCCGGAGATTCGCCGCGGTTCACGCTGAGCACCGGCGACGGTCTCAACCACGTGCTCGCCGGGGTCATCTACATCCGCGACCGCTTGGAAGGCGGACCGTCCGACGACCCACACGGCTCGGCACTCGACCGCGTCAGTGCTTTTCAGTTGGGTTTCACAGGTGGTGCGGACCAATGCGCGGCGATCGACATGGACGAGATCACCAAGCGTCAGGGTGATCTGCCCGAACACGTCACCTTCGACTCCGGCACCTCGCTGGACAGCCCGATCAACGACGACACCCTCGCGAAGCTGATGGCCGTGCTGGACACGACTTTTCAGCCGGCCGAGGCTCCGACATTGACCACCGACCGGTCCGAATGCACGGGTGCCACGATCACCGAACCGACCTCCTACTGCCCGGACTCCAACAAGATCTTCGTGGACATGCCCGCGCTGCAAGCGGCGGGAGCGACCAAGAACGAGGAGAGCGACGAGGTGTTGGTGCAAGGCGACAACTCCGCGTTGTCGATAGTGACGTCGCGCTATGCGCTCGCGATACAGAAGGAGCGTGGCGCGAAAATCGACACACCCGTCGCGGCGCTGCGCACGGCCTGTCTGACCGGCGTGGCGCAGGGGCAGATGACCGAAGAGGACGGCGCCGACTTCATCCTGTCGCCGGGAGACACCGACGAGGCGGTGGCGGGGTTACTGGCCAACGGACTGGCCGCCAGCGATGTCAACGGGGTTCCGGCACCGGCGGGCTTCTCCCGGATTTTGGCCTATCGGTTGGGGCTTTCCAGCCGCATCGACGAGTGTTTCGAGCGGTTCACATGACGCGCCCACCCGACGGAGGCTCCGGACAGCCACCCGGACAACCGTGGTGGCAGCGCCCTGGCGGTGCTCCGCAGCCCGGCGGGCCGGCAACCCCACCGCCGCAGCGCCCCCAGTACCCGCCGCAGCGGCCCCAATACCCGGCGCCGCAGCGGCCTCAGTACCCGCCGCCTCCGCAGCAGCCGCCTCCGCACTACCCGCCGCAGCAGCAACCCGGTTGGCCGCCCGCGGCCCGTCCGACTCCACAGTGGACACCCGCGGAGACGCCGGCGCAGCAGTACGGCCAGCAGCCCGCTGCACATCAACCGCCGCCGGCGAAGCCTCGACAGTCGCGACTCCCGATGATCGCCGGCGCGGTCGCCGCGGTCGTCGTCATCGGCGGCGCGGCATTGATCGGGGGACTTTGGATCTCCGGATTCCTCGGCGGCGGAACGGTTCTCGACGTCGGCGCTGCCGAAGCCGGTGTGACGGAGATTCTCAGCAATCCGATCAACGGCTACGGCGCGAACGACGTGTCGGCTGTGAAGTGCAACGGTGGCAAGAATCCGAAGGTCGAAGTCGGCGCGGGCTTCTCCTGCGACGTGACCATCAAGGGCGCGAAGCGCACGGTGCAGGTGGTCTTCCAGGACGACCTCGGCACCTACGAGGTCGACGGACCGCGCTAGGGAGTTTAAAACGCGGACAGGAAGTTGCAACGGAGTATGGCCTCGGTGCAATGGCACGTAGAACACAAGTGGATTGTGCGGCGCGAAGCCGTCAGCGGAGGCCGGCTTCGATATCGGCGACCTGTTGCGATGCTTGCGGGCCACAAATGTTCGGCAAGGTCACCGGACCGGAATTGACGAGACTGTCGATGCGGTCCTTGAGATCACCGGACGTCACATGTTCGTAGAGGCTCGAACCCGGGCACGCCGTATCGGGACTGGCATCCCGGTGGCCTGCAAGGGTGTCGCTTGAAATACCGAATTCTTGTGCAGCCCAGGCGAATGCGAGGGCCGCACCATTCAATTGAGCCTCCGAAACCTGTTCCTCGTCAAAGTTGCCTTCGCAAACGACCAGGAAGTGCCCGGTGGTGTCGTAGCTTGTCGCCGTATCGCCCGCGAGCCATGGATCTCGAAGCTGGTAGATGTTTCCGTTGCGGTCGACGCTGATGTGATACGCGATGTCGATCCAGCCTTGCGTGTCTTGGTGATAGTGCTGATGCTGCCGTAGTCGGGCCGGTGCATTGTTGTTTGGCCCGAGGAACGCCGCAGTGTGGTGGATCGTCATCCGAACCGGTGTGTGAGGCCTGCCCCCGGGCCTGGGCGCGGCTGCGCCCCAGGATTCGCGGCACAGGACCTCACGCGAGGCCGGGTTGACCGCCGGTGCTGCGGAAGTGATGGGCGCCGGCGGTGGGGCCGCCGGAGCCGACACGGACAAAGAGTTTGCCGCCGGGTTTGCCGGCGGGACGGTACTGGAGGACGGGGGAGTCGGATGGTCCCAGATCGCGCAGCCGCCCACGGTTGCCACCAGGCCGGTGCCGCCCAGCCAGAGCAAGCGCCGACGGCTGAGATCTTGACCGCCATCGGACCGGTCGGGCGGCGCAGCGTCCATGATCAACACCATACGTAACTAGCGGCATCGATTGCGGTGTAGTTGCCTTTTCTGAATGCAAACCTTCCTGTCTAATCTGCCTGTCGGCGCCATCGATCTTTGTAAGATCTGCGCATGCCCATTGCCGATGGTGCGAACTTTGCTGGATACACCATCGTCCGATTACTGGGTCGGGGCGGAATGGGCGAGGTCTACCTCGTGAAACATCCGCGGTTGCCGCGTCTGGAGGCGCTCAAGATCCTTCCGGAAGACGTCAGCGCCGACCCGCATTTCCGCTACCGCTTCGCTCGTGAAGCCGACATTGCCGCATCGCTCTGGCATCCGCACATCGTCGCTGTCCACGACAGGGGAGAACACGACGGGCAGCTGTGGATTGCGATGGACTACGTCGATGGAACGGACGCAGCACAATTGCTGCGTGACCGGTATCCGCATGGGATGCCTCCGAAAGATGTGTTGGAGATCGTGTCTGCGATTGCCGACGCGCTCGACTATGCCCATGAGCGCTACCTGCTTCACCGAGATGTGAAGCCGGCGAACACCCTCCTCACAGACTCCCGTACGGGTGATCGACGGATTCTATTGGCAGACTTTGGAATCGCGAAGGCCGCCAATGACACACAAGGAATAACGGCGACGAACATGGCTGTGGGGTCGTTCGCGTACGCTGCGCCCGAACAGCTTTCGGGCGGCAAGCTCGATGGTCGCGCAGATCAATATGCACTGGCTTGCACGGCATTTCATCTTCTGACGGGTCAGCAGCCGTATGCCAGCTCCAATCCAGCTGCGGTGATCGGTAGCCACCTGTCGGCGCCTCCGCCGCGGTTGGGAAACCTGCGTGCGGACCTCGGGTGGATGGACCGCGCGTTGACCCAGGCTATGGCCAAGGAGCCGTACCAGCGTTTCGACACCTGCCGTGAATTCGCGACAGCCCTCGCGCACGGTGACGAGATGGCCTATGACGCATCGATTGCCGACACACAATATGCAACGCCACCCCCGATGCCAACGCCACCGTTCGCGCCTCCGCCGCTTGTGCCACCGCCGCCACGCGCCGCTGAGTATCCGCAGCCCGCGGTGCGTACCGACTCAGGCGCCGCCTCGACTGCTCGAACCACTTCGACCTCCCGCACCGCCGCGATGATCGGAATTGGTATCGCCGCGCTCGTAGCCGTCGGCCTCGTCGCCTTCGTTGGTGCACGTTTGGCGCAGCCACCCTCCGCGCCTGAGACAACACCGACTGCGTCACCGCCTGAGCCGACATGGCCCCGCGAGACGACGGACCGATCGCCTCAACCAGAGACGGTCACACAAACGTCGACTGTCACTCACTCTGTGCCGCCACCTACTCGTCGCCCGTCGAGCCCGCCACCGGGTGACCTCGGATTGAGCACGCCGATAAGTAAACCCGCGTGCAACGGCCAGTGGATCGTGGTTCTGGGAAGCGTCACAACGCCTGGTGAGTATGCGTCTGGCGTACAGCGACTGTTGAATCTCCATCCGGGTGCCTCTTACCTACGCACCGATCAAACGTGTCCATCCCTGCGTCGGACCGATGACAAGGGTGATGCGATTTACGCCGTGTATCGCCCGGCGCAGCACGATGCATGTGCAGAGGCTCGCGCGGCAGGCGGCGGAGCTTACGCAAAGATATTGGACTACACGACCAGGCCAGATTTCATCCCTTGCTAGGGACGCAAGAACCGCCCCAACTGATACGGCGGAGTTCTCATCCACGCCTCGTCGTGCAGATGCCGGTTGCGCGGCGTCATCATTTGATGACGCGCTGCAAGCCAATACTGCCTCCAGACCGCGACGCGCGGGTCGGCCCGACACAGAGCCTTTATGGCAGAACGGTTCTCATCAGCATGACGTTGTATGCCGACCACAGCGACACGTTGTAGTACAGCTCGCGGCCGGTCGACCACGGATGCAGGAAGGGCGCGTAAATGCCGCCGGGGAACTGCATCGACGGAACCAGCACCCGCTCTGGGCTCCACGGCCCCTGCGGTGCGGGCGCGGTCCTCATCACCATGTCGTTGGCGCCGTTGCCGTACAGCACCAGGTACTGCCCCAGATGCTTGTTGAACTGCGCCGACATCTCGCTGACGGGTCCGGGGATCACCGGCGTCGCCGCCCCGGGGTTGCCCGGCACCCACGAGTTGGAGGCCGAACTCCAGTACTCGTACCTGCGAAGGTCGGGCACGCTCTGCGGCAGCACCCGCGACATGTACGCCGCACCACCGCGCCCAGCCGGGGTGCCGAACGAGTAGAGGTATGGATCACCGGGCCCCGGCGTGAGGAAGGCGCCCTGCTGGAAGTTCTCGTTGCCCGCGACGTACTGGACCCGGTCGGTGCTGTTCGGCGACGCCGGGCGCACGGAGTCCGGATAGACGCCCCAGTGCTCGCCGTTGTCCGGTGAGACCGCGATCGCCGAGAAGTTCGTCGTCCAGCGACCGTCGCTGTCCCAATTCTTGATCGACATGAAGTTCAGGTACTGCTTGCCGCCGACTGCGATACCCGCGGTCGGGATGATGCCCTTCTCGGTCGGTGAGAACTTGATGCTGTTGATGATCTGCTTCGAAAGTCCTTGAGACCAAAGGGGAGAACTCGATGCCGACACCGTCTTGGACAGCACGCCGTCCCGGCTGCGGAACAGGGCGTTGTACCGCCACTGCTGGCCGCGCACACCGCAGTACCCATAGGTGTCGCCGAAGGCCATCAGCACCTCACCGCCACCGTTATCCCACATGATGCCCAGGTCGGTGCCGGTGATGGCGAAGCGATTGACGGTGTCGTTCGGGCTTTCCGGTCCGGTCACCCAGCCGACGAGTGACGTGCCCGGTGGCGCCGGAGGCGGAGGAGGCGCCGGCGGCGCCACCGGGTTGGCATCGGGAACAGGCTGGGCGGCATCGGGCACCACCGCGGCTTGCTGTTCGTATCGGGAGGCCCCTTGGACCTGCCCCAGACTCGGCAGCGCGGCGCCCTCATTGGCACCGGTAGGCCGCTGGCCCCGGGGTCGACCGTCGCCCGGCAGGTCCGGGGTCTCGCCGGAGTTGGATGACGCGGGAGGCTGGATGGCCGCGGCCGCACCGCTGCAGGGCTGGGCGAATGCGGTCGGTGCCACGCCGATGGCCACGGTCAGAACGGTCGCCGATACCGCTGACAGCGATGCGATGAGATGACGCGGCGACATGTCACACCTTTCAGGGCACGACGTCGCGGTGACGTCATAAGCGGCTTCATGTGACGATAGTGACCAGTGGGATTTTTGTGACTATTGCTACCCGGATGGATACCTTTCCGTGACCGTGTCGCAATCGATGTCCTACGCAACCCTGGTGTTTCGTTCAGAAGTGTTGCTGCTCAGGAGAAGTCGGCGATGCTGTCCCGCCCATCTGCGCCCGCAATTGAGCCGAACGCCAAAAGGATTACCGCACAGGCGAATACGCCTTCGCCCCTGGGCGTGCTAGGCTTTAGACGGGTGTCTGTCGACATCCGTTACACAATGAGAGAAGTAGAAAAGTATGACGCAGGGAACTGTGAAGTGGTTCAACAGCGATAAGGGCTTCGGCTTTATTGCTCCGGATGGCGGAGCGGACGACGTTTTCGTCCACTTCAGCGAAATCCAGGGAAATGGATACAAGTCGCTCGAGGAGAACCAGCGTGTTGAGTTCACCGTCGAGCAGGGGACCAAGGGTCCCCAGGCAGTCGGTGTGTCCGCCGTATAACCTGATCTTGGTCGTGTGGGCTGGTGGGTACATACCCGCCAGCCCACACCGCTTTCTACGGACTTTGCAGTCGAGCGTGAAGGCGAATCACCGATTTGATCGATGATCGGGTAAATTGGATGTCAGGCCTTTCGCCTCAGCATTCTTCTGATGTCGCTCTCGCGATCAGCCTGCGGACGTATCTCCGTTCGCCCACTTCGTATGTATGGGCTCTTACCCGTATGTTTTAAGGACGTGTTCTATGGAATCGTCAGATCTGTTTTCACACCCCCACCAGCCACACGTCGCCGACAAGCGCGCGAGCTCCACGGAGCCCACTCCGATGCCCACCTTCTCGGACAGCGACCAGAAGAAGTCATCTTCCGCTAAGCCCTTGCCGTGAACGGCCTGTCGGGGACGCGCCGGTTGGCCCGCCCCGTTCGCCTTCTGCTCGCTCCCCAGTTGGGCTCCGACATCGACGGGGCGTGGTGGCCGCACACCGCCTCGGTTGGCGCGGAGCTTCCTGAACTCATCGGGCTCCTGCATGCGCCGCTGGGGGAAATCGTCGACATCGCCATCAACTGGTCGCCCACCGAGGGCCCGGTCGATTTCGACTCGATCATCAGCGGTGCCAGGACGGTTGACAGCCCGGGTCCCCGGCGTCCTCGCCTGATGAAGGTCGAGGGACGCGGTACCTGCGCGAATCTACTTGTGGTGCCGTATATGACATCCGCGAATCTCGGCGCGATGGTCATGCGCTGCGCAGCGGGTCTGCCCGCCGTGCACGCGGATCGCGGGAGTCAACTGTGGGAGACCGCGCGCACCGTGATGAGTGTCGCGCGGGCCGAGAGTGCGATCTGGGCTGGTCGGCTGCGCAGCCCTCAGTCCTCCAAAGCCCGCCCCACGAGCAATGGGTCCGGTTCGCCGACGACTTCGTCGTCCTTGTCGTCGTAGTCGAACTTCGCGCGAGAATCTCTGCTTGGCGGCTGACGAGCATGTCTTCGAACATCCTTGCCTGCCTTGAGAATCCGGTATGCTCCTCGGGGGTGCAGAACCCCATCACCTTCTCGACACCGGCGCGGTTGTACCACGACCGGCTCGTCGTCGTCCTCGTCGTTGACCGTGTAGCCGTGCGCGCTTGTCCAGAGTGCGTCGAGATCGATCTCGGGCACGGGTTTCAACGCTAGGGCAGTTGCCGCTAATGTTGGATTCAGGTGCGTGCAAAAAGTCGCTGCGCCGACGCATATTCGGTCGTACATTGGGGAAATCTCGACCAGGTCAGCTAGCGCAGTGAAGGAACTTTGGTGACCCATGGCGAGTAGGACCACCGGCGACGGACTTCCCGATGTCGTCGTCACAGCGCTGGCGTCGAGCAATGCCTTGGCGACCAACGCCGAAGAGACCTGGCAGCAGTTGCTGGAGGGGCAGAGCGGAATTCGCCGACTCGAGAAGCCATTCGTCGATGAATACAACTTTCCCGTCCGCATCGGAGGTGAACTCCGAGAGGAGTTCGACCAGTACCTCGACCGGGTCGAGCTCCGTCGACTGTCGTATATGCAGAAGATGTCGCGGGTGCTCGGCCGACGCCTGTGGGAAACCGCTGGATCCCCCGAAGTCGACACCCGTCGCCTCCTCGTTTCGATCGGCCTTGCGCTCGCCAGCACCGAGGCGATGATCAGGCTCTACGACGACTTCAAGGAACGTGGCGTGCGCGCGGCCAATCCGTTGGCTGTGCAGATGCACATGCCTAACGCGCCGGCCGCCTCGGTCGGCCTGGACTTCAAGGCCAGAGCGGGCATCACGTCGCCGGTGCTGGCAGACGCCTCGGGCGCGGCCGCCATCGCGGAAGCCTGGCAGGGCATCATCCTGGGCGAGGCCGATATCGCCATCTGCGGCGGCGTCGAGAACTGCATCGAAGCCGTGCCGGTCGCGGCATTCAACAACCTCGGGTGGTTGTCGACCAATGACGACGACCCGGCGGGTGCGTGCCGCCCGTTCGACACCGACCGCGATGGCATGGTGCTCGGTGAGGGCGCTGCGCTGATGCTCATCGAAACCGAAGAACACGCCAAGGCGCGAGGCGCTCCGATTCTCGCTCGACTTATGGGCGCGGCCATCACGTCAGACGGCTACGACGTCGTGGACGCCGACCCGACCGGTGAGCGGGCGGGCGACGCGATCAGCCGGGCGATTCAACTGGCCGGCCTCACGGCGACCGACATCGACCACGTCAACGCACACGCGACCGGCACCAAACTCGGCGACCTTGCCGAGGCCCACGCGATCCGGCGCGCGCTGGGCGACCATTCGGCGGCGGTATATGCGCCCAAGGCGGCGCTGGGTCATTCGTTGGGCGCCGCAGGCGCCGTGGAGGCGGTGTTGACGGTGCAGGCGCTGCGCGACGGCATCATTCCGGCGACCCGCAACCTGAAGTCCCTCGATCCCGAGATCGACCTTGACGTGGTGGCGGACCGGCCCCGGCCCGGCGACTATCGGTACGCGGTGTCGAATTCCTTCGGGCTGGGCGGCAACAACGTCGTGCTGGCCTTCGGCGCGCCCTGACGGCGGTCAGTCCATTGCCAAGCGACTGACCGCGGTCACCCCTTGATCAGGGTGAATTGGCCGAGTTCGCTGATGCCGCGCTCGAAGAAGTCCGCGCACCCGGTCAGGTATTTCATGTAGCGCTCGTAGACTTCTTCGGAGGTGGCGGCGACGGCCTCGTCGTGTGCGCCTTCGAGATTGTCGGCCCACGTTCGCAGGGTGCGTACGTAGTGCGGATTCAGGGTCTCGAAGTGGTGCATCGAGAAACCGGCCTTGCCGGAAAGCCCGATGATGTCCTCGTCGCACGGGATGGAACCACCGGGGAAGATCTCCTTGGCGATGAACCGCATGAACTTCAGGTCCGACATGACGATGGGAATGCCGAGGTCGGGCCAGCGCTTGAGCGGATGGCCCATGATCGTCTGCAGTACCAGCCGGCCACCCTCGGGAAGGATGCGGTAGCACGTCTCGAAGAAGGCCGCGTAGCGCTCCTTGGGGAAGGCCTCGAACGCCTCGATGCTGACGATGCGATCGACGGGTTCGTCGAACTCCTCCCAGCCGTGTAGCTCGACGCGGGTGCTGCGATCGGTGTCGAGGGTCTCGAAGAGCTGCCCGCAGTAGCGGTACTGGTTCTTGCTCAGGGTCAGGCCGACGACGTTGACGTCGTAGCGCTCGACGGCGCGTTGCATGACAGAACCCCAGCCGCAGCCGACATCGAGCAACGTCATGCCCGGCTGTAGATCCAGCTTGCCAAGTGCCAGATCGATTTTGGCTAACTGCGCTTCGCCGAGCGTCATGTCGTCACGCTCGAAGAACGCGCAACTGTACGTTCGCGAAGAATCTTGGAAGAGACCGAAGAACTCGTCCGAGAGGTCGTAATGGGCCTGAATCTCTTCGAAGTGAGGCCGCATATCGGTTGGTCCGGACTCGATGTCAGTCATTGTCGATGACCCTACTAAATAGACTCAGTTGATTCCGAAACGAATCAAGCCTTCTCGCAAGTGAACTGACACACATCGGTGTAGCCGTTGCGGAAGAGGTCGGCGCAGCCGGTCAGGTACTTCATGAATCGCTCGTAGACCTCGTCGGACGTGATCGCGACGGCCTCGTCTTTATTGGCCTCGAGATTTGCCGCCCAGGTGTCGAGTGTGCGGACGTAATGCGGTTGCAGGTGTTGCTCGCGTGTCACGGTGTAGCCGGCGCCGACTGCGTGCTTTTTGACCATCGACCCCAGGGGCAGACGACCGCCGGGGTAGATCTCGTCCATGATGAACTTGATGAAGCGGACGTTCGACATGGTCAGCGGCAGTCCCTTGGCCTTGATCTCCTCGTCCTCGGGAATGATGATCGTGTGCAGCAGCATGACGCCGTCATCGGGTAGGCAGTTGAACGTCTTCTTGAAGTAGTCGTCGTACTTGTTGAAGCCGAAGTGCTCGAACGCCCCGATGGACACGATGCGGTCGACGGGCTCGTCGAAGTCCTCCCACGGCTGCAGGCGGACCTCCATGTTGCGCTTGCTCTTGGAGTTGGCGAACCAGTGGTCCTCGATGTGCTGTTTCTGGTTTTCCGACAGCGTCAGACCGATGACGTTGACGTCGTATTTGTCGACGGCCCGCATGATGGTCGAACCCCAGCCGCAGCCGATGTCGAGCAGCGTCATCCCGGGCTGAAGGCCCAACTTTCCCAATGAAAGATCGACCTTGGCCATCTGCGCTTCTTCGAGAGACATGTCGTCGCGCTCGAAATACGCGCAGCTATAGGTCTGGGTGGGGTCCTGCCACAGCTTGAAGAAGTCGTTCGAGATGTCGTAGTGGAACTGAACTTCCTTCTTGTCCGAACCACGGGTCTGGGCCGCCGACTCAGATAGCCACTTGGATTTCGGGTCAGGCGTACTCACCTGGGATTTTTCAGTTGAACTAGCCACCGCGGCTCCTGTCACAGATCTTGCACGGGTACCGACTCGAACGTCGACAAGGAGGTGTTCCCCATCACGGCCGACGTTATGCCTCTGAATTTGTGGAGTACTACGCGGGGGTGCGCCACCCGGCTGGTGTCATCGCAGGTGGGCGGACATCAGTTCGCAATGCACCTCGACCCTTTGTAGACTCGGCTACTGAAGCAAATCGCTTGTGCTGCTTTGTTTTCAGTGGCCCCAATGATGGTGCCACAATCTGCCCGCTGTGGGGAGCGGGTTAAGGAAGAGCGCGCTGCGGGAACTCGCTTGAACGCAGCGGATCGACCTGCAAACACGCTTACCGGAAGAACGGAAGGATTCATATGGGTTCCCCGAACGGCGGCACTCGCGTGGGTACGCAATTCGGCCCGTATGAGCTTCAAGCGCTGATCGGCGAAGGCGGCATGGGCGAGGTGTACCGCGCCTACGACACGGTCAGAGAACGCCTGGTGGCGATCAAGCTGCTGCGTACGGAGGTAGCCGCAGACCAGGGCTTTCAGCAGCGGTTTCGCCGCGAGTCCCGCGTCGCCGCGCGGCTGCAGGAACCGCATGTCATCCCGGTGCACGACTTCGGCGATATCGACGGCGTCCTCTACATCGACATGCGCCTCGTCGAGGGCGCCAGCCTGAAGGACGAGTTGCGGGTCAAGGGCGCGCTCCCGCCGACCCGCGCGGTGTCGATCATCAGCCAGGTTGCGGCTGCCCTGGACGCGGCGCACGGCAACGGTCTGGTGCACCGCGACATCAAGCCGGAGAACGTGTTGCTGACGTCCGACGACTTCGCCTATCTGGTCGACTTCGGCATTGCGCATGGCGGCGGTGAGGCGAACGTGACGAGCACCGGGCTGGTCATCGGGTCGTGTGCCTACATGGCGGCGGAGCGGTTCAGCGGAGGCCGCGGTGGGCCCGCCGCGGACGTCTACTCGCTGACCTGCCTGCTCTACGAGTGTCTGACCGGCCGCGCCCCGTTCGAGGCGGGAGATGTGCGGCAGATGATGGGTGCGCACATGTTCTCGCCGCCCCCGCGGCCGAGCATCATGCGCAGGGGGATCAACCGCGCGTTCGACGACGTCGTCGCGAAGGGCATGGCGAAGCAGCCGAACGACAGGTATCCGACTGCCGGTGAGCTGGCAAAAGCGGCTGCCGCGGCGATGACGGATTCGACGCCGGCGCCATCACCGATGCCACCCGCGCCGAGCAATACCAGGCAGTTCTCGGCGCTCGACCCGAACCCGGCGCGGACGGGCTACCAGCGGCCGCACGGTCCGGTGCCGCCACCCGTCCCGTCGGCCAAGAAGTCGCGGTTCAGCCCGACGCAGGTGGCGCTGCTGGCAGCGACGATCGCGATGTTCACAGTGGCGGTGGTGCTCGCGACGGTGCTGGTTTTCGGCGACCGCGACGGCGGGTCGGCACCGCAGACCAAGCTCGCGCTGCCGACACCCTCGACGACGACGGTCACGACCACGCCGACGGACGAGGAGTCGCCGTCGACCACCACTCCCACCACGACGTCGCCGTCGGCCAGATCCGAACCCATTTCGGGGGTGTCGGGCACAGACGCGCAGGGGTTCGTCGGCCGTACGGCGCGCTGTGATGCGGGCAGCACGCCTGCTGCGGCGATCAGAACGTCGAATTCCATTGCGGTCGTGTGTGAGTCGGCGCCGGGCACCTATTACTACCGTGGTGAGCGGCTGCGCGACGGTGCCAATCTGCAACTGTCCAACGCGGTTCCGTCGGGCGGCGGATTCACTGCGGTCAACCCCGCCGACGGCGCCCGCTACGAGGTGCAGCCCGACATGCTGACCATTCTGAGCAGGGGCGGTGTGGATTCGGCGGAGCCGGCGCTGGAGTACGGCGCGGATCAGCGGTAATACTGCGATTTCGCTCCGAAATCGCAGGGATTATGGCCGCATCCGTGTCGTTTGATGGATAGGCTCACGTCGTCAGGGGTCACATCGCGGATCGGGGAACGACCATGGACAATCGCTCGTACGAACGCGCCAGCGCTGAGGCCCGCAAGCAGGAACAGCAGGAGAGTGCCCGCCGGCTGCGCGAGTTTCCGACGTTCGAGAAGTTTTCCGACGACGACCTGAAGAAACTCGTCGAGGCCGCCCATCGCACCTCGACATCTGGGCCGTGGCCGCTGATTCGCCAACACACTCCGTCGGACGCCTGCTACATCCTGCTCAGTGGCGAAGCGGGCGTGTATGTCGGTCACGAGCGCATCGCCCTCGTTGGGCCGGGCGAGATCATCGGCGAATCCGCGCTTCGCCGCGGCAAACTGCGCAACGCGACCGTGACGACGACCGGTAGGGCCGAGGTGTTGCACATCGAGCGTGACGACCTCGAACGCTTGCTCACCGAAATCCGCGCCCTGCGTGAAACGTTGGATGAAACCGTGGCGCGCCACGTACCTGCATCGGCCACCGCCGAACCGAGTTGATCTGTCGCGGTGAGCTACTCGTCGCCGGCAACCGAAGGACTGTGGGACAACAGCCGTCGCCAGTGAGCCTTGAATGACGGCGAACCCGCGCGGCGATGGAGGAGCCCACGCTGCGCAATCTGAACAGCTTCCTGGAGTCGGGCCGGCTCGTCACTCCCGTTCCGATGCCGGTCACAGCGTCGAAGTAACCCCCACAGCAACCGCGTCGCGCGTTCGTGCGAAGGTTTGCGGATGGCGCGAAACGGCGATAGCGGCACCATGTGGGGTGTGGCGCCATGCCGCTAGCCGAAGGCGACGTTTTCGCAGGGTACACCGTCGTGCGCCAACTGGGCGCGGGCGGCATGGGCGAGGTGTATCTGGTCCAGCACCCGAGGCTGCCCCGATACGACGCTCTGAAGATCTTGCCGGTCGAGCTGACCACCGACCGCGAATACCTCGAGCGCTTCAACCGCGAGGCCGACCTGGTTGCGCGTCTGTGGCACCCGAACATCGTCGGAGTGCACGACCGCGGCGAGTACAACGGTCAATTCTGGATCACGATGGACTTCGTCGAGGGCACCGACGCCGCGCGGCTGCTCGCCGAGCACCAGGGCGGCGGGCTACCGCCCGCGGACGTCGTGCGGATCGTGTCGGGCGTCGCCGACGCGCTGGATTACGCGCACCAGCAGCACCTGCTCCATCGAGACGTCAAGCCGTCGAATATCCTTCTGGCCCAGTCGAACTCCACCTTCAGTCGCGCGCTGCTCGCGGACTTCGGCATCGCACGCTCGAACGCGGATACCTCCGATCTGACGGCCACCAACATGACCGTCGGCACCGTGGCCTACGCGGCGCCTGAACAGCTGATGGGCCACGCGCTCGACGGCCGGGCCGACCAGTACGCACTTGCCGCGACCGCCTTCCACCTTCTCACCGGCCAACAGCTGTTCCAGCACGACAACCCGGCGGTGGTGATCAGCAATCACCTCACGGCCAGCCCGCCGTCGATCGGCGACCGCATCCCCGAACTATCCGGATTGGGCCCCGCGTTCCAGCGCGCGCTGGCCAAGGCGCCCAGCGACCGCTTCGACTCGTGCAGCGACTTCGCCGAGGCGATGGCTCACGGCCTGTCTGAGGTGGCACAGCAGATCGGAGCCACCGATCAGACGATTTCGGCCCCCGCGTCGGGGCGGCAGAACAAGCACATCAAGAACGGCGGGTCGAGCAGGTTGCGGCTCGGACTGCTGGCAGCGGGTGTGGCCGCGGTGCTCGGCGGCGCGGCGATCGCGGTTGGGGTGACCATCGCGAATCGGGATGAGCCGGCGCCCCAACGTCCACCGGCCAGCGCTGAAGCGTCGGCTCCGACGAGCGCCCCGGTCGTGCCGGTGGTGCGCATCGGTGCGGACTGCGATCCGCTGGGCTCGGCGGGTGTCGCTACGACCGGCCAGCAGGCGTACTGCTCGCGACTGCCGTCAACCGGTGACCATCTATGGTCGATTTACCAAGGCCCGGTACCGAATCCGACCGCCACGCCGGCTCCGACCGACGAGGTGTACCCGCCGGGGATCGAGGAACAGGTGCGGGTGTGTGTGGGTGAAACGGGCAAGACCCGGATCGAGTGCCGCAGGGACATCCGCGACGGCAACCTCACCGGGCCGGCGTAGGCGGCGCCTCGCGAGTCAGAAGCTGTTGCAGGTGGCTGCGACGCCCAACAGCAGGCCGACGTACTGTGCGGCGCCCGGCATCGTCTGCAGCCGCGAGAGCATTTGCTGGCGCTCGGTGGGACCCGAGACGAGGTACTGCTGGAGAATGGCGACGGTCGAGGGTGAGGCGGTCAACTGGCCCGCAGCGGCTGGGTTCTGAGCCGAGAGCGCCCCGACCACCTGCGGATACGTGCAGGTGGTGTTGAGGAGCGGGGCCAAATCCTGTGCAGACGCCGTTCCGGCGCCGGCGGCCATCGACAGCAGCAAACCGCCCGAGGCGACGAGAGTCTTTGCTTTCAAGCGCATACGTCGACGCTAGCACGCATCAGCCCTGCTCACCATGTCTCTTTTCGATCGAGGACGCCTATTCCCCTTGTGGCAGAACGTCTCTGAGTAAACACTAAGAGAGCGGAATCGGGCGGTCAGAACATCATCTGGCGCAGCGAACGTTCCGTCAGCGCCTCGGTTTCCTCGTCGATGCCGACATGGGCGAGATCGCTGCCGATTGTGAGCATCGAAATGCCGTGCAGCAGCGACCAAATAGGGCCTGCGGTCGCGCGCGGATCGCCGGCGGCCAGCAGTCCGGCCTGCTGGCACCGCACGATTGTGTCGAGTAGATCGTCGAAGGCACGTATCCCGGCGGCGATCACCTCGGGGCTCTCCGTCTTATCGAGTTCGGCACCAAACATCACCTGGTAGTAGTCGGGATGGGTGACGGCCCACTGCACGTACTCCCTGCCCATCGCGAGTGCTTGCTCGGCGAGGTCGTCGTTGGCGGCGATCGTGGCATCCAACACCTCGTGCAGTTGGAGGAACCCCTGCGTGGCCACCGCGGCCAGCAGCTGTGCCTTGTCGGCGAAGTGTCGATAGGGCGCGGCAGCGCTGACGCCCGCGCGCCGGGCGACCTCGCGCAGCGTGAAGCCCTTCGGGCCCTTCTCCTGAACCAACTGCAACGCCGCATCGGTCAGTGCGCGCTTGAGATCTCCGTGGTGGTAGGCGCCCCGCTTGGCGTGCGGGGACTTGTCGGGATGGGGAATTTCCACTGGACGTGGCATGTTTACAACGCTAACATTCGCAAATGTGAATAGCGTTCACATTCGACGAAAGGGGCAGAACGTGACCGCCGCCCACGAAGCCTCGCGGATGGTCGCCGAGGTGCGCGACGATCCCGGCGCGCGCATTCGGTTGGCCGGCGACACGTATGCGCTTCGCGGCGCGCGGCGGCCCTTCCGCGCGTACCGGCGCGCGGTGGTGGCCTTCATGCGGTGGCAGCAGTCGCGGGGTGTCCTCAATGCATTGGACGCCGCGGCGCCGGGCAGCCCGTGGTGGCGTGCGGTCAACGAGGATCTGCTGCGCGACGCCCTCGAGGCGAAGCTTCTGGTCGAGCGTGAGGATGTCGTGGCGTCGCGACCGACGGTTCAGCACTGGGTGGACTTCTTCCGCGCGCCGTCGGCACGGTCCTGGTACCTGGCCCACAACGCGAGCGTCGTGGCCGGTTATCTTGCGCACGCGGAGCTGGCCGAGCGGGAGGGCCTGGCCGAGCGGTTCTTCATGAATGTGGTTCTGGTGCGGGTGCTGTACGCGCATGCTCTGGTGTTCGACGCGAACCTCGCGCTGGGTCGGTTCGCGCCCTTGGCGACGCTCGTCGGCCATCCGCGGGCGCGCGGACCGCAGGCGCTGCTGTCGATGAAAGATGTGCTGCCCGTGAGCTATCCGATCAAGGACGTGACGATCGAAGAGATCATCGACAGCGAGAACAGAGTGTTTCGGATGGTCGACGTCGGGGTGATCGCGCCGCGGGCCGAGGCACTGTATGCGATGTCGGCGCGCGCGCTGGGTGAGCCTCGTCTGCGATGGCTGGTCGACGACGGCGGACCCGCGTACGCGTGGCCGGCCGAGCACCGGCATGTGTGGCGGCCCGCCCGCACACCGTGGCTGCACCGAGTGGTGGACGCTGTGACCCGCCCGCGTAGGGCGCCCCTCCGGGGTCAAGGTGCTGTCGTGCCAACCTCAGAGCGACTGTGTCGCTCAACTACTACTGCCGATACCAACGTCAGCGACTCTGTCGCTCCGAGCTTGGCACGATCCCACATACCCCCAAGGCCCGTGCGCTGAGTCCCGCCTCGAGTCGCGTAGCGGCCGTTCCCCCGCGCGCCTGACTTTCGAGATCTAGGGTGCGGCCATGAAGGCAACGGTTCGGGTCGCGTCACTGGCGATGTGCCTGGGCTTGGTCATCGGCGCCTGCTCGTCGTCGGAGTCGACGACGGCATCGGAGACGGCCACGACGTCGACGGCGGCCAACCCGGCGCTCAAACCCATCGATCCCGCGGCGTTCCAAGCCGCCGTCGAGAAGGCGGCCAAGGACCTTTACGTGCCGGGCGCGATGGTGGTTCTGCGGACCCCGCAGGGGGAATATCGAGCAGCGGTCGGTACGACCGAGCTCGGCGCGCAGCGGCCGCCTGCCGGGGGTACGCATTTCCGGATCGCGTCGAACACCAAGACGCTGACCGCTGCGCTCATCGTGCTGCTCGCGCAGGACGGCAAGCTGAATTTCACTGATCCTGTGTCGAACTACTTGCCTGACGTTCCCGACGGTGACAAGACCACGATCGCCGATCTGCTGAAGATGCGCAGCGGCCTCTACAACTACACCGAAGCACCCGAACTCGCCGAATCCCTCGACTCCAATCCGGTGAAAGCCTGGACGCCGCAAGAGGCGTTGGCGATCGCGTTCGCCCAGCCCCGGGAGTTCGCTCCGGGCGCGGAGTACATGTACGACAACACCAACTACGTGGTGCTGGGCGTCATCGCCGAGAAGGTCGGCGGGCGTCCGCTTGCCGAACAGTTCAAGCAACGCCTGTTCGGCCCGGTCGGCATCAGCCAGACATCGCTTCCGGCGATCGACGACACGTCGATTCCGGCGCCGTACTCACACGGTTACATGTACGGCGAGAGCAAGTACGCGCTGGCCGACATCCCGTACCCGTCGGAGATGCAAGCCGAAATGCGTTCCGGTGCACTCAAACCGATCGACTACACGTATCAGAACCCGTCATACGCCACCGCGGCGGGCGGAGCCATCTCGACAGCCGACGACCTGGCTGAGTGGATCAAGGCGCTGGTATCGGGCAAGGTGTTCGACTCCGACTATCAGCAGCAGTGGTTGGACAGCCTACAAATCGAGGATGCGGATTCACCCGGCGGGCAGATGTACGGATATGGAATCTCGTATCAGCGTTACAGTCCGACCGCGCAGATGTACTACCACGGCGGCGAGCTGCCGGGCTTCAACTCGTTCATGGGTCATGATCCGGAAAACGATGTGACGCTGGTTATTTGGACGAACCTCACGTTGTCACCCGATGGCGCCACGACCGCCAACGCGTTGCTGCCGAAGGTTCTCAACGAGGTCTATACCGGGATGAATTACTAGGCCAGCACGTCTTCGACGAGGTTATCCGTCGTCCATTCCCGCTGCGGTAGAACATCTCTGAGCAGGTCAGGAAGCGGCAGTAGGCCGCCTGCGCTCCGGGCGGACACTGACAGGCTGCAGCGCCTCCATGACCTGCGTCAGCCGCGGGTAGACGATGGCAGGGCCCAGCCATCGAGAGATGAAGCGGCGCAGGACATAACCGTCACGCGCGGGTTCGCCGGGGTCGACGAGTATCGAGTGGAACGTACGCAGCCCCAACTCGGCGAGCTCGTCGAGCGCCGCCTCGTCGTAACCGTGCTTCTCCCAGTCGACGTCGCAGCGGTGCAGCATTGAGCGGCTGAAGGCCTTGGAGGTGTCGGACGTGAGCGAGACTGCCGCGCCGCTCTTGTTGCCGTTCCTGAGCAGATTGGCGAAGTGCGCATCTTCGGCCAGTCTCTCGACGGCGAAGGCGATGCCTTCGACCATCGCCGCCGCGGGCTCGGTCAAGCCCCTGGTGTGTTCGGCAAGTTGGTCGAGAAAGCCGTCGGCCGTGCGCATTCCGCTCGCCAGCAGCAGCTCTTCGGTACCCGGAAAATAGCGGTAGACCGTCTGCCGGGTGACACCGAGCGTGCGCGCGACGTCGGCGATCCGCACCGCGGATCCGCGTTCGGCGATGATCGCGTCGGCCACGTCGAGGATGCGGTCGATCGCCTCCTCGTCGGACGCCGGGGGGTTGCCCGACCAGCCGCGATTAGGCACTGCTGAACTCGATCGGCAGCGTCGTCGGTCCGCTCAATTCCATCATCGGCTTCCATGGTGCCGGACCGGTGCGCGAGGGGTTGGTCATTCGGCGGGTCACGATCTTGAGGGCCTCGGCGAGCTCCAGGCGGGCCAGGTTTGCGCCGAGGCAATAGTGGATACCGCCGCCGAAGGTCAGTACCGCGGGCGCGCCTGAACGGGTTAGGTCGAAGCGGTCAGGGTCGTCGTAGACCGCCGGATCCCGGTTGGCCGCCAACGTATTGACGATCACCATCGTTCCGGCGGGGAACAGATGTCCCGCGAAATCCGTGTCTGCGGTGACGGTGCGCAGGGTGCCGGATCCGATCGGCGAATGGCGAATCGTCTCTTCGACCGCGTTGGCCGCCAGTTCAGGGTTCTCCGCGAGCAGCGCCCACTGGTCGGGATGGTCGACAAGCGCATCGATGGACCCGGCTAGTTGATTGCGGGTGGTGTCGGTGCCCGCCAGCAGGAGCCCACCCGCCAGCATGCGCAGTTCGGCGGCGTTGAGGCGATCACCTTCGTCCTCCGCGCGGATCAGGGCGGAGAGCAGATCGTCGGTCGGGGTGTGGCGCCGACGCGCGACCATCTCGTCGACGTAATCGTCGAGTTCACCCCACGCGCGCATGACGAACGCCTCGTCGACACCGTCGGGATTGAAAGTGAACGCGGTGAATATCTCGTCGGCCCAACGTGAGAACAGCTGCCAGTCCTCGCGGGGTGCGCCAAGTAGGGCGCAGATGATCGGCACTGGATACGGCCGGGCAATATCGGTGACGACGTCGCAACGTCCCTGGGCGGCAACGTGATCGATGAGGTCGTTGATCACCTCGACGATGGTGTTGTGCATGCGCGCGCTGGCGCGGGGGGTGAACGCCTTGGAGACCAGGCTGCGCAGTCGGCGGTGCGGTTCGCCGTCGAGGCCGAGCAGGCTATTGACGATCTTGTCCCACAGGGGCCCCGACGTGATGCCTTGCACCATGAGGTTCATTCCGGGAGGGATCGTGAAGCGCGGGTCGCGCAGCATCGTCCGCGCCAACTCGTGGGAAATGATCTCGGGCCCGAATGGTCCGATGGCGATCGGGGCCTGTGCCTGTGCTTGGCGAATCCGCGGATAGACGTCTGCGGGCGTGTCCTTGACGTCATAGTCCAGCGTCGGGAGTCCGGCGTCGAAGACATTGGGGCAGAGCACGTCGACAGTCATTGGCTACCCGCTCGGGATGAGACGACAGAATTCACAGAATGTATGACTAGGACCGATGGAAGTCAACGAAATCGATAGAGAGCAGGTTCGCTTGCCATACGCAGTGGCAAGAATGTCTCGTCGAGAGCGTCAATGTGCGTTTCGCCGTCGGGGACTACCTGCTCAGTTCGCGAGCAACTGCGAGATGAGGCGGAAGCTAGACCGCAGATCGAACGTGCTGGTGGCACCGCGCCGTGCGGGTCAGGCGCTTCAGCGCCGACGTGAGGTCGTCGGCGAGCGGCAGTTCACCGTCGGGGTCGCAGATCGAGAGCAGGCGTCGCACGGGGTGGCTGCCGACGAGGATCCAGTCGACGTCGTTTCGGGCGCAGTGGACGCTGATGTAATAGATCGCCGTAAAGGCCTGGGTGCCCGCGAAGTCAACGGCCCGAAGATCGAGCACCAGTTGGCGCGAGATTCCAGTGTGCTGTTCGACGAAGCGGCCGAGCTCGCGTCCGTTACCGGCGTCGATGTCGCCGATCACCGCGATGGCCAGGCGTGACGCGGCGAGCCGTCGCACTGCAAACGTCGCTCTGCCGCATTGTCGGTGCTCATCTACCGACGCAGGATCCGGCCGACCGATACGCACGGTCCCATCCCTCATTGCACAACCCCAAGATCGTTTTTGTAGAGGTGTCGCCGGAGAGCGTCCCGGAATGAGTCCAGTACGCGGCACCAGTGCGGCGCTGCCGGCGGGCTGGGAACTCAACCAAAGTTGAGGGTAGTACGGATTTCGTCGCCCGTCTGCAGCTTGAGAAAATTTCCAGTTTTGTTCGGCTGCAAGACTTTTGGTCAGCTTGACTAAATGTCATCTTGCGTGCGTGTCAGTAACTGCACTTATGGGCGACGGAATCCGTAGCGGTGCCGAAGCGGCATCGGTAAATCGCCTGCTCGTGTCGCGATGCGCGATCACCTAACGATTTGCTGAGTCGTCCCCGGCTTGATGACACCTGTCTTGACGTCCTCGCCCGCGGCCAACAGGTAGGAGGCGACGTAACCGAGCACCTCGTCGGCCGCCGCGAAGCCACCGAGGTGACTCTCCTGTGGCATGAGGATGAGCTCGGCGTTGGGTAGCCGCTCGCTGGCCGCCTTGGCGTCGTCGAATCCGATGATGGAGTCGGCATCACCGTGCCACCACCGCACCGGCACCTTCACGTCCGCGAGTCGAAAACCCCAGTCGCGTCCGCAGAGTCGGGCATCGTCGAGCAGGGCCTGGAACGGCACCTTGCCGTCGAGCACGTGGATGAGGTCGTCGATGAACATCGCCTCGATGTCGGGATCGCTGAAGACGCGCTGGTCGCCGGCGGGCATGACCTTGGTCAGTCCCAGGTAGACGACGTGTGCGAGGGGGATGATCGGCAGGAGCAGTCCGGCCGTGATGCGCGCGAACGGTTCGCGCATTCTCGACAGGACAGCGCCAAAGCGGCTGGCCAAGGCGATGGCGCCGCTCGCCGTGGCGTCCGGCCCGACGGATGGGGTCACCCCGCCGAGAACGGCGACCGCGACGACGCGGTCGGCCAGCGCGCCGGTGCCCGCACAGGACAACGCGTAGGGTCCGCCGCCGGAGAGACCGACGACGCCGAGACGTGCGGCGCCGAGCGCGTCGGCCACACACGCCATGTCGTCTGCGAAGTCGGAGACCGAGTCGTAGACGTGCGGGTCGGACAGTCCTGAGCCGGGCCGTTCGATCAGGACGACGCGAAGACCGAGTATCTCGGCGGCGCGCCGACCGACGAGCGGAAGCTGGCGGCGGCCCCCCGGGGTCCCGTGAAACCACAGGATGACGGGGCCGTTCGGATCACCGTATTCGGCATAGCCGATGCGGCGGCCGTCGGGAAGATGGAACCGTCCCTCGGCCCGCGGGTTCTCGATGGCCGGCACGCCGGGCGGTCGCCGCCAGAGATTGAGCATGTTCATGCGCTACAAAGACTCCTTTGTCTGTAATTGCCAGAATCTTTGCATCTCGCGGTATGGGCCGGTCAGCCCCCCTCCGGCCAGCCGGGCGCCGCGGGCTCGGGGGTCGGCGGCGCGTCGAGTGTGGCCCTGATGTTCGGGTCATCCTCCCGTGTGCGGCTCGCCCGTGGGCAGCGCATCCCGGTAGCCGTCCGCGTAGCCGTCGATAGCCGACTTCACCGCCGGGTCGATACCCACGAAGTAACTGTTGAACGCTGAACGGAAGTTGTCGAGATTCGCTGTGAGTGGCTTGAATTCCCCGGTCTCGGGATCGATCAGATTCAGTTGCTCGAAGACGCCCGCGTTCCCGAAGTTCGAGTCGAGCAGCCGCGCGGCGACGGCGTATTGCATCATCTCGGAGGTCTCCTGCTTTACGTGCTCCATATTCGCGCCCGCGGGTGCATCGCCAACGAACATCTGGTGCAGCGGATCACCGGGCATCTTGCCGTTCCAGTCCAGAATCGCCGAGACGCCGGGGATCTCGCCGGCGATTGTCTTGCCCATGTCGAACCACATGCCGCGGCTTTCGTAGGCCTTCACGTCCTGCAGGTTCCCGTATTCGATGGCGTCGTTGTCGGCGATCCTGGCGGCGGTGTCGATCACCCCGCGCAGCGTGCCTGCCGACTGCAGATCGCCGGCGTTCGGGATCTCTCCCTTGATGACGGACTGCTCGAAGTTGGCCTGGTACTGCAGGCCGTTGGCATAGGCCTGGCTGTTGAGGATTCCGGCGGCGTCCTTGTCGCTGTCGATCACTGCGAACAGATCCCGCATGACCGGCATCTCCGGGTTTGTCAGGTCGTCCAGTGGAGCGAATCCCGTGCTGCTGTCGAGCTTGTTGCCGAGCATGTCGTCGATGAACGGCTTGTTGGCCTCCGCGAGTGCCTGGGTGAGCTCGGGGTTGACCTGGCCGACCGACTGGCCGCCGGTGCCAGGGATGTCGAGCAATTGGTCGGCGTTGGCACCCGTGCCGACATATGCGTCGACCGCGTGCATCGTCTCTGCGACGCGGGTGGCCTGCGCGAGCTGGGTGGGGTCCGTTAGGTCGGTCGGCACCGCACCGGTGCCGTTGAGCAGCGTGCCGGCCGCGGCGCCGTCGTCGGCCCACTGGTGCTTGAAGAGGTCGCCGATGAACTCGCCGTTCTCGGGCCCCGTGAGTGCGTCGTGCACAGCCATCTGGTCGCGGCCCGCCGCGTTGAGCATGTCCTGCAACGCAGGGTCGATCAGTCGCTGTGACATGTCAGGGTTGGCTTCCCACGGGATGTGGGGAGGACTGTGCAAGCCGTGCAGGATCTCCTCCGACTTGTCGAGCAGCGCCTTGTCCATTGCCGTGCCGTGTTGCAAATTGGCGTCGCCGGCCGACACGATCGCCGCGACATCGCGGTAGTTGTCGATCTCGGGGAACGGCTTCTCCATGTCGGGCATCTCGATCGTCGGATTGCCCTGATCGTTGGTCCCTGGTGTCGGCACAGCGGGACCGCGCGTGGGCCGCTCGAACGTTTCGCGGATACCTGACGGCAGGTTCGCCATACCGCCTTGCGTCGGCACACCTTCGGCGGGGTCGCCTGCCGTCTTGATGTTTTCGTTGCCCAGTAGCTGCAGCGCGTCGGCGACGGCGCCGCCGTTCTGGCCGTTGGCGTTCATCTGGTCAATCATCGAGCGAATCTCGGCCGGGCTCTTGCCATCCAGCGACCGCGACAAGTTGTTGAGGTACTCCATCTGGCTGGTGGGCAGCACCAGATCGCCGCGGACCAACGCCTCCTGCTGCTCGGGCGTCAGGTTGGTGTTCTCCTCGAGACGCGCCATCTCCTCCGGCGTTAGTTGGCCGTCCTGAAGTGACTGTCCGTCGTTGGTGCCCTGCTCCCCGGGAAGCCCGGGCTCGCCGCCGGTCGCGGCGGTCAGCACCCGCGCCAAGTCGGCATCGGCTTCCTCGGCGGCGGCCAGCACGGCCACCATCCGGTTCTCGACCTCTTCGGTCTTCGCCCTCAGCGCCTCGATCTTTTCGTCGGGCCAGCCGGTCGTGTCGGGCGGGGTGACCGTATTGGTGGCCAGGTCGATCTGGACATGCGGAGCCGCGTTGGCGTAATCGAGCAGGCTTTGGAGGTCGTTCTTCACCTTGCGGACGTCACCGGCGGCCTTCCCCGCGCCCATCGCGACGAGGAAGGCTTCCTTCTGCGACAGCGACAGCGTGGTGGCCGATTGGTTGATGGCCTGCTGCGCGGCCTCGCCGGCTTCACCCTTCCACGTCCCGAACACCGAGAGGTTGCGCAGCGTTTCCGCGGCTTCGCCACTGGTGCGGGCGCGTTGCGCCGCGGCCTGTGACACTTCGTCGATCTGCTCGGGTTGCCAATTCTGGACGTCGGCAAGCGTTATCCCCACGGATTACAGCCCCAGATCCGGACCCGCGTTTTCGATCTCGGTGGACTGCTGGTTGTCGGTGCCGACGTAGTTCGCCGCCGCTGACTTGAAACCCTCGACGTGCGCGATGAGCTCGTTGTAGTGGCGGGTGGTGTCTTCCTCCCACTTGGTGGCGACCTTGGCGAGCGCGTCGCCGCTGGTCCCGATCCAGCCGGCCTGGGCGGTGCCGATGCGTTCCTGTGCGACGCCGTGGTCTGAACGCAGACCGTCGGCGGCCACATCGACGTGGTCGGCGGCCATCCGCACCTCGACCGGATCGACCTCCAAGTTCTTGCCCATGTCGAACAACCCCACCCTCGGATAGCAGCTCTTATGTTTGCTGAAACATTACCACTGGTCTGAGCACCCCCTGTTCGCCAATTTCCGGCCGCCTCGGTGCCGATGAACGTCAGTGCTGGTCACACGGATCTGCGCGTATCCGGCTGGCAGGATTTTCGGCGATACGGTCCGCTGCAGTCCGTCGTGGCGCTGCGTTTGCGCGCGATTCTTGCATTCATCTGGGTCGAGCTGGGTTTGCTGGCCAGCCGGCGGGCACGAGCATGTTTCGAACACATGTGCGATGGCAATTCTGCGGCCATGACCAATGACACTCAGCAAGCCCCGATGGAGAACGCCGAGAAGGACACCTCCGAATGGGTGACCGGCGACGAGCCCATGACCGGCCCGCAGCGCAGTTACCTCGGCACCCTGGCCCAGGAGGCGGGCCGCGATATCCCCGACGACCTGACCAAGGCGCAGGCGTCCGAGCTCATCGACGAGCTGCAGCAGCAGACCGGGCGATCGGGGAGCTCGTAGCACTTCTCGCGCTGCCGACCTCCGCGAACGCCGTTAGGGTTACTCCCACCCGCGTCGCCGGCTAAGCAGATCGCTGTTGACGTCTGAGGTGATGCCTTTGACGGAAGTGGTGCGCGATGGCTGAGATGCCTAAGTGGCGACGATCAACTGCGGGCGCGGCGGACGTCGCACCGACGGACGAACTCAAGCGCGACGTCGGTGCCGAACTCGAAGTGGACGTCACGTCGCCCACCATGCTCGAGTTCCAGATCGCCATCGCCGATCATCCCGGTGCACGCGTGACCGAGTCGCTCACCTTCACCTGCAACGGCAAGCCCGTCACCCCGGACGAGGTCATCGGCAAGCACGGCACGCGGATCCACCGCTTCCCGGCACCCGAGGGCACCGTCACCGCCAACTACACGGCGACGGTCTACGGGCATGCTGACCCCGCGCCGGTGCACGACATCGACCTGATCACCTATCTGCGGCCGAGTCGCTACGCCGAGGCCGACAAGTTCTATGGTTTCGCCGCAACGGAATTCGCGGAGTATGCCGACTCGGAGACCCTGTTGGAAAAGGTGTCGTCGTGGGTGGGCACCAGGTTGAACTATGTGCCGGGATCCAGTGACCCGATCGACGGCGCGGCCGACACCGTGTTGGCCGGCGAGGGCGTGTGCCGCGACTACGCCCATCTGGTGGTCGCCCTGCTGCGCGCCGTGAACGTGCCCGCTCGGTTGGTCGCGGTGTACGCCCCGGGTTGTGAGCCGATGGATTTTCATGCCGTCGCCGAGGCGTATGTCGAGGGAGTCTGGCGCGTCGTCGATGCGACGTGCCTGGCTCCGCGGCAGTCCATGGTCCGCATCGCCACCGGACGCGACGCCGCTGACACCGCTTTTCTCGACAACCACAAGGGCGCGATCACGTTGAAGAACATGGAGGTGACGGCCGTCGTCGACGGACCGCTGCCCCATGACTCCGTGCACGATCTCGTCTCGCTGCACTGACGCCTGGGAATGCGATCCGGCGGGACGCGGTTTGGCCGTATATGGCCAAGATGAGCAGCGATGACCGCGAGAAGTTCCTGTCCGATCTGCACGTCGGGGTGATCGCGGTCGAACGTAAAGACCGTGCGCCGCTGAGTGTCCCGATCTGGTACGGGTATGAACCCGGTGGCGACGTGCTGTTGTGGACCGAATCCGATTCGCTCAAGCACCGGTTGATTCGCGACGCCGGTCGGTTCTCCATCACCGCTCAGGATGAGCAGCCGCCGTACAAGTACGTCACCGCCGAGGGTGACGTCACCGACATCAGCCCCGCGACCGACACCGATGCACGCCCGATAGCCGTCCGTTATCTCGGCGAGGAGGCGGGCAACCAGTTCACCGACGCGAACCTGACCCCGACGTCGGTGCTCATCCGGATGCGGCCGCAGCGGTGGCTGAGTTTCGACTACTCAGAAGAATGATTCGCGCGTGCGCGCTGACGTCCTATCGCCGCGACGGTCGCAGTGACGACGAGCACGGTGGCCACGACGGCGGTCGCCGATAGAAACGTGCTGTCCCGCCCGGCCGCTCCGATCGCGATCGCCACGAGCGCCCACACCACTCCCGCCGCATAGCCGGGGGTGCCGCGCAGCATCCTCGTCAGGATCAGCGCGCAGACGACCGCGGCGGCCAGCACGATGAATTGCCACCAGACGGTCGATGCTGAGACACCGCTCTGGATAAGCGCGGCAGCGACATTCGCGAACACCGCGATGCTGCTCCAGCCGAGATAGAGCCCGAATGTCACGGTGGCCAGCAGCGCGACCCAGGGCGGGCAGGTCAGGTCGTGGCGCCGCCGCACCAGCAGCCGCATGATGTGGATCAGCGCCGACACCATCACTGCGAACACCGCGACACTGACCCACAGCCAGTCCTGCGCGGCCACGAGAAGCCAGACGCTGAATCCGATGAACGCCACGCTTGCGTCGACGAGCACGCTCGTCTCCCACCACGCACCAAGGCCGTAACGCAGGACCGCCAGGGCCGTCGCCGCGCTCAAGGCAGTGATCAGTCCCCAGAGGCTGAACGCGTAGCCGGCGGGAGTGATCAGTGCCTGATTCGTCGCTCCTGATTTCAGGAAGTCGGGAGCCACCGCATTCGCGATCACGGGCGCGGCGAGCTGGGTCAGCGCCAACAGCGCGGCGATCCACCGCCATGACCGCACCGACGGGGCACTCCTGTGCGTCTCTGCCGTGGTCAACGGTCTCCTCTCATGTGCGTCACCAGGTATTCGTAGCCGGACGCACCGCGGATGCCAATCGGCACATACGCGATGGCGGGAAGGCGCACAATCACCGAGACGACGACGTCTCCTCGGCAAAGGGTTTTGGATGAAACGACAATCTGCTGCAGTTCTGGGGGTGGTCGCAGCGGTCACCGGCGGTGGGATCGCCCCGTCGGCATTGGCACAGCCGGGCGCCTACAACCCGGTGGCTCAGTACCTCCGCACGGCCGGCAATGTGCGCTGCGTGGTCACCGCGGAGGCGGCCGCGTGTGAGAACCCCCGGGGATTCGTCGGTGCTCCGGTCAACAGTCCCCTCGCATCGGTCGACGCCGCCGGCAAGTTCACGTGGGCCGAAGGCGGTATCGGTCCGACCTCCGGCCAAGAAGTGACCATGGTCAACGGCCAGCCGTATCGGTATCACGGTTGGAGCCTGTTGTTGACGATCGAAGGGACGCGTCTGACCAACATCAAGAGCGTCCACGGCATGAACGTCTCCATCGACGGAACGACCATCACGCCGTACTGACCGCTCCGATCAGTCCACGCAGCGAAAACCGATATGCGACGTCGCGGTGTCCTGCGATTGCGACGAGCGCGCCGCCGCGCGGTAGCGGTGGCAGTACTCGGGCGCGCACAGGTGTGAGCCGCCCTTGAGGGTCTGCATCACCGCGGGGTTGGCCGAGAGCATCGGAGTGCAGCAGGACTTGGCGGGCTGGCCGGGTCGGTGTCGCGGCCGGTAGTGGGTGGTCGTCCATTCCCATACGTTGCCGATCATGTCGACGAGTCCGAACGGGTTGGCGGGGAACGTGCCGACGGGCGAGGTGCCGGTCCAGCCGTCGGCGCCGTCGTTGCGGTAGGGGAAGCGGCCCTGCCAGGTGTTGGCCATCAATTCGTCGCCCGGTCGCACGGCGTCGCCCCAGGGGTACACCGTTGTCGATCCCGCCCGCGCCGCGAACTCCCACTCGATTTCGGTGGGCAGTCGACGCTCGGCCCACTGGGCGTAGGCGTTCGCGTCGGGATAGGCGATCTGGACCACGGGGTGCTCGTCGAGGTTCTCGATCGACGACTCCGGTCCGCGGGGGTGCCGCCAGCACGCACCGGGCATCCAGGTCCACCACAAGCGCCAGTTGCGCAGGTCGACAGGGCCGGCCGTGGGCTGGAACACCAGTGCTCCCGGTGCCCGATCCTCGGGCGGTACGTCAGGGAAATCGGCTGGATCCAAAGGCTTTTCGGCGATCGTGACGTAGCCGGTGTCGTCGACGAACTGGACGAACTGGGCGTTGGTCACTGGGTGGCGCTCGATCGCGAACCCGTCGACGGTGGCGGTGTGGGCCGGCGCCTCTTCGGGATAGAAGTCATTCGAGCCCATGCGGAACGAACCACCGGGGACGTCGATCAGTTCGGTCAGCACGGTCTCAGGTTAGGCACGTCGGAGCGACACCTGTCGAGAGTTCAACGCGACCGCTTGCCCTTCGAGCCCCGCAACACCAGGTCGACGGCCGCCTCGATGACGTCGTCGTCGGGCACCGACCCGAACATGATCGTCGGGCACGCCACCACCCCGGCGAGCATGGAGATCGCCGCCTCCAACTCGACACCGTCGAACACCTCCGCGAGCATGCCGCGGATCGGTCGTTGCGCGTCGGTGTTGATCTGATCGCGCACCCGTGCCATCTCGTCGACCGACGCCCACTGGGCCATCACGGCCAGGATCTGATCGAGCCGGTACTCCAGCACGACCCTGCGGAAGATCGTCAGCTCGCCGACGAGGTCCGCGCGCAGATCGCCGGTCCGCTCCTGATGGGGCATCTCGCCGATCGCGCCGAGCGCCAGCAGGATGAGATCGACCCGCGACGGCCAGTGCGTGTAGAGGGTGGTCTTCGAGTAGCCCGCGAGCTCCGCCACGTGACCGTGCGTCAAGGCATCCGTGCCCTCGTCCGTCAGCACCCGCAGTGCGACGCGCGAGACGTCGGCCCTGGTGCGGGCTACCCGCGCGTCCTGCGCGCCGTCGCCTGCGGCGAAGCGCTCAGCAGGAGTCACGGCGATGCCCTTTCGCGATTTGGCCCTTGACACTGGCCTAGAAGTTATCTAATGGACGGAGTGTCCATTATTGGAGAAATTAATCACAATTGGACGTTTAGACCATTAGTGGACCGGGGATTCAGCGCCACGAGGGCGGGTCGTGGAGGGCTCGCATCGCAGTAGTCATCGACGCCGAGTCAACGGAAAGGCCGTTCCCATGTCCGCAATCCTGTTCGGGTCCATCAGCACACTCGCCGACACTTCGGAGCTGCAGCGCCGCGCCTTCAACGAGGCATTCGCCGCGTACGGCCTCGACTGGCAGTGGTCCCAGGACGACTACCGGAAGATGCTCGGATCCAACGGTGGCGCGCAGCGCATCGCCGACCACGCCGCGTCCTGCGGTGACGACGTCGACGCCGCGGAGGTGCACGCCGCCAAGTCGTCGATCTTCCAGGAGCTGCTCGGCACGCAGGCGGTGACGGCACGCCCCGGCGTCGCCGAGACGATCAAGCGGGCGCGAGAGGGCGGGCACAAGATCGGCCTCGTCACGACCACCTCGGGCGAGAACATCGCCGCGTTGCTCAACGCACTGCAGGGCGAGATCGACGCCGGCGACTTCGACATCATCGTCGACAAGTCGGCGGTCGAGGAGCCCAAGCCCTCGCCCTCGGCGTATCTCTTCGCGCTGAGCGAGCTCGGCGTCGATGCGGCGGACGCGGTCGCCATCGAGGACAACGAAGGCGGTCTCAAGGCCGCCGTCGAGGCGGGTATCGCCTGCGTCGCGTTCCCGAACCAGAACACCGCGGGCGGCGACTTCAGTCTCGCGACCGAGACCGTCGACGAAATCGACCTCGACCGTCTGTCCGAGCTGGCCACCGCCTGACCGGCCCCGCGACCCGAGGAGAACATCGTGAGCAACATGCAGGCACGAGTCATCAGCGGCAACAACGCCTTTCACGTCGAGGGTTACGAGAAGATCGAGTACGACCTCGTCTACGTCGACGGCATCTTCGACACCACCCAGTGCGCGCTCGCCGACTGCTACCGCCCTTACGGACGCGCGCTGATGGTCGTCGACGAGACGGTCTACGCGCACTACCGCGAGCGCATCCACACCTACTTCGACCACCACGGCATCGCGCTGACGGTGGTCCCGGTACAGATCCGCGAGACGGCGAAGTCGCTGGACACCTTCGAGCGAATCGTCACCGAGTTCGACACCTACGGTCTGGTGCGTACCGAGCCGGTGCTCGTCGTCGGCGGCGGACTGACCACCGATGTCGCGGGTTTCGCGTGCGCGAGCTACCGGCGCAACACGCCCTACATTCGGATCCCCACCACGCTCATCGGGCTCATCGATGCGAGCGTGTCGATCAAGGTCGCGGTCAACCACGGCAAGATCAAGAACCGGCTGGGTGCATACCACGCGTCGCAGAAGGTGTTCCTCGACTTTTCGTTCCTCGCGACGCTGCCCACCGACCAGGTGCGCAATGGCATGGCCGAGCTGATCAAGATCGCCGTGGTCGGCAACGAGGAGATCTTCACTTTGTTGGAGGCGTATGGCCCGGATCTGCTGCGTACCCGTTTCGGCCATCTCGACGGGTCGGACGAGCTGCGCAGGGTCGGGCACCGGCTGACGCATCAAGCCATCGCGACAATGCTCGAACTGGAGGCGCCGAACCTGCACGAGATCGACCTCGATCGGGTCATCGCGTTTGGCCACACCTGGAGTCCCACACTTGAACTCGCGCCGCCGACGCCGTTCTTTCATGGGCACGCCATCAACATCGACATGGCGCTGTCGGTGACGCTGGCCGAGCAGCGGGGGCTCTTGTCGGCCGCGGACCGCGACCGGGTCCTCAATGTCATGAGCTCTCTGGGGCTGGCGCTCGACAGCGAGCATCTCACCCCCGAACTGCTCAGCACGGCGACCGCCGCGATCCTCAAGACACGCGACGGGCTGCTGCGCGCCGCGATGCCCGACCCGATCGGACAGTGCACGTTCCTCAACGACGTCACCGTCGAAGAACTCACCGACACAATGACTTTGCACAAGAAGCTGTGCCTGGAGTTCGACCGCGGCGGGGACGGGGTCGACATGTGGGCGCCGACCGACGTTGCCGTCGCCCGTGTCTGATCTCGACGAGTCGCTGACCGCGGCCCCGCGTCCGGTCACGCCAACGACCATCCTGGCCGCCGAATCGTGCGACGCATACGCCGAGTTGGACGCGTGGGGCGGGGCGCCACTGCGGGTGCTGCAACGGTTGGGCAGAGTCCGGGATCTCGCCGGTGGTCTGGACGGCTACCTGGAGCGGTGCACGACGCCCGCGTCCCCGGCGCTGGCGCGACTGGCGCAACGCACCAACGCCACCGCCTGGGACGTCCGCTCGGGCGGGGCGTTGGAGCAGGAGATGTTGTCCGGCCATGTCGAAGGGCAACTGCTGAACTTCCTGGTCCGGATGGCCGGTGCCCGGCGGGTGCTGGAGATCGGCATGTTCACCGGGTATTCGGCGTTGGCCATGGCCGAAGCGGTACCCGACGACGGCGTGGTCGTGGCGTGTGAACTCGATGAAAATGTCGCGGCGTTTGCGCGCGAATGCTTCGACGAGTCGCCGGTCGGTGATCGCATCACCGTGGAAGTCGGTCCTGCGATGGACACACTGCGTCGCTTGGATGGCGCGGGTGAGCCGTTCGACTTCGTGTTCATCGACGCGGACAAGGCGGGGTACCTGGGCTATCTGGACCTGCTGCTCGACAGCGCGCTGCTGGCGCGTGGGGCAGTGATCGCCGTGGACAACACGCTGATGCAGGGCCAGCCGTACACCGGGGTGGGTGTGACGGCGAACGGGCAGGCGATCGCGTCGTTCAACGAGGCGGTGGCCGACGATCCGCGGGTCGAGCAGGTGGTGCTGCCTCTGCGAGACGGATTGACCTTGATCCGGCGGGCGACGTGACCGCGACCGCCGTCGCTGCGCCATCGGTGGTGGCGCGTCCCAGCGCCGGCCGGACGGTCTTGGCGCTACTGGCGTTGAGCCTCGTGGCGCCGGTGAATCTCGCAGTGGTCGCCGTGGCGCTGCTGACGCGGAAACCCTTGTCGCGCGGCGTCCCCGATGTTCCACGGACGGTGCTGATCAGCGGCGGCAAGATGACGAAGGCGCTGCAGCTGGCGCGGTCGTTCTACACCGCAGGCCATCGCGTGGTGCTGGTCGAGTCGAAGAAGTATCGGTTCACCGGCCACCGGTTCTCACGCGCCGTCGACCGGTTCTACGTGGTGCCGGACTCCACGTCTGCCGGTTACGCCAGGGCGCTGCGCGACATCGTTCGCCGGGAGAAAGTGGACGTCTATGTGCCGGTGTGCAGTCCGGCGGCGAGCGTGCCAGACGCCGAGGCTCGGGCGCTGCTCGACGATGAGTGCGAGGTCATGCACGCCGACGCGGCAACGGTGCGGCTGGTCGACGACAAGGTCGAGTTCTCGCGCATCGCGCGATCATTGGGCCTGCGGGTGCCGGACTCGCACCGGATCACTGACGCGTCGCAGATCGACGAGTTCGACTTCCCGCCGGGGCGCGACTACATCCTCAAGCGCATCGCATACAACCCGGTCGGTCGCATGGATCTCACGCGGCTGTCCGCCGAGACCCGTTCGCGCAACGCTGATTTCGCCCGCAGCCTCGGCATCACCGCAGACGATCCGTGGATTCTGCAGGAGTTCGTCGAGGGACGTGAGTACTGCACGCACGGCACGGTGCGCGACGGGCGCTTACAGGTCTACGCATGCTGCGAGTCGTCAGCGTTCCAGATCAACTATGCGCACGTCGACAAGCCCGAGATCCTCCACTGGGTGGAGCGCTTCGTCGGTGCGCTGGGTGTGACCGGTCAGCTGTCGTTCGACTTCATCGAAGCGGATGACGGGCATGCGTATGCGATCGAGTGCAATCCGCGCACGCACTCGGCGATCACGATGTTCTACGACCATCCTGACGTGGCCGATGCCTATCTGCGCGACGCGCATCCGATGATCACCCCGACGACATCCTCGCGGCCGACGTACTGGCTGTACCACGAGGTGTGGCGGCTGCTCACCCAACCGAATCGCCGAGCCCGGCTGGCGACGATCCTGCGCGGGACTGACGCGATCCTCACTCGGTGGGATCCGTTGCCGTTCTTAGCGGTTCATCACGTACAGATGCCGTCGCTGCTGGTGCAGAACCTCCGCCGACGGGGTAGCTGGTCGCGGATGGACTTCAACATCGGCAAGCTGGTCGAGACGGGCGGCGACTAGTGTCGAGGACCGTCCTGCACCTCGTCGGTTCGCCGGTCGACGAGTTTCACGCCGAGCTGTCGGCGCTGTACGCCCGCGGATGTCTGGATGTCCTGCAGGACATGTACGACAACCGCGTTGCGTACGTAGCCCCGGGCGGGAAGTGGCAGTTTCCCACCTCGCTGTCCTCGGCTGCACTTGCCGAGGCACCGTATCTGTCTGCGGCCGAGGCCATCGCACATCTCGGATCGCTCAGTGTGAGTGTGGTTGTGCCGCAGATGTTCTGCATGCCGGGGATGACCTCTTACCGCGCACTGTTGGACGTTATCGGCATTCCGTTTGTCGGCAATTCGGCTGCGGTGATGAGCATCGCGGCCGACAAGGCGAAGACGCGAGCGATCGTCGCCGGGGCGGGTGTGGACATACCGGACGGTCGCGTCGTGCACGATGCCACGCCGACCGATCTGCCTCTGCCTGTCGTGGTCAAACCTGTCGGTGCGGACAACTCGGCAGGCGTATCGCTGGTTCGCGAGGCGGATGAGTACGAAGGGTCGGTGAACGCAGCCTTGGCGCACAGCGGTGTCGCGCTGGTCGAGTCGTACGTCGAATTGGGCCGAGAAGTGCGGTGCGGCATCGTTGTTCGCGAGGGCGAGCTGGTATGCCTGCCGCTGGAGGAGTACGCCGTCGACAGCGTCACCAAGCCGGTCCGCGACGCCGCCGACAAGCTGGCCCGCCGCGACGACGGCGAGCTGTTCCTGGTCGCGAAGGATGCCGAGCGCGCGTGGATCGTCGACGTGGACGATCCGATCACCGAGCGAGTATGGGAGGCCGCGCGTCGCGCCCATGAGGCGTTGGGGTGCCGGCACTACAGCCTGTTCGACTTCCGCGTCGATCCGAACGGTGAGCCATGGTTCCTCGAGGCGGGACCGTACTGCTCGTTCGCGCCTACCAGCGTGATCGCGGTGATGGCAGCGGCGGCGGGCATATCGGTGGAGCAACTCTTCGCCGACGCATTGGCCGAACTCGACCGGGAGACAAGCCGCGCATGAAAGTCACCGCGCTGAACCCGGTCGGCGCCGTGGTGGACGGAGTGCGTGTCGACGCGCTCAGGCAGGCTCACGTCGACGTACTACAACGCTTGCTCGGCGAGCACGGCGTGCTGGTGTTCGGCGACCAGAGCATCGACGACGCCGCGTTCACTCGGTTCCTGCGCAGCTTCGGCGAATTGATGTTCACGACAGGGGAGACGCCGGTCGACGGACATCCGTACCTCAACATCGTGAGCAATGTCGGCCGCAAGACGCCGCCGCGCTCCACCTTCCACGTCGACACGAGCTACGTCCGAACTCCGCCGGCGTACACGGCGTTGCGCGCCGTGGAGGTACCGGAGACGGGTGGACAGACGTTGTTCTCCAACCAGTATCGGGCGTACGAGAGGCTGCCGAAAGACATCCGCCAAGACGTCGCGATGCGCTCGATCACGCACGTCGTCACCGGCGTCGAGGTCGGTGACGACGACGAGACGTCCGCGGTGCACCCCGTCGTGCGCAAGCATCCGGTCTCGGGTCGTCGGGCCCTGTATCTGAGTTCTCCGGCGCGGTGCGCAACGGTCAGCGGCCTGACGCCTGAGGATGGGCGGGCGCTGGTCGAGCATCTGATCGAGCACTGCACGCGAGACGAGAACGTCATGCGTCATGCCTGGATGCCCGGCGATGTCGTCATGTGGGACAACCGCTGCGTGATGCACAAAGCGGACCACACCGGTGTCGTCGGGCGGCGGGTGCTGCACCGCGGCATGGTCGCGGCGAAACCTCCGCCGCGTTGAGATCACGATTTGGCGGTCGGCTTGATGAGCCAGAGCGCCATGATGATCGCCACGACCGGTCCAACGGCCATCACCAGACTCAGCGTGTGAATCGCGTCGATTGCATTGTGCGGCGCTTGTTCCACCAGCAGTCGTGCCTGCTCGGGATTGACGAGGTGAGCCTGCTGGCCACCGTGCGCCGTCACCAACGCTTCGCGCGTCTCCGCACGGCTGATTCCGGATTTGGACAGGTCGTGCACGCTGTCCGTGAGGAAGAGGTTGATTCCGATGAGCGCGAACAAGGCCGGGCCGAGTGAGTAACCGCCCTCGTTGACCGCGCTCTTGACCGCCGATACCGCGCCACCGAGATCGTCAGGCGCGCTACTCATCATGATCGTCGCCTGCGGGGTGGTGACCAGTGCACCGCCGACGACGATCAGAGCCGCGGTGACGAAAACGACTGTGCGCCCGGTGCTCAAGTCGAACAGCCTCAGCACGAGAAGACCGGCGAGCATGGTGAGAAGGCCGGTGATCATCACCGCGCGGGGACCTACCTTTCTGATCACCGGGCCGGCGGCGGTGGCGGCCAGTGCGGCCATCGCGGTGGCGGGTATGAGTAGGAACCCGAACAGCTCGTGTGATTCCTTGCGAATCGTCACGAGGTAGAAGGCCAGCAGCACCATGGACCCGCCGAGCACGATGTTGAACATGACTCCGGCCGTCACCGCCGCGTTGAACCGGCCGGAGCGGAATACCCGCATGTCCAGCGCCGGGTCGGGGGTGTGCAGTTCTCGCATCACGAATCCGGCGCCGGCCACGACGCCGAGCGCGACGGAGGCGGTGCCGGTCAGGTCGATGCCGGTTTCCATTCGGGAGGTGCCGAAGATGAGGCCCAGCAGCGCGACGGCGAACAGGAACAAGCCGGGCAGGTCGAGGCGGCGGGTGGCACGCAGCGTTTCCGGCACGAACCGCCAGGTGATCACCAATCCGAGGACCGCGATGAGCGGCACCACGAGAAAGCATGCGCGCCAGCCGATCGCGTGTCCGAGTGCACCGCTGATCGCGGGCATCGGCGTGGCGATGGCGTATCCCGCACCGAAGTAGGCCGCGATCGCCGCCGCCCGCTTTCCCGGCGGGAACACCGCATTGGTGAGCGCAAGCGACAACCCGATCAGGAACGCGAACGCCACGCCGACGCCGGCGCGAGCGATCATGAGCACTGCTGCTACCGGTGCGGCGGCGGCGAGCGCGCTGAACACGATCACGCCCGACATGCCCAGCAGGTACATGCGGCGCATGCCGTAGAGATCGCCGAGGGCGCCGGCGCTGAGCACGGTGGCGGCCATCGTCAGCGTGGCCAGGCTGGCGACGAACGTCGACGTGCTGCCGGTGATGTGGAGACCAGCCGCGACGACCTGCAGGTTGGCCGACAGCGTGGTCGGGTCGCCGATGGCAATGCCGTAACCGATGCCCATGGCGGCCACCGTCATCACGGCGGCTAGTCCCGATACGTGGCGATCGCCAACTTCAGCGGGGGAATCGGTCGACACCGAGTGGATGCTACTGGCCGCGCCGCTGCTCAGAGAAAGTTTCGAACGCGGCGACGGGTTCCGTCGCCGGGTGTATCGGACGTCGAACCGGGTAATGCTCGTCTATGGACGTCACACCGGAGCACAGCGAGGATTCCTTCGACGTCCTGGTCGTCGGTGGCGGCAACGCGGGACTCAGCGTGGCGGCACGTCTGCTGCGGCGCGGCGTGGTCAGCGTCGGAGTGGTGGAACCGCTTGCGGTGCACACGTATCGGCCGCTGTTGTCGTACGTCGGCGGAGGTCAGGCGTCGCGCAGCAGCGCCGAGCGCACGCAAGAGTCGGTGACCCCGGATGGGTGCACGTGGCTGCAGGACTCTGCCGTCGGCGTGGATGCCGAGTTGCGGACGGTTCGATGCAAGAGCGGCCGCGTCTACAGGTACACCGACGTGGTCCTCGCGCCCGGACTCGTCCCCGACGACGACGACCTGGCCGACGTGTTCACCGTGGTCGACACCGACGCGGTTGCGAGCAACTATCTCGACCACGCCGAGAAGACATGGCAGTTGGTGGAGTCCATGATGGCCGGGCATGCGGTGTTCACGGTGCCGCGGCCGCCGGTGAGTTGCAGCGGTACGACGCTCAAGCCGCTGTTCTTGGCGGCGGCGTATTGGCGGCGGATGGGGCGCATCGGGGACATCGACATCACCCTGGTCGTCGATCGGCCGGACCTGCTGGGCGTCGCAGAGATCGACGACCGGCTGCGGCGCAGCCTTGACGAGATCGGCGTGCGGGTGCTGAACAACGCCACCGTGACCGGAATAGATCCCGTGGAGCGGAAGCTGGCGGTCCGCGTCGGGGATGGCGTCGAGCAGAAGCTGCCGTACGACCTGTTGCATCTTGTTCCGCCGTTTCGCGGACCGCGTTGGGTCGAGGAGTCGGGTCTGGCGGACGTTGGCGCGCATGGGGTGGTCGACGTCGACCCGAAGACGTTCAGGCATCGGGTCCATGCCAATGTGTGGGCGCTGGGTGACGCGGCGAACGCGGGCACGGACCCGTCGGGCGGAGCGATACGACGGCAATCGGCGATCGTGGTCGACAACTTGTTGGCGGCGCGCAGCGGTGGTCAATTCCAGGAGTACGACGGGTACACGGTGGCGCCGATTGCGACCGATGAGCACCGGCTGATGTTCGGCGAGTTCGACCGGACGGGATCGCTGAGGAGTTCATTGCCGTCGTTTCTCGATCCGCTGAAGCCGCGTCGATTGGCCTGGGCGTTCGACCGTTACGCCCTGCCGCAGATGTACTGGAATCTCATCCTCAAAGGTCGGCTCTGACCGGGTAGCTCCTACACCAGCGCCCCCAACCGACACTGCCTCGGTGTCCTGCCGAACCAGCGTCGGCACGACCGATTCAACGCGCTCTGTTCGGCATATCCGAGCAGACCGGCGATCTGTGAGAGATGCAGCTCCGGCTCGGCGAGGTAGCGTGCGGCCTGCGCTCGGCGTTCGCGGTCGATGATTTCTTGGCAGCGGGCACCCTCGTCGCCGAGTCGCCGCTGCAGCGTTCGCGGATGCATGGCGAGCTCACCGGCGATCGCTTCGACGGTGCAGTGCCCGGTGGGTAGCAGTCGGCGTGCCAGCTCGGCCACGCGGTCGGACAGCGTGGCATTGGCCGGAAGATACGTCGCCTCAAGGTATTCGGTGGCGATGCGATGTGTTTGCGGGTCGGCGTTCTCGTTGCCACGGGCGGCCAGCTCCGCCGACAGCTCGAAACCGGCCCGCGGCCGTTGGAAGTACACAGGGCAGCCCAGTGCGTCACGGTAGGCGGCGTCGGTGCCCTGTTGGGGATGCGGGAATGAGACGGCGTCTAGGCGCGATGACGGCCCGCCGAGCATGCGGACGATCTGCGCGGCGATGCCCATGCTCAGCTCGTAAGCCTGGATGTGAGGAACTCCCAGCTCGACGATTTCGTAGATGAACTCGACGCCGCCATCGTCGCGTGGCTGGGCGGCCAGCGTGAGCGCGGGGGAATGAATATAGAGGAAGCGCTCGATGGCTTCGATGCCGCTGAGCACCGTCGCCGCGCTGCGCACGATCACCGCAATGGGCCCGATGATGTGCAGGCCTTGGCGGCCCGACAGGCGCAACCCGAAGTCGGGGCAAGTCAGCTCCTCGGCGGTGGCTTCGAGTATCCGGACGAGCGAAGCAAAAGGGATGAACGTGTCCACCTCGAGCTCGGTCCCCGAAGGGATGCCGAAACGGTCCAGAAACACCGCCGGGTCTGCCCCGAGCTCGCGTACGAGCCCGGGGTAGCCCCACATCGCCGTGGACCGGATCAAGTTGACCATCGTGGCTTTCTGTCGCGAAATGGTAAAAATTTGTCCGATCTTGACAAGACTCGGAGGCGTGCTGACAGCCATTCTCATTGCATGACGCGACACATGGGAAGGATTCGTCGTGAGATCGTGCGGGCGGCACTGAGGGGGTGTCGCTCGCAGTTAGCGCCGCATCGGAACTCGGTGCGCGTTGACCGAAAGATGTATGACGCCGTCACCGCGTTGACGCGACCGCTCGAGGGCCTGCACTGGCAGCGAGAGGTCGTCGGCAGCGTGCCGGTGGAGCGGACGGTGAGCTTGGGTGCCAACGCAACGCTGATCTATCTGCATGGCGGAGCGTACGGGCTGGGCAGCGCGTACGGCTATCGGGGCGTCGCGGGCAGGCTGGCTGAGGCGGCGTGGATGGCGGCCGTGGTGCCGGACTACTCGTTGGTGCCGGAGGCAGTGGCGCTTGAGGAGATGGTCGAGGTGTACACGGCGCTGCTGGCAGCCGGCATGGACCCTCAAACGACGGTGATCGCGGGTGATTCAGCGGGTGGCGGGTTGGCGCTGGCGCTGGCGATGACGCTGCGGGACAGGGGAATCGCGCGACCGGCGGCGTTGGGCTTGATCCGCCCGGTGATCACATCGGTGGTGTCTCCGGTGTCCGGGAGCTTCGCGGATCTGCCGCCGATTGTGTTGCAGAGCGCGGGCGAGGATCCGCTGGTGGAGAAGATCGTCGGCGTGGCAACGGATGTCGAGCACCAGCGGTCCGACGGGCTGTGGCACGACATCCACCTCCACGCGGGTGTGCGCGCCGAAGCCGATCTCGCGCTGGCCGAGCTTGGTGCGCGGTTGCGCGCGCACGTGCACGGGACGGTCGGGCTCTGATCTTGACCCACGCCAGCTGGCTCTAAATGTCACACCGCGCAAATTCACGTTTCCGAACTACCATGCGGTGATGGGCACCGGTGTCGACCTGCTGAAACACCCGGTGGTATCCGCCGCTGTGGGCACGGGGGTGATGGCGGTCGGAGCCGCGGAGGCCGCTTATCGCGTCGCGGAGAAGGTGCCGGTGCTCGGGCCGCTGATGCGGCGCGGCGTCGTCGGCCTGTCCGAGCTGGGCGACAGATGGGTGACGCAGAGCGCCGACCAATTCAAGGCTGTGGTGGCCGGTGTCGCGGTCGGTTTGGTCGACCTGGTCCTCGACGAGATTGATTTGAACGCGCTCGTACGCGAAAGAGTGGATATCGATGCGCTCGCAGCCGATCTCGACATCGACGCGGTGATCAACCGGGTTGACCTGATCGCTCTGGCGGACAGGGTGATTGAAGGTGTAGACCTACCGGCGATCATCCGCGAATCGACGAATTCCATGACCGCCGAGGTGATGATGGACGTGCGCACGCAGGGCGAGCGCGCCGACGACGCCGTGGCGGGAATCGTCAATCGCATGCTGGGGCGTGACCGGGACACCCGGTGATTACGCCGGAACCTGACGTTGAGCGGGCGGCCGGGATCATCACCCGGGGGTTGGCTGCGGTCATTGACCTGTTCGTGGTGCTGCTGATCATGGGCGCGCTCTACGGAGGCCTGGTGCTGGTGAGGCTCGTGTATTCGCCGACAGCGTTCAGCCTGCCGTCACTGAACGCCGTGTTCTCGACGGTGGTGACATTTGTCATCGCCGTGTTGTACCTGACGGGATGCTGGACGGTCTCGGGATCGACCGCGGGCGCGGCAACGATGGGCCTGCGGGTCGTCGGGCGACGGTCACAGCGCGTGCGTCTTCTCGTTGGATTGCTGCGATCGATCTGCTGTGTGCTCTTCCCGGTCGGACTGCTGTGGGTGGTACTCGACCGTCAGCGAAGATCGTTGCAGGACATCGTCTTCCGGACGCGGGTGATCTACCTGAGGGGAGCGCGTTGACCGGGTGCCGCAACAATCCCCCTGTTATGCCGCTGCCGTGAGGTATTCGGCGAATGCGTCAGCGTCTGCGGCGTTCGTCGGTAGAGATCCGGTGACGATTCGTCTTTCGATTCGAGCGCCGTGGGGTTGCCGGCTCACTAATCTGAGTGCATGGGGGAGCACCGATCGGTGTGGGATGCCGTCGCGAAGTTGATCTTGTGTTGTCTGTCTGCCGGTGCACTGGTGGCCGCACTGCTGTTTCCGCTGGTCGGCACTATGGGGTTGGTTTCGAACCGGGCTGCCGACGTCGTCACAAGCGGCTCGGCGCAGCTGCTGCAGGGCGACGTCCCACTGGTCACGACGATGGTGGATGCGGCGGGGAAGCCGATCGCGCGCGTGTACTCACAGCGCCGGTTCGAAGTGCCTTCCAATCGGATCGCCAACACGATGAAGCTGGCGATCGTCTCGGTCGAAGACAAGCGTTTCACCGAGCACAACGGCGTGGACTGGCAAGGCACGCTGACCGGTGTTTCCGGCTACCTCGCCGGAAACATCAACACCCGCGGGGGCTCGACCATCGAACAGCAGTACGTGAAGAATTTCCGGTTGCTGGTGACGGCTCAGACCGACGCCGAGCGGCGGGCCGCCGTCGAGTTGACGCCCGCGCGCAAGCTGCGTGAGATGCGCTTGGCGCTCGCCCTCGACAAGACGCTGTCCAAGGAAGAGATTCTCACCCGGTACCTGAATCTGGTGTATTTCGGCAACGGCGCATTCGGCGTGCAGGATGCGGCGCAGACGTACTTCGGCGTCAATGCGTCGGACCTGAACTGGCAGCAGGCAGCGCTGCTGGCGGGGCTGGTGAAGTCCACGAGCATCTTCGACCCGTACAACAATCCCCAGGCCGCGATGGAACGGCGAAGCGTGGTGTTGGACACCATGATCGAGAATCTGCCTGCGCAGGCCGACGAACTGCGTGCCGCCAAGGTCGCACCCTTGGGTGTGTTGGCCCGGCCGCGCCAGCTGCCGGGCGGATGCGTTGCCGCCGGGGACCGCGGCTTCTTCTGTGACTATGTGCTCGACTACCTGGCCAAGGCAGGCATCAGCAAGGAGCAGGTGGCACGCGGCGGCTACGTCATCCGCACGACCCTTGACCCGAAGGTGCAGGATTCGGTCAAGTCGGCGATCGACGAGTTCGCCAGCCCGACGCTCGACGGGGTGGCCAGCGTGATGAGCGTCATCAAGCCCGGCAAGGATGCCCATCGCGTCGTGGCGATGGCCAGCAGTCGCACTTATGGACTCAACGGCGACGCCCACGAAACGGTGCAGCAGCAGCCGTTCTCGCTCGTGGGCGACGGCGCGGGCTCGATCTTCAAGGTGTTCACCACCGCGGCGGCGCTCGAAATGGGCATGGGCATCAACAATCAGTTGCAGGTGCCCGGCTCGGTCCAGGCCAGGGGACTCGGCAGCAGCGATACACCGGGCTGTCCCAAGGAGACGTGGTGTGTGAAAAACGCTGGGAACTATCGCGGCTCGATGAATGTCACCGACGCGCTGGCGACGTCGCCGAACACCGCCTTCGCGAGATTGATTCAGCAGGTGGGTGTTCCGCGCGCCGTCGACATGGCGGTGCGGCTGGGGCTGCGGTCGTACGCGCTGCCCGGCACGGCGCGGGCATACGACCCCGATAGCAACGAGAGCTTGGCCGACTTCATCAAGAGGCAGAACATCGGGTCGTTCACGTTAGGACCGTTTCAGCTGAACGCGCTCGAGTTGGCGAATGTGGCGGCGACGCTGGCGTCTGGCGGTGTGTGGTGCCCGCCGAACCCGGTCGACAAGATCTTCGACCGTTACGGCAATGAGGTGACGGTCGACAGTCAGCCGTGCGACCAGGCGGTGCCCGAGGGGCTCGCGAACACGTTCGCCAACGCGCTCAGCAAGGACGATCAGAGCCCGGGCACCGCTGCGGCCGCAGCCGCGTCGACGGGGTGGTCGCTACCGCTGTCGGGCAAGACGGGGACGACGGAGTCGCACCGGTCGGCGGGATTTCTCGGCTTCACCAATCAGTACGCGGCGGCGAACTACATCTTCGCCGATTCCAGTACACCGTCGGGCATCTGTTCATTTCCGCTGCGCGAGTGCGGTAATGGGGACCTGTTTGGTGGCAACGAACCTGCCCGCACGTGGTTCACGGCGATGAAGCCGATCGCCACCGACTTCGGAGAGGTGCGCCTTCCGCCGACGGATCCGCGCTATGTCGACGGCGCGCCGGGTGGCAAGGTGCCCAGCGTCACCGGCCTCAAGGTGGATGCGGCGCGTCAGCGGTTGCGAGAGGCGGGCTTTCAGGTGGCGGATCAGCCGTCCTCGGTGAACAGTTCGTCACGATACGGAACGGTCGTCGGGACGACGCCAAGCGGTCAGACGATTCCGGGGTCGATCATCACCATCAACATCAGCAACGGGGTAGCGCCGGCACCGCCGCCGCGGCCGGTCGAGCCGCCCCCGCCTCCGCCCGGCGTGCCTCCACCACCGCCGCCGGTGAACCCGATGGTCATCGAGATTCCGGGGTTGCCGCCGATCATCTTGGGACCACCACCACCACCACCACCACCGCCACCAGGCGCGCCACCGCCGCCGCCAGCCCCGCCACCGCCACCGCCGCCGGGACCACCGCCCCCGCCTCCGCCGCCCTAGATGCGCGCCGGCCGGTACATTCGGTCCGATGACCGGCAACGAGTGGAGTGTGGACGCCTCCGAAGGTGAGCTGCTCGTGAAGACCGGCGTGACGGGCAGGGCGGCCAAGATGGGCCACCGGTTGACGATCGCGATGACCGAATGGCAGGCCACGGTGCGGTGGAGCGGCGGCGAGCCCGTCGAGGCGGAAGTGATCGTCGACGTCAATTCGCTTCAAGTGCGCAAGGGTGAGGGCGGTGTGAAGGGGCTGTCCGCGCCGGAGAAAGCGCTGGCGCGGTCAAACGCGTTGAATTCGCTTGATGCCAAACGGTTCCCGCAGATCCGTTTTCACGCAGGTGACATCGACAAGTCGGACGACGGCTATCTGATGACCGGCACGCTGGAGATCCACGGCGTGAGCAACGAGTACGCGGTCAACCTGCGCGTCGATGATCTCGGCGACAAATGGCGACTATCGTGTGAAGCCGACATTGTGCAATCGGACTTCGACATCAAGCCCTACTCGATGCTGATGGGTTCAATGAAAGTCGTTGACACCGTGTCGGTGTCGTTCACCGCGGAGCGGACGAAAGAGGGCTAGACCGCGACGTTGTCGAGCGCACGACGCGCATAGATCTCGGCGAGGAATTGCTCGACGGCAACAGCTGCGTGCGCGGCGCGGGCCGAGCCGAAAATATCGAAAGCATGCTGGGTGAAAGGCAGTTCGGCGTACACGACCGGCTGTGTGCTGACTTCTCGCAGCCTTTCGACGAAGCCTCGCCCCTGCTCGACGGGAACAAGCGAGTCGTTGCGGCCGTGCACGACGAAGAACGGCGGAGCGTCTGCGGAGACATGGGTCACCGGCGATGCGTCGACATAGGGCTGCCGGTTCGTCGAAAGCCGTTGTTTGACGACCATCTGCTCGAGCAATTCGGGCATCGACGGATGCATCGCGTCTTCGAAGCGGGTGAAGTCGTACACGCCGTAGAACGGGACCGCGGCCTGGACACGGGTGTCGGCGTCTTCGAACCCAGGCTGGAACCGCGGGTCGTTGGGCGTCAACGCGGCCAGCGAGGACAGATGGCCACCGGCCGAGCCGCCGGTGATGGCGACGAAATCGGGGTCGCCGCCGTACTCGCCGATGTGTGCCTTCACCCATGCCAGAGCGCGCTTGACGTCGACGATGTGGTCGGGCCACGTGTTGCGTGGGCTGTGCCGGTAGTTGATCGCCACGCAAACCCAGCCGAGCTCGGCAAGGTGGCTCATCAACGGATGCGCCTGTCCGCGCTTGTTGCCGGTGGTCCACGCCCCGCCGGGGATCTGGAACAGCACCGGCGCCTTGCTGTTTCGGTCGAGGTCGGGTCGTCGCCAGACATCGAGATGATTGGCGCCGCCGTATTCGCCGTAGCTGATGTCGCCGTCGTGGGCGTAGTCGCGATAGATCCGCAGCATCCGCAGAGCGCCGGGTGTCTTGGCGGTGCCGTCGCCTGCCGGCCGACGCCACAAACCATCGGAGTTGGTGCGTCGATGTGGCCCCAGGCCGTTGTCCAAGGCGGCGGTCAGTGGGGCGGAGGCCTGGTGGCCGGCGCGGTTGAAGTTCAGCAGACCCAACGCGGACAGGCCGGCCACGATCCACGCCGTCCTGCGCACCGGACGCGTGAGGCGGCGCGCGGTGAGCAGCAGTCCGGCGAGCTGGCTCGCGAGTGTCTGCAACGGGAACTCGGTCACCACGAGACCGAACGCCCACGAAAAGATCGAGGGGTATCCCTTTCGCGCCACCGGGCGATATCCGTTCAGTGTCGAAGCGGCGGTCAGTGCCGCGACAGCCAACGCCCCGACCTGCCGGGCGATGTGAGCGGCTCGGGTCTTCTGCATTCGGTCACGATACGAGGCGGTGGTTGCAGTCCGGACGTGACGGGTTGCGATGTTGCGAAACACCGCCACCTCGGCGCGGGTTTCGTTACGTTGGCCAGAGATGCTGCGGACGTGACTCAATTCGCACGGGGGTGTGGCAATGACAGAGCAGTCCTTCCTGCCAGTTCCGACTAAAGCCGAGCTTGCGATATCGAAAGGATGGGTTCAGGGCGTCGCCCTGGTCATGGTCTTCGGCTTCATGATCATGGGCATATTGGCCGCCAGGACCTACACCGACTCGATGCCGCTGCCGCAGCGGGTGGTCGGCCCGGACGGCCAGACCCTGTTCACCGAGCAACAGGTCACCGCTGGACAGCAGATCTTCCTGCGCCGCGGCCTGCAGCAGTACGGCTCGATCATGGGCCACGGCGGCTACCTCGGTCCGGACTACACCGCGGAGTACCTGCGCTTGTCCGCCGACGACGTCGGCCAGCAGCTGCGCGACTCTGGATCGCCGGACCCGACGGCCGACCTCGTCAAGATGATGCGGACCAACCGCTACGACAAGGGCACCGGCACGCTGCAGTTCACCGCCGAGCAAGTGGCCGCCTTCGACAACGTCCGTGCTCACTACGCCGATGTCTTCGGCACCGACTCGACCGAATACGGGCTGATCCCCCAGCTCATCACCGACCCTCAGGAAATCCACGATCTCACCGCGTTTTTCAGCTGGACGGCCTGGGCCGCCGCAGCCGAGCGTGAGGGTCACGCCTACTCCTACACCAACAACTGGCCACCCGAACAACGCGTCAACAACACCCCGACGGCCGACATCCTGGTCTGGTCGGCGATGTCGCTGATCGCCCTGCTGGCCGGGCTCGGCGCACTGTTCGCCCTCTATGGCCGGTGGAGCCGCAAAATCGGTTGGCACGCAACGGAAACCCCCTCGCTGGCCTTCCGCCAACCGGGCGAAGTGGAGATCACCCCGTCGCAGAAAGCCACCGCCTGGTTCTTCTTCGTCGTCGCGGTGCTCTTCCTCGGGCAGGCTGTACTCGGCGGCGCCATCGAGCACTACCGCGCCGAGCTGAGCAATTTCTTCGGCTTCGACCTGGCCCAGATCCTGCCGTTCAACCTGGCGCGGACCTGGCACGTTCAACTGTCGCTGCTGTGGACGGCGGCATCTTTCCTCGCCGCAGGCATCTTCCTCGCGCCCATCATCTCCGGCCGCGAACCACGGCGACAGTCGTGGCTGACGTACGGGCTGCTCGGTGCGCTGTTCGTCGTCGTGGCCGGCACTCTGGTGGGAACGGCCTTGAGCACCTTCGGCGTGGACTGGGCCAAAGGCTCCATCTTCTTCGACCAGCAGTGGGAATACCTCGACCTACCGAGGTTCTGGCAGATCCTGCTGGTCGTCGGGCTGTTCTTGTGGATGGCGATCATCTTCCGGGCGATCCGCGCGCGCCTGAAGACCGAGAGCAAGCTCAACATGCCGTGGCTGTTCTTCTATGCCGGCCTGGCCATCCCCGCGTTCTACGCCGTCGGGATGCTCGCGGGTACCCAGACCCACCTGACCGTCGCCGAATTCTGGCGCTTCTGGGTGGTGCACCTGTGGGTCGAGGACTTCCTGGAATTGTTCACGACGGTGATGGTCGCCTACATCTTCGTGATGCTCGGCGTGGTGCGCCGCCGGATCGCCATCCAGCTGATCTTCCTCGACGTCATCTTGTACTCGGTGGGTGGCGTGATCGGCACGATGCACCATCTGTACTTCTCCGGCACGCCAGTGGAACACATGGCTCTGGGCGCGTTCTTCTCCGCGATGGAAGTCATCCCGCTGACCTTCCTCACCGTCGAGGCGTGGACATTCCTGCAACTGGGCTCGCGACAGCAGTCGCGCAGCAGCGCACCGTTCCCGCACCGCTGGGCGGTCATGTTCCTTGTCGCCGTGGGCTTCTGGAACTTCGTCGGTGCGGGCATCTTCGGCTTCCTGATCAACCTGCCCATCGTGTCCTACTACCAGATCGGCACGGCACTGACCGCCAACCACGCCCACGGCGCGATGATGGGCGTCTACGGGATGCTCGCCGTCGGCCTGGCGCTGTTCGCGCTGCGCTACATCATCCCGTCGAAACGATGGCCGGACAAACTGGCCAAGCTGTCGTTCTGGTCGCTCAACATCGGCCTGGCGTGGATGGTCTTCGCCACCCTGCTCCCGCTGGGCGTCCTGCAGTTGTGGCACTCCGTCAACGACGGCTACTACGAGGCGCGCACCCTGGGATACATCACCCAGTCGGGCAACGTCGTACTCGAATGGTTGCGGATGCCCGGTGACTTCCTGTTCATCCTCGGCGGCGTGCTGCCGTTCGTCTGGATCGCCTGGCTCGGTGTGCGATACGGCATCAAGGCGACCACGCACACGATGCCCGCGGAGACACTCTTCGTCGAGGAACACGCGCAGGCGGAGGAAGACCGCACCGGCCTGGCGGCGACGGGCGGCGGGTCGTCGCGTTATGCGTCGGATCGCCGGTTGCCTGACGATCACGAAACCGTCGGGGGTAGTTCGTGACCGCGGGCATCGCGATCGAAACCTGGCTGTCGATCGGGTACGCCGCCCTGCTCGTCGTGATCGCCTACGGCATCGACATGTTCGCCCGCCGCGCCGCCGCCAAGGTGGAACAACAACGGTCCGGCCCGTTCGTCTACCACGAGGACCACGATGCGTGGCTGTGCCCGCAGGATCAGTGGTTGTGGCCCAAGTCATTTGACCCCGACAACCGGGTCATGCGCTACCGGGGCAGCCCGACGGTGTGCAACGCCTGCCCGGTCAAGCACTCCTGCACCACCTCCAACGACGGCCGCGAGGTGAGCCGCGCGATCGACAGCTGGCCGGCGTCGGAGGCGGCACGCTTTCACCGCGGGATCGCCTGCGCCGTCAGCGGTATCGCCGTCATCTGGCCGCTGGCCATGGCGCTGGTGGCCGCCACCGTGCCGGAGACACTGATGCTGCTGGGGTGCGCCGTCGCGGTGGGCGTTCTTTCGCTGCCGCTGTGGTCGCACCTGCGCCGCACCCCGGCCGTGCCGCCGGGCGTGCTGTTCCAGTCACTCGACGAGAACATCGAGGAGCGAAAGCGGTTGGCCGAGGCGGAAATCCGTCGTCGTACCTCCTATGCATCCGACCGACGGGAGACACGCTGATGAGTGGTCCGTTGACTGTCGCCGTCGTTGTCCTGGTCGCGCTGCTCGTCGCCGTGGTGATCGCGTCACTGCGCGTCGTCAAGGAGTACGAACGCGGTGTGGGCTTCCGCCTCGGCCGGTTACGTGGACCGCTGGGACCGGGAATCGTCGTCGTTCTGCCCGGCGTCGACAAGCTCGTGCGCGTCGATCTGCGCACGGTGACGTTGACCATCCCGCCCCAAGAGGTCATCACGCGCGACAACGTCACGGCGCGCGTCAATGCCGTCGTCCTTTTCCGGGTTACCGATCCGACGAAATCCGTGATGGCGGTGGAGAACTTCGCGGTCGCCACCTCTCAGATCGCCCAGACCACGCTGCGGTCGGTGGTCGGACGTGCCGACCTCGACACGCTGCTGGCCCACCGCGCCGATCTCAACGAGGACCTGGCCGCGTCCATCGCGAGCCAGACCGAACCCTGGGGGGTCAAGGTCGAGGTCGTCGAGATCAAGGACGTCGAGATTCCCGAGATGATGCAGCGGGCGATGGCCCGCGAGGCCGAGGCCGAGCGCGAGCGTCGCGCCAAGGTGATCAGCGCGCACGGCGAATTGCAGGCATCCGCGGAGTTACGCGATGCCGCAATAACACTCAGTGAGAGTCCGGCGTCGCTGCAGCTGCGCTATCTGCAGACCCTGCTGGAACTCGGCGCCGACCAGAACTCGACTGTCGTTTTCCCGATTCCGATGGATATCGTCCGCCCGTTCCTCGAGGGCGGCAATTCGACGAACGACGCAGGCGGTGGTGACGCCGTCCCCCACATCAGGAGGGTGAGATCCGATGACTAGCGCAGCACCTGATCCTGGCATCACCGCGCCGGGCGGTGACGACGTCGACGCTCCCGAGGTCGGCCGCCCCGTCGTTCTCGAACCCACGCCGCCTGGAATGTGGCGGGCGCTGCTGGGGATGGCGGTCGCCGTACTGGCACCGATGCTGGGTTTCCTCGTCGGCGGCGTCTTCGGTGCCGGCACGATAGGCGAATCGGTCGATCCGATGTTCATCTCGCTGTTCGTCGGCATCGTGATCGGCGGGATCGGACTGCTGATCGCGTTGTCCGGCGGGGCCCTGTTGTGGCGGCACTTCCATCGAGAGGATGAGGCCGAGTTCTGATCCGTCGGTCACGCGGTGCGCCGCCCCGCCCGATCGCTCCGCTGCGTCGAGCATGTTGCCGATTCGTGGCTCAGGCACGAATTTGACGAATGTCACACCATTAGCTGATCTTTAACGCAGGCCACTATTTGCGGCCTGCGCCACGTGGTCGGGCGTACCGAGAAATTCACTGGTCTGGCCTTTGTGAGCTGTGATTTTACGGCTAGGAGGGCGTCGCGGCCCATCTCGGTTATCGGCACGACAAGCCATCTGGGTGGTTGCTGAACGCGCTCGGGCGTGTCGGGTAGGGTGCACGCCCGATGGGAAGACACGCATTAGCCAAAACGCGGCAACGGTCGCTGACGTCCGTGGCTGCGGGCGTCGTCTCTGCCGCGGCATTGTTGGGTGTCGCGGCAGACAGTTATCCGCAGCTCAGTGACGATGCCTCGTGCTGCACAGAGGTCGCGGCTTCGACACCGGCGCTGGTAGCGGTGGGCCCGATCGGTCCCGAACCGGCCCGCTTGGCCGTGTCGCCCACATTGCCCCCCAGCGTTGCGCGGGAGACTGGACTCCAGGTCAAAACCATCTTGGCGGCACGTTCGGTCAGCGCAGAGTTTCCCGAGATTCTCGACATCGGCGGAGTCCGGTCGGATCCCTTGAAATGGCATCCGCACGGATTGGCGATCGACGTGATGATCCCGAACGCTCGCTCGGCTGCCGGGACAGCGCTCGGGGACAGTGTGCTCGCGTACGTCCTGAAGAACGCGGAGCGCTTCGGCGTGAATCACGTCATCTGGAGGCAGACCATCTACCGGCCCAACGGCTCGAAAAGAGCGATGTCGGACGCCGGCTCAGACACAGCCAACCATTTCGACCATGTTCACATCGCCACGGATGGCGGCGGATATCCCCGGGATGGCCAGACCTACCTCCGCTGATACGCGGTCTGACGCCTGCCCAGCGGAGGGGTACAACGGAGACATATGAAATATGCGCTCGGTGCCCTCTATCTGGCGGGGTGGCTCACCACCACGTTCCTGCTGCTGCGCAGCGGCGCGTTCGCCGACGGGAGTCGCCGCAAGCACCGCGCGATCGCCGGGGTGGTCGGCGCGGTGTGCGCGTTCGCGCTGGCGGCGGTGTGGCCGATTTCCGGCTGGATACTGCCGTTCCTGCGCAACGCGATGGACGGTGACGGCTGATAGTTCAGGAGTGCTTGGCGATGTAGTCGTCGGCGTCCTTGTCGCGGTTGTCGACGTTGATCGTCGTCTCGCGATCGGCATAGAGCCGCAGCCACTGCATCGCCAATTCGTGCCGGAGCTCGAGGGAGGCACTCTTGATGAAGTCCGGCATCGCCTCGCGCTCTTCCTCGTCGAGGTGTTCGCCGTTCTCCTTGCGGGCCTCGAAAACGGCGTCGAACCATTCCTTGGTGCCCGTCTTGTGTTGGCGTGAGCGACGAATCGCGTCGCGGATCGAGTTGTGGTCGGTGATGGCGTCCTCGGTTTCGTCTTCCGGGTCGCCTTCGGGATTGCCGCGGTCCTCGCTGCCGCCGTGCTTGAGCAGCGCCGGGTAGAACACGGCCTCCTCGACTTCGGCGTGGACGTCGAGGCGGGCGCCGAGGGCGTCCCAGATCGCGGCGAGCTCGGCGTCGGACTTCGCGTCGTCCAACAGGAAGAATTGACGACGAAACCAGTCGTGGTCGGCGTAGATCAGATCGATGATGTCTGCCATGCAAACAGCCTCCTCAGTGCGACGACATTGACACTAGTTCGAACGTGCGCACCGAGCCCGGAACCGAGGCGCGGCACATGGACAGCAGCGGCTCCGACATCTTCTCCGCGAGAACGACATTCACGGAGCCCGAGTCCGTGCGGAGCTCGACGCGGATTTGATGCTCGGCGTGTTCGACGTTCACCGGTGACAGAGCGTCGATGCGGTCCTCGCCCAGGGATTCGCGCGCGAAATACTGTGCGGCTTGCACCGGGTGGGGCAGGGATGTGCGTCCGCGCAGATATCTGTGGTCCAGCCGACCGTCGAGATATTTGGACACCAGAGCGGCGGAGTCGGTCGAGTCGACACGCCCGTAGCACAGGCCCTCGGGCAGGATCAGCATGGTGGCGGCGAACCGGTCGCCGCCCAAGTGTGAACATTCCCAGGTGAATTCGGGGTATTCGGCCGCGATGGCCGACGCCGCGCTGCGTCCGCGCACGGCGCAACACTGGTCGTGTTTGCCGTGCGCGCAGACCGCGACAAGTGGTCCGTCGACCCGTTCACCGTCGGAGCCGTCCAGAGCGATGTCCAGGTACCCGCGAGCGTCGTCGACCTCTCCGCCGTAGAGCGCCTCGCTGCCCTCGTCGCATTGCGCGATGAACCATCGCCAGCGCGGCGTCGCGTCTCGGCGTCCCGGCCGGCGTATCGCGGTGACCCGCAGGCCCTCGGTTTCGATGCGGCGGCAGATGCTGCGCCCGAGTTCGCGGTCGATGAGGGAGGGGGAGTCGAGGAAGGCCGATTGGCCCCAGCCGCCGGACAGTTCGAGCATCGCCCAGGCCCGTCCAGCACCGGCCGTGCCGTAGATGGGGTCGTTGCGCGCCAGCGATTGGTCGCTGCACGGCGTGCGCTTTGGGCTCATCCTTAGGTTGTACCGTCCTCGACCGCGACCACGACGGCCTCGCGCAACAGTCGGCGAATGAGCACCGTCGAGTCGGCGTGGTCAAGGCCCGGAAGTGTTTGCGCGTCCGCGACGAGCCCGTGTTGCATCGCCTCGAGCGCCGTGGTGCACGAGTCGGGAAATGTGATGGTCCGGTCCGGCAGTCGTAGGCGCACCTGTTCGCCGAGGTGCTCGAGCGTGCCGATCAGCCCGTGGCGCCAGTGGACTCGTTTGGCGCCGGCGGTGGCCATGGCGTCCAGGGTGGCCAGGGGCCGTACGGCGACGGGCCGGGTCCGTTGCGCGTGACGATCCGACAACTTCGAGGCTGTCTTGTCGCTGAGGTCGGCGGCCCGGTCGCGTACGGCGTCGGCGATCTGTGCCATCACTTTGCTTGTCGTCGAGGCCATTTCACTGCGATCGGTGGCGTCGATGCCCATGGGTAGAGATTTTCGGAACTCTTCGTCGGTGGCGAGCGTGTCGACGACCGCGCGGGCGACGTCGAAGTAGGTCAACGCCGATACGCCGATCGTCAGGTGGATGGACGTGGTGTCCTCGGAGCGGGCGGAGTGCACCCAACCGCGGGGCAGATACAGCGCGTCGCCCGCCTTCAGGACGGTGTCGATGGTCGGGGCATCGCGGACGCGTGCGGTGATGGCGTCGCGATGCTCGGTCCACGGTTGCGAGTCGAGCGGGTGCTGGTGCACGGGTTCGTGCACGGTCCAGCGCTTCTGGCCGGAGGCTTGGAGGACGAACACGTCATGGACGTCGTAGTGGGGCTCGAATCCCTGTGCGTTCGGCGGGGTGATGTAGGCGTTGGCCTGCACGGGATGACCCAGGTCGTCGGTGAGGCCGCGCACGAAGTCGATCAGCGGGGGCCATAGCCGGTGCAATCCTTGAAGGACGATGGTCGCACCGGTGGCGAATTCGGCGAGCACCTTGGCCGAGTCGACCTGGTCGGGCATCTCGGCGCCGAAGCCGGCCGGTCCGGTGTAGCAACTGCGGGCCAGCACGTCGCCGGTCTTGGCCATCCGGATGAAGGGCGCGCGTACCCCGCGCTCAGCGATCAGCTCGTCAACCGCGGTGGGTGAGAGCAGATCGCTGAAGTCGCGGGGCAGCGCGGCGCTGCGACTGAGCAGGGGTTTGCGGCCCCAATATTCGGTGGCGAAAACGTCGGTATCAGTTGCCACGCACCGGCTCAGCATGCTGACCTCAGGCGGTTCCGTCGGCACCGCCGTCGTGACCCTCGGGGTTCGAGCCGCCGTCGGCCGTTCCCTCGCCGCTCTTGTCCTCGTCCGCGGTTCCGTCGGCGCCGCCGTCGTGGCCTTCGGGGTTGGAGCCGCCGTCGGCGGTACCTTCTCCGCCGCCGCCTGCTGTCGTCATGTCGTCATCGTCGAGTGCCATGATGGTTTCCTTTCTTTGGCTGATCACGCACATCGGGTGTTCACCCGCCACGCGCTGCCCAAACGCCGCAGCGGCGCCAATTTCGCCGTCGATCTCAGGCGGGGGTTCGTGGGCCTAGACGGTGTCCCGTGCGTCGTCTGCGGCAAGAGTGTGAGTGAGCTGGCCATCAGGATCGACGTGCACGGTGCCGTCCTCATGGGCGCCCGGCAGGTCCGGCATCTCGTGACGATTACCTGCCGAGCGTTGTCGGAGGAACCACACCAGCACACCCACCGACGTCGCCCCGGCCGCGATCACCGTCGGCCACGCCAAGACCTGGGCGAGCCAGACGCGCCGCTGGACTTTGACGATCCGCTGTTCTGCACGCCGGAGCCGGGTCAGTTTGTTCATGCCGCCGGGATGCCCAGGACGGACCAGTGGAAAACCAGCGGGGGTCGCAGCAAGGACCGTTGGACGCTGGACCAGGCGACGCGGACTGGAGCCACTATCCGAGTTGCCAAGCTCACAGCGACTGTGTCGCTCAAGTACTACGGCTCGCCCCCTCATCAGCGACAGCGTCGCTCTGAGCCTGGCAACTCGATAGTCGACCGGACTCGGCGGAGACGGCGTTGCCCCGCAGGCACGGTTCTGGCTCGTACGCACGTTCGGGCGCGCCTGTTTGCGGGGTGCGCGGACCTTGCCAGAAGACGGTGCGCCGGCCCAGTGCGGTGGTGAAGACAAGTTGAGAGCGGCTCATGATGGAACCCATGGACAGAAGACGGATGAAGCTGGCGATGCGTGCCCTCGGGGCGGTGCTGGGCGTGGCACTGCTGATGTGCGGACCGACGGCAGGAGTTGCGCAGGCGGCCGTGGCGGCGCCGGCGGGAGATGTCATCGCCCTCGGCGACCCGCATGCACTCGGGGTGGTCGATCTGTACGTGGATCCGATGTGCCCCTTCAGCGGGAAGATGGTCCAAGAGCAGGGCGAGGAAATCGGTCAACGCCTCGAGGACGGCAGGCTTCGCGTCAACCTTCGATTCGTGGACTTCCTCGACAAGTACTCGGCCAGCAAGACTTACGACATTCGCGCGACCTATGCGACCTTCGTGGTGGCTGACCAATCGCGATCGAGCGAGATCACGTGGCGCTACGTCCAGCAGATCTTTTCGGCCGAGCAACAGCCGCAGGAGGGAGGGCCCACGGATCTCGACAACAATCAACTCGCCGGCCTGGCCAACCGCGTCGGCGCACCACCGCCGGCTCAAGACCTGATCAGGCTCGGGCTGCCGATCGGTTTTGACGCCCACGCCATCACTGCCAACAACCTCGCACTCCTGCGCCAGTTCCCCGAGCCCGGCGTTCCGACCATCGTGATCAATGGTGGACCTGTTGATGGCAACTCGGACTGGCTCCACCAACTACCGGGCTGACATCTGCGCCACGCTGCGGCCTTGCTCAGCGGGCGAGCAGCAGGTGGTAGCACATGTGCTACCGTCCGACTATGGAGGCTGTTGGTCTGCGCGAATTGCGCCAGAATGCGTCCGAGCTCGTGCGTCGGGTGGAGGAGGGTGAGGAGATCGTCATCACCGTCGCCGGCAGGCCTGGCGCTCGGCTCGTACCCGCCGCACCCCGCACCTGGCGCCGATGGGACGACGTGGCGGAGCTATTCACCGGACCCGAAGACCCGGCCTGGGCCGCCGACCGCGAGGAACTGGCCGACGACATTCGGGATCCGTGGGCGAACGCGTGAGAGCGATTCTCCACACCAGCGTCGTCATCGCTTCCGATGTTCTTCCGCTTGAAGGCGAGCTAGCCGTCAGTGCTATCACGTTGGCTGAACTACATTTCGGCGTGCTCGTCGCGAAGGGCCGTAATGTCCGCGCGGAACGACTTCGTCGGCTGCTGCTGCTTCAACGGACGTTCGATGCCGTTCCGGTGGACGACGCCGTGGCTTCGAGCTACGGAAATCTGGCTGCGGCGGTTGTCGAGGCTGGACGTCGGCCCCGAGCTCGATCCATGGACTTATTGATCGCGGCTACTGCACACGCCCTTTCGGCGCGGCTCTACACCCGCAACGTCGCAGACTTCGTCGGCCTCGACAACCTCGTCGAGGTTGTCGAGGTCTGACCGGCGATTCGGCGTGCGAAAGACCACGTCCAACTTCAGACGCCAGCAGGCACCTTCGCCGCGCTCGCCCGCATCTCTTTTCGCAGCGACGTGAACTCCGAAATTGTCCGCGTGGCGACGGTCGCGACAGGGCGAACATTGCGGCCGGTGGCCTCGGTCTTGGACACCATCACCACGCTGTCGATGTAGGGCTGGATCGTCGTGGCATTCTGCACCGTCGCCACGATCACCAGCTGGAAGCCGAACTTGCGAAATGCCGACAGCGCCTGCTGCGCGAACTGCGGATCGGACTTGGAGAACGCCTCGTCGAGCATCAGCTGCGCGAACACCGGTGTGTTGTCGTGCCCCTCGGCGGCAGCCGAATATGAGTCCTGCGCGGGGCTGGCCAGGTTGAAGCTCAGCGCGCCGGCGAGACAGAACGCCATCAGCTTCTCCTGCTCACCGCCGGAGTTGTCGCCCGCGTTGCTATGCGTGCGGATCAGTTCGTCGCCAGCCCATTCGGCGCAGTCGAACGTGAACCGGTTGCGCACATCCAACGCGTCGCGGGTCCACGCCTTGTCCTCCGGCGCGGTCGATGCCAGCCGGTTGCGCAGCCGCAGAATATCGGCGTACTGATCGAGGATCGCCTGCTTGTCGCCCAGCCCCACCTCGGCGATGCGCCGCGAGATCGACCGCACGATCTCGGTCAGCTCGGCGACCGCCGGCAGCTGCCGCGGGGTCGCGCGCAGCGTCAGCCGGGTGCCGCGGTTGAACTCCACCGAGCCCAATCCGGTGTTGACACGCTCGATCTGCTCGGCGATGCGCCGCGTCTCCTGCTCGGCGACGCGGTGCAGCGTCAGGATCGCGTCCGGTGCCTGCTCGGTGACCAAACGCATCATCCGCTCGTAGGCCTCCGGCAGTTCGCGCTCGTCGATGTGCTTGCACAGCGCGACGTAGTCGTGCACGCGCTCGTCGAAGTTCTCGCTGTCGTTCGGAATCGCGTCAGGGAATGACGTGTCGAATGTGTTGAGGATGCGGGCCAGCTCGTCGTAGGAGCGGCGTCGGCTCTCGCGCAGCTGCTCGCGATCCTTCTTGATCGACGTGAACAGCGCGTCGCGGTGCGGTTCCGGGTCGAGCAACTCCAGGCTCACCGGGAGTTGCGCGACGTAGCGGTGCAGCAGCTCGGTCAGCGGTTCGGACACGAACGTCGGCGACAGCCGCTCAGCCAGCTCCATCAGCCGGGTGCGGCGCTCGTCGAGGCCGTCGCGCCGAGTCTGGATCGCTCCGCGGCGCGTCATGAATTTCTGGATCTGCGACCAGCATTCGTCGGCGCGCGCGTTGAGGGCGTCGAGGTCGGGGTTCTCGGCGAGCAGCAGCTCGTACTGTTCGCGCAGCCGCTCGGCGTGCCCGTCGGCGGTCTCGGTGTCGATCTGGCTCCACTGCGGGTACTGCTCGCAGATCGCCTTGCACGCGGTCGCGCGGTCGCGCCACTGCTGGCGTTGGGCGGCGATGTCGTCGGCGACGCGGCGGGCTTTCTGGTACGCGTCCTCGGCGGTGGCGAGTTCCAGTGTCAGCGCGTTGATCTTGGCGGTGACGTCACCCTGGTACAGGTACTCGGACTGCCTGATCGGACTGCGGTCGTCCTTGACGGCGAGTCGGTCGGAGTCCTTGTAGAGCCCGGTGTCGGTGACCGCGCGGCGGAAGCGTGCAAACACGTCGGGGGTGTCGACGCAGATGTGGTCACCGGCGTTGGCGATGACGTCGAGGGCTTCGGCCGCGCACGGATGCGAGGCGTCGACGGCAAACAGCTTGCCCGCCAACGTGTTCGGATCAGGATCGACGGGTTCGGCGCCCAGGAACTTCGCCCGGACGTGGTGCAGCTGCAGGCGACCGCGCATGTCGGTGTCGTTGACGAAGCGCAGCACCTTCTCCCAGTGCTGGTCGGGCACCAGCAGCCGCAGCCCCGCGCCTCTCAGGACCTTTTCTACGGCGGTGCGCCAGCGGGTCTGGTCGGGCTTGAGGTCGAGCAGTTCGGCGATGTAGGGCAGCTCGGTGGAGTCGGCTTTGATGGCCGCGCAGATGTGGTCGCGCATCGCGATGGCGAACTCCGGCAGCGCGGAACCGACATGCTCGACGCGTTTGAGTTCCTTGGCGGCGTCGTCGCGGGCGATGCGGGCGGACTTCTGGGCGTACTCGGCGTCGGTCGAGGCCTCGCGATTGCGCTCGACCTTGGCGAGCAGTTCGGTGGCCTGAGCGAGCAGGTCCTCACGCAGGTTCCAGAACTCGTCGGCAGTGTCGGGGTGCTCGATGTCCTGAGCGGTGAGCATGTCCTCGTAGGCACCGCGGCGGCGCTCCACCTGCTCGGCTTCGGTCTCGGCGGCGGTCACCTGGGACTGCAGCGGAGCGAGGTTGGCGCTGGACCCGCTGATCTGCGCGTTGAGCGAATCCGCTTCCGCCTTGGCCAGATTCAGGCTGCGGGTGACGTCCTCGTACTCATTCTCGAGCTGATCGATGGTGCTGTCGAGCGTGGCGATCTGCTCGGGGCACTGGGCGAGGCGGACGTGGTCGGTGAAGGCCCGCACCATCGGCGCGTCGACGAGGTCGATGATGCCCAGGTCGGAGGACTCGGAGGTGTAGCGGTGGTGGATGTTCTCGATGTCGCCGAGGATCTTGCGCTTCTTCTGCGCGACGGCCAGCAATTCGCGGGCCTCCACGAGAGGGTCGATCTGCTTGAGCGCTTCGGGCAGCCGGGCCAGGCTGTCGGGTTCGTCGAGCATGAACTCGCGGACGAACTGCTCCAGTCCGCCAACGCTTTTCAGCGACTTGGCCTTGCCGAGCAGCTGCTGGGCGGCGTCGGAGGCGCGGATGCCGATGGTGGCGTAGAGCTGTGCGAGGTACTGCGATTCGACCTTGGTGGAGAAGCGCCAGTCCGCCGTGAAGACTTTCGCGTCGAAGTGGCCCGCGGCCCAGCGGTTGCAGACGTCCTCGATGTCGAGGTCGCCGTCGCCGAGGACGAAGCGGCTGGACGAGTCGTTGCGCGATTCGCCCGTCAGCCATTTGAGGACCAGGCCGGTGACGGTGCGCCCGGAGTCGCTGGCGTAGGTGACGGCGACGGCCGACCAGGCGGTGCCGTCGCCACGGAGGTACATGACGCGGCTGGAGCCGCCGTCGCTGCGCTGGCCCCAAGCGCCGCGGACGTATTTGTCGACGGTGCGGCGGCCGGCGCTGGATCCGGCGGCGGTGTTGTCGCCGGAGGCGTTGAAGTTGCGGCGGTTGAACGGCAGGAAGCCCAGCGATATCGCGTCGAGTAGGGAGGACTTGCCGCTGCCGGACGCGCCGGCGATCAGCGCGCCGCCGCGGCTGAACGGGATGGAGTGGTAGCCGTCGAACACGCCCCAGTTGATGACCTGCAGCCGGGACAGGTGGAACTGCTCAGTCGTCAACGTCGTCCTCTGGGGTCGTGGGTCCGGACGCCCAACATAGGCGACCGGGACGACAACTCCGGCGCGGGAAGGGGTCGTGTCGGCGGGGAAATTGGGCGCGGATCCGTTTGCCGAGGTCGGCCGAATCCTCGCTCGCACAAGGTCTTGCGCCGGCTCGGTGTCCTTGTGGCAAACGAGATTCATGTGGCTGCTGGGTTTGGCGAACCACAGCCCAGCGAGGGGTTAATTGGCGTACTTCGGTGCGGGCGACGAACCGTATCCTGGATCTGATTGCCATTTGCTCAGCACGAGAGGAGGGGCGGTGCCTGACGAAGTCAGGGTGACTCCCGAGGACCTGCATATGTCGGCTGCCACGGTCGACGTGCACGCCGACAACGTGCACGCCCGCCACTTCGAGGCGGACAGTCGGATGGACGCGGCGCAGCCCGGTTTGCCGGTGGGGTCGGCGGCGGCGCTGACCGACGCCGTGGGGAAGTGGCAAGCGGACACGTCGGCGATATTCGGCCGCATGGTCGACCACTCGGACGTGCTGCGTACCGGTGCCGCGGCGTACATGCGGGCGGACGACGACGGGGCGGCCGCTATCCATCGCGCCGAGCAGCCCGTAAGTGACGTCGACCTCGGGCTGTAGCGCGCCGCCGTGACCGTCTCCGTCGCCGATATCGATCGCTGGGATGCGGGCGATGTCCGCGAGGTGTTTCACGCCACCCGCAGTCGCGCCGAAGCGGCGCAGGAAGCGGCCAACGGCATCGCGCAACTCCCGGCCTTCGAGACGTGGGGAGGCGACGCATCTCGAGCCGCGAAGGACTCCATCGACCAGACGCGCAAGGACCTCGACGCCCACGGCGCAGAAGCGCTTGCGGTGGCCAGGGCGGCCGACCGGGCGGCCGGCGACATCGACGCGCTCAAAGTCAAGCTGGCCAATCTGCGCAACCGTGCCCATCAGCTCGGGATGGAACTCGACGCGGGATCCAATTCCTTTGTCCCGGCGGCAGGTTCGACCCTGACCGAGGCGGATGTGGCCCAGGCCGAAGCCGAGCTGCAACCGCAACTCACCGCACTGCTGGCCGAGGCGGCGGGCATCGACGACGACCTAGCCAACGCCATCAACATGGCGACCGGCAAGACGCCCATTCCGCAGGAAGGTCCGCCGATCGGTGCGGAGGGATTGACACCGACTCAGGTCGCCAGTGACGCCAACGAAGCGGCGTTGGAGCGCGAGCGCGACAGCACGCAGGCGCGAGTGGACCAGGTGCAGCGTCAGATCGACGAGCTGGCGCGGGAGGCGTACACGACGGGCGACCACAGCGCGGAGACGATGGATCGGTTCAACGATCTCAAGGGCGAATTGGACGGTGCCAAGGGGTATTTGGGTCAATTGAACGCGGTCCATGATGCGCTCGGCAAGGCTCCCGAGACGTACCTGACCGTCTTCGATCCGCGCACCGGCACCGGAAAGCCGGTGCTGGCCACGGTCGCGGTGGGCAACCCCGATACGGCGCAAAACGTCTCGGTGACGGTTCCCGGCATCGGGTCGACCACCAAGGACACGTTGCCCGGCATGGTCACCGAGGCGTCCAACCTCCGACTCGAAGCGGAGCGCCAGTTGAGGAACGCGGGTCTGCCCGGTTCGGCGGCGACGATCGCCTGGATGGGCTACGACCCGCCGCCCAACCCGATCAACACGCTGAGCCCAGCGGATGCCTTGGCCACCATGGGGGACGGGCAGGCCCGGCTGGGGGCGGACAGTCTGTCGTCGTATCTCGAACAGGTCCGCGCCAACAACCCCGACGGTCACCTCACGTTGCTCGGGCATTCCTACGGCTCGTTGACGTCATCGTTGGCCCTGCAGGAGCTCAATGCCCAAGGGCTGCATCCCGTCAACGACGTCGTGTTTTACGGTTCACCGGGGTTGGAGCTGACGAGTTCCGATCAGTTGGGGCTCGGTGCAGGGCATGCTTATGTGATGCGCGGGATGGATGATCCGATCTCAGGCGTCGTGGCGGAGCTGGCACCGCTGCACGGGTGGGGGGTCAACCCGTACGACGGGATGTTCCCCGAACTCTCGGCGGCGGCCGGGCCCGATCCGGGTGGAGTCGTCCGGGAGGGCGTTCAGTCGCACTCCGATTACGCCCGGCTCGGAAGCGACAACCAGTTGCGCATGTCCGGCTACAACTTGGCCGCGGTCATGGCCGGGCTGTCGGACAACCAGATTCTTGCGCCACCACCGGCGCCGCCCGTAGCGCCGCCGACACCCCCATTGATGCCGGGGGTTCCCTTTCGATGACACTGCGAAAGATGTTCGTGGGCTTGGCCTTCGGCCTGGTCTGCGTGGCGGGCGCCGCCGGGTGCGACGCATCGACGAGTACGGGAGGAGAGTCCACCAGCGTGTCCGAAACCGAATCGGCGCAGCTCGAACAGGAGCTGCAGTCCAAACCTTCCCTGGAAGCCGCGCAGACGGAATATCAAGCGGCCGTTCAGAACATGGCCACCAGCATCGCTGCGCTGACGCCCGGCACCACCTTCAACATCGAACAGAACACGTGGGTAGGGTGCGGTGGCGAATATGCCTCGACGAGCGCCAAGCAGGCGTACGTCATGGCCGTCTTCAGTGGCCCGATTCCCGATACCGTGTGGCCGCAGGCGCTACAGATCGTCAAAGACGGTGCCGCGCAGGTGGGGGCGTCGGAGTTCGGGACATTCAAGGACAATCCGGGCGACCACGATATCTACATCGCCGGGTCCGACGGAGTCGAGTTCCGGTTGGGCACCCAGAAGGCGTCGACGCTCACTGCCAAGTCCGACTGCCGGCTGAGTGAGGCCGACAAGTAGGTCTATCGGGCTACCCGTCCTCGTCAGGTGCCTCATCGTCGGCGGGTGCGTCGCCGTTGAGCAGCTGCTCGAATTGCTGCTGGAGTTCGGTGATGACCGAGGCGGTCATGATGGCGGTGATGACGGGGGAGATGGTGTAGCTGTCCTCGTCGTCGCGGCTCTTGCGCAGGATCTCCAGGCCGGTGAGCCGGGCGATGGCGGCGTCGATCCGGGCGGCGAAGGTGACGGCGTCGCGGTCGGTGTCATTGAGGATCGCGGAGAACAGGCCGTGCATTTCCTCGCGGCTGATGAGGACGCTCTGTCCGGCGGCGGCGCGCATCATCTGGGCGAGGTGCAGGGCGAGGATGGAGTCGTAGGTGCCGAGCGGTTCGCGGCGTAGAACCTTGATGCCCCTGGCGGATTCGTAGCGTGCCTGTTCGATGAAGGCGATGTCGGAGCCGTCGACGATGCGCAGGATCAGGTCGAGTTCGGACAGTCGGACGGCGAGCTCCTTGCGGTACTCGACGACCCAGCTGTAGATGTCGGCGTCGGCCTCGGCGCTGATGTAGCGGCGGGTGAGCAGGTGCTGAAGGGCCCAGCAGGCGCGGTCGGGGAGTTCGGAGACGTCGCCGTCGAAGCGGGGGCGGCGGGCGCCGACCGGGCGGGCGGTCTGTTGGTCGACGTGGGGGAGTTCAGACAGTGCGGCGAAGTCGGCGTCGTCGATGGTGGTCAACGTGTCGCTCCTGCCGGCGATAGCCCCGCCTTGTCGTCGTGCACCTGCGTTCCTCAATCCGTAGTTTATCGGACGCTTCAACATAGGGCACGGTCCCGACATCTCGAGCGCGACACGGGTCGTGTCGGCGCAGAATTCCTGACGTGCCGGTTTGCCGACGTCAGCGGAATGTCCACGCTCCCAACGCATTGCGCCGAGCCGGCAACAGATGGTGCCGCTGTGACAACTGAGGCGCATGGGTCGGTGTGGCGAAAGGGGCCGGCTTACGGCGCGGTAAGTGCCGTTGCGCCAGATTTGTGCATCGCGAGAACTACCATCCGTGATGGCCGCCGACGCCGACCCCTGAAACACCCGGTGGGGATTGGCGGCGGTCATCGACCTGGTGGTGGCGAGGCTGGTCTATTCGCCGACGGCATTCAGCAGGCCGTCGCTCAACGCCCTGTTCTCGACGGTGATGACGTTTGCCGCTGCGGTGTTGTATCTGACGGGATGCTGGACGGTCTCCGGATCGACCGCGGGTGCGGTGACCATGGGCCTGCTCTGGCTCGTGGTTGATCGTCAGCGAAGATCGTTGCAGGACATTGTCTTCAGAACGCGGGTGATCTACGCGAAGGCAGCACGGTGACGGCAGCCGACGCTTGCTCAAAGAGTTTGGGTGCGGTCGTCCAACGTTTCGCGCCGGTGAAAGAGCAGTCGCCATTGGACCTGTATCACCGCGAACAGAAACGCCGTGCTGATGCCGAACAGCAGTACACCGTTCACCGCTTGGAGTGCACTCAACATCTGAAAGCGGGCGGGCGCCGTTAGTCCCGGTACCTCGAACGTCGTCAAGGTCGCCAAGGCGTAGACGGACGCGTCGGCCGGCGAGTCCAGCGCGCCGAGGCTCCAATATGCCAACGCCCACAGGAGGCCTTCCAGCGCATGCAGCGCTGCCAAGATCAGCGCGACGGCACTGATGTGGCCGATCGTGGTCGACACCGCCCGCAGCCGGTCAGGGTTGTGTTTGTCACCGCGGGGCCGAACCCTGGTTTCCAGGCCGAAGGCCATCACCACGACAGCGGTGGTGTGGATGGCGATGGTCAGCACGATGAGCGCAAGGCCCACGCTCCAACTCGCAACATTCACTCATCTTCCCTACCACTGGCCACGTCGGCAGACGGCCAATTCGGCAGCCTCAGGGCGACTACGGTGCGTCTACTGGGGGTATCCAGCTTCAGGTCGTCGATGAGTGGAGGGAACCCGTGGGCGATTTCGGGATAGCGGGTCTCTGGGTGCTCTTGGCCCTCTCGCTTATCGCGGCGGTGGCCATCGCGGCCGGCGGCATATGGCTGGCGTATCGCACGCTCCCAGACCCGGTGGCCGAGGGGCACAACGGGGCGTTGTCGCCGTTTCTGACCTGTGTCGGGCTGGTGTATGGCGCGCTGCTGGGATTCGTCATCGTGGTCGCGTGGGAGCAGTTCTCGTCCGCGTCGGCCAATGTGTCCAACGAGGCGTCGACGTTGACCACGATGTACCGGCAGACCGTCGGCATGCCGGTCCCGGAACAGTCCGAGATGCGGGTGCTGCTGCGCAAATACACCGACTCGGTCGCAGGCCCGGAATGGCAGAGCGCGATAGACGCCCGCACCGGCAGCGAAGGCGCGCGAGACGCACTTAACGACATGTACCGGCTGCTCGGCAGCGAGAAGTCCAGTGTCGCGGCGAGCCCGATCAGCCAGAAGTTCTTAGATCAGTTGGGCACGTTGGCCTCGCAGCGGAATCAGCGAATTCTGGACGCCAAACCGCGGATTCCGGGGTTACTGTGGACTGGGCTGCTCTTCGGCGGTGTCGTGCTGCTGGGGCTCGGCGGCTTCATGCGACTGGGCAGCGTGCGGGCGCATGTCGGGCTGCTGGGAGCGGTCGCCGTGCTACTGGGCCTGTTGCTGTTCGTCGTGTTCTGGCTCGATCATCCCTTCGGTAACTATCTGGGAGTCACGTCCGAACCGTTCGAGCAGTCGCTGACTGTTTTCGACTCGATCGATCGCGGGTCATGACGCGGGCCGCTACTTCGCGAGGAGGTAGTGATAAAGCTCGAACGAGGCCTGCTCGACCCAGCCGCGCGTGAGCCTTTCGTCTTCTACCGTCCACACGGCGGTACCGGTGAGCGCGATGGGCTTGCCGTTGGGTTCGGTGCCGAGGATGCCGTTGTTGGCACCGGTCAGGACCCATCGCGAGGTGACGCGGGTCCCGCCCTCATCCTGAAAGGTCTCGATGGTGTCGACGTGCAGGTCGTCGACGTGGTCGAGGAACTGCTTGACCCAGTTCTTGATGTTTTCCTTGCCAGTGATCTCCTGGCCGCCTGCCTCGATGACGACGTCGCCGGACACGAACTTGTCGACGGCATCGGGGTCGTGTGCGTTCCAGACTTCTTCCCAGAACGCGTCGACAATCATGGTTGACCGCATGCGGCTAACGATCCCCCTGTTATACCGCCGCCGCGGGGTTTCGGACGCATGCGTTTCTGCCTCGGTGGTGGTCATGAAGCGGCTCCCGCGAGGGTGGTGATGGGTTCGGTGAAGGTCAAACGGGGAACGGCGATTTCGCGGTCGCGGCCGTCGAGGGAGCGGAAGCGGACGGTGGTGGACTCGGTCTCTTGTGGGTTGGGCTGGGTCAGGGCCCAGGACCACAGCACGATGACGTGGCCGAGGTAGGCAGTGTCGAGCATGGCGACGGCGTCGGGGAGGTCGACGGGTCCGTCGCGTAGGGCGCGGTTGAGCATGTCGGACATGGCGGGGGCGTCGACCTGGGTGGTGAGAGCGGCAAAGCTGGTGAGGTCGACGTCGCTCGCGGCGTGTTCGGCCGGTTTCGGGTTGGACAGGTCGCCGATCTTGAAGCTAAGTGCCCCAACGGAACTGATGGCATGGCGGGTGAGCGGGACGTCGATGTCGAGGCGGGAGTCGGTGAAGCTCGACTTGAGTAGGGCGCGGGCGGCGCCGATGGCCTCGTTGAGTTGGCGGGCGACGCCGCGGCTCTGCTCCATCGTGCCGAAGGCGGTGAAGCGTTTGACGCGTTGGGCGCAGCGCTGCTGGATGCGTTCGACTTCGTCGATCTGGTGGCCGACGAGTTCGAAGAAGCCGGCCATGACCTTGCGCAGGGCGGGGTCGAGGGCAGGCAGGGCCTCGGCGACGGCGGCGACGTCGGTCTCGAATTCGACGCGTTGGTCGGGGTCGTTGATCATGCGCAGGAAGGCGCGGTGGGAGTCGCGGCCCTGGGAGTCCCAGGCGGCTTGGTAGTCGGTGTACATCTGGCGCTGGCGGTCGCGGTACTGCGTGTTGGAGTCGATGGGTTCGTCGAGGGCGGCGGTGGCCTGCTCGATCATGGTGCCGTACTGGCCGATGTCGGTGATGAGGCGTTCCATCTGCAGGGCGATGGCGCGGGCTTCGTCGTAGCAGTCAGTGACGTCGGGTTGGGGGCGTTGGCCGGCGTCGAGTTGGTCGAGTTCCTCATGGAGAGCCGCGATTTCGGCTTCGATGTGCTTGCGGACGCGGGCGGGGTCGTTGTCTACTTTGACGGCGACCTGCTTGAGCCGGGAGGCGATGCCGGTTATGGAGCCGCCGGTGGCGATGGTGTCCTGGCGGCGCATGCCGCGGAGAAAGTCGAGGGCGCGGCGGGTGTCTTGGGTGAGGTAGCAGACGTTCTGGTCGTGGCGTTCGTCGACGATGCGGTGGAGCCAGCCTTGGGCGGCCCAGGACTTGATCATGGCGAGGCCGGACTGGGCGTCGTCGAGGTCTTGCAGGTCGCGCTCGAGGCGGACGACGAGCTCGGTCTCGGGGACGGCGCCGTCGGAGAGGTGACGCTCCATGAGCATCGCGTAGAGGCTCAAGTTGGTCGCGGCCAAAAGCCGGATGGCGCGGGAGCCCTGCAGGTCGCGGTTGAGCTCCAGCAGGTCAGCAGCTCCTGCGTACTCGTCCACCCGCGTACCTCTATTCAATACATCGATCCGGAGGATTCAACATAGGGCACGGCGCCGACATCTCCGGCCCACGTGGAGCCGTGTCGGCGGGAATTTTGCCCGCCGGACCCGTTCTGCCGATGTCAGCGGAATGCGCGGTGGCTCAACGCTTTGCGCTTGACGGATAGCGCGTGGGACGGATGTGAAAGATGTTGCTTATGGGTCCTACGGACGCAGAGCGACTCGGTCGCAGCCGTCGGCCTTATTCTTGAACATGTCGTAGGTGCCCGCCCTCGTCGAGTGGCGTCATGGGTGATGAGGATCGAGGGGGCGACGTCTCTTTGGAGCACGTAGTCGAAGAATTGCGGGATGTAGCGCTGGCATGCTGCTGGGGGCGGTGCGCAGCGTCAGCGCCTTGTTCATCAGGACGCCCCCATCGAGAACTTGTCGGTCAGGCCGTAGACGCCGAGCACCGAAATGACGACGCCTTTGCGGCAGGCGAGGATGGCCTCGCGCAGTGGGGCGGCGCGGTCGTCTACATGCGCAGAGCCTGCTTGGCGCGGTCGTAGACCTGCTGCACGCCGGTGGAGTGGGTTTCCATGCCAACGGCTTCGATGACAGCGTCGGGGCCGCCGCCAGTGGCCTCGCAGATTGTTTCCTGGACGCTGTCGATCTCGGCGTAGTTGATCGTCTCGGCGCCGAGTTGCTTTGTGAGAGCGAGCCGTTCGGGATAGCGGTCGATGGAGATGACGCGTCCGGCGCACTGCAGCGGGGCGGCGCTGCGGGCGGGCATCAGGCGGACGGCGCCCGCACCCCCAACGGCGACAGAGTCGCCGCGGGTGATGTCGCAGAAGTCGGCGCCCATGTAGCCGGTGGGGACGGCGTTGGACATGAAGAGGACTTGCTCGGCGGTAACGAAATCCGTTATAGCGAAGCAGTTTACGTCGACGAACGGCACCCTATCTACTGGGCGTGGGAGCCGCTGTAGTCGCCGACGGGGTGAATGTAGCCGTAGATGCCTGCGGTCGGCTCGCCGAGGATGGGTCGTTGCAGTTCGGCGTTGGGGGATTGGTGGTGTCGCACGGCGAGTAGAGGTCGTGGCCGCAGTACCAGCACTGGTTGCAGGCGGTGAAGGACGGCACGACGACGCGGGTGCCGACCTTGGTGTCGGTGACGTCGGAGCCGACTTCGACAAACCATGAACTCGCGGCCGAAGACGTCACCTTCACGCATGCCAGGGAGGTAGCCGTCGGTGAAGTGCAGATCGGAGCCGCAGGTGGTGAGCTTGACGACGACCTTGGCTTGGCGAGGGCGATGACCTGGTCGGTGGTGCTGAACGAGGACTCGGCGGCACATGTTGGCCGTCGGCGCCGAATTAACGCCTCTCGTCCGCCGCGCCAGTTTCGCGGATTTGTAAGCACCGTAGTGGCAACCTGTGAAAAGGCTGATCGCGGATAGGCCACTGCGGAAGGCTTTTTTGGCTGAGACGGCGCTTTCAGAAGCAAACGGACGCTAGTTCAGCCTCTTATTGGTTCCATCGATCAAGCTGGTGTAGAGAGCATGCACGGACTCGCCGAAAAGACCGCCAATACCGGAATTGGCGCTGGCGCGCTGTGGCGGATGCATGCGCGAGACGCGGCACATTTGACGGCGTCACTGCGCCAATCTGCAGACGTCAGATCATTGTTGCAACACCTCGAGAGAGCTTTTTAGCGGGTTAATGCTGAAGGGGGCGCAGTTAGCGAGGTTCGCTCGACGGGGCGGCGCCCCACGTCGCGGCGACGCCAGCCCGCACTCGAGAGTGCGTTATTTTGGCGGTACCGTCATTAACTATCGACGTGGTCACAGTTGTCGTGGCATGCGCCTACCGTTGGCCGGTTGAGCGTCAAGATGCCGCGTCTGGCAAACGTTGGGAGGGAGTCTGCGGTGGACGATCGCGACTACCGCGCCGTCGTCGGCGAGGCCACCAATATTCTGGTCGGTGGGCGGGTGCCGTTCGTCCAACGAGTGATGTCCTCCGCTTTGCCACACGTCGCGTGGACGGAGGAGCTTCGAAGGAAGGACCCAGCAGGCGGCCGGCGTACAAACGAGTACCGCCCTGGCGACCTGACGTTGATGCTGCGAGCCATGACTGAACGGCTAGGCGATGCGGGACATCTATTCAGTCAGCACAAGACGCGTCAAGCGGAGAACTACGCGAGCGAAGGACGCGACCGGTGGGCCCCCAGCGCTGGACGAGGCGCTCAGTGCAGGCCTATCGGTCAGATCCTTGTCAGGGGTGATCTCGGTTCCGCTTCAGTGAATTTCGAACGCGGGCCGTTGATCCGGCGAGTCGTCAATGGCAGTTAAAAAAGTCGATGTCACGGTCTTGCATGGCGGCCACGTCGTGCGGACGTCGTACGCCCGGACGGTTCGGCTGATGCCTGATGGCTATGCGGGGATTATGTATGACGGTGGTGTCTACCCGCTCTACCAGGGAGACTTGATCAACCTGGAGGATGAGCCGCTCGACCAGGACGCGTGTCCTCAGTTGTGCAGGGATGGCGCGGATATTCGGTATGCGGATCAGCCGGATCCCGGTACCACCTACCCGGAACATCTCGGCATCGACGACTGGCATCTCGAGTCAAATCGATTTGGGCACTACTTGGTTTTCGATGGCTCGGAGGAAGCCGCGAGACGGCTAGCGGTCGCCGTCGAGGAGAGCGGCCTCGAAGTACGGCGCATAGACGAGAGCGAACGTGCCGCTGACGACGGCCAGTTCTATGACTGGTTCATTCGTCTCGGTTTCGACGGGACCCGCGACGAATGCTTGCGACGAGTCGAGGCGCTTTTCGTTGACGCGGATCCCGGGCTCTTCGAGGATGCCGCTGGAGCACTTGATCAGAAATCCGAATTCGACCCCGATGATGCCCAGAAGCTAGCCGAAGCGGTCGTCGAGTTCGCCGCAGGTGCAGTCGATATCGAGGAGGCCGTAGAGCTCATTGAATCGTTCGGCACTGGCCCGGTCGGGAGCGGCTATCTCGCCTGGCGGTACGCCGAGATGTCCACGCGTCCCACATATCCGCCCGACGGATCGATCGTTGGTCGACTTGCGCTGATGGCTTCGATCATTCGAGATGACAAGCAGCTGCTCGCTCGGTTGGAGACAGGGCACGGCCGCTTCCTTGAGAGTCCACACCTCACACGTCGCGCAATTGAGACAGAGTTCGACAAGATCGACTTCGAGGCCAGCTGGTGGTCAACCGATGATGCGCTGCGTCGAGCCCGCTCGAGCCTTGCCTTCCTTAGGAATGCAATCATGCTCGCCTTCGGCAGCGATGATCCGAGCGCGATGCTGTTACCGAAGGTGCCTCACCTAACCCCTCCGGACGTAAGCAGGCTTCCTCATGTTCCCCCACATGTGACTGCCTCGGTCACCGCTCTAACTCGGATGATCGGCTTGCTGATCGATCTTTTCGAAAGAGATGCCGACGACCTCGCGCGCCTCCGGCGGAATGGACGCGCCGAACTCTATGGCCTCGCACGAGGCCATTTTGACTACCTCGAACCATTGGCCGACAACACAGCCGATCATTCTGACCGTGAGTTCGGCGAGCAGCTGGGGTTCGTGGTTCTTCCGCCCGGCGAGTTGATCCGAAACTTCGTCGCAGAATTGCGGTCGGCTGGCAGCTATCGTGGCGGTGTCGTTGACCTAGCACGTCTGCAGGTACTCGAGGAGTTGGAGGACTACCTTGAAGGATGGCGGTGCAGGCTATATCGGGGTGCGTTCTCGTCAAGTGGCAACGACAACCACTACGTCGTACTTGGTATTACGCGACCCGGGGCCAGCGAGGAGGATGCGGTCGCGATCAGTCCATGGAGCGGCCAACACGCCACCTTTGTCGTGCGCCATCAATGTGGAGCGCAATTACCATGGCGGTCAGTTCTTTCGAGGACGAAGAGGGAAGCGAAGAAGCTCGGCGCCCGACGTCTCGTCTTCACATCGAAGGCGAGTCACCGATTGAACGTGTACGAGGCGATGGTGGACAAACTCGTCACTCTGCTCGAATGTGACCCTGCCGACTTCGATGGATGCGAGCTCTACTTCGATTACAAGACGCGTTGTTATCAACTTCGCGAACCCGAGGATCCCACGTCGTTTGTCGCTTACAACGACGAAGATGCGGACGTGCCCGGCGCCTCAACGAGCCTGATAGCACGAATTGTCCGCTGGTTTAAAGAATGAGTCGGGCCGCTGGCCGCTTGGCCGCCCGCGGGAAGGTTACTCGCCTGGCGCCGTCTTTTGTAGTCGTACCTTCGACGACAGCGGCCCAAAGCTTTCGGCGCAGCGAGCCCCATCTGACCCGCTTATAGAAACCGCCGGACTCGCTGCAAATCAAGACGCCCGTCGCTGAGCCGCGAACTTGGTGTGCTCAACGATGACGGCATCCGTGCCAACGTCCATCAATTGCTCTCTGCCACTGGAAGGTTCGCTCCGTTGACGGGGCAGTTTGTGACTCAGGTGCGAGTGTCTGTTGCGTCAAGGCTCCATCTCAGGAAATAGCCGTCCACGTCCGGTAAACGAACGCTTCGCTGCGCCAACGCCTTTGGCCTGGTCGTAAAGTCGCTTCACTTCATCCACTCGTCGGGAGCTCCCGTATAACCGCGCGGCAATCTTTTCCCAGCGCAATTGTCGTTCGTCACGTAAAGCGACGGCATCCGCCGGAACCGGTGCACGGTCGAGCATTTCACCAGACACCCGCGCGTCTTCTTCGAGTACGTCCAGCCACAAATTTCGCCCGCCGCCGAGGTGGTCGGATGTTTCACTTGTCGTCATTCCGCTGCGAAGCAGTTCGCGCATGGCTTCGCGAGTCGGAGGCGTACTGGGCGGGTCCACCGCGGCGGGCGTAAGACGGTCGTTCTGGACTGGTTGCGGCGCCGAAGGTGGTGCGGCGTGAACGGTTTCGGAAATTTCCGTTCCATCAGGCCCTGGCCAGATCTGGGTGATCAGGTCCGCGAGATGGGCGCCGCGCTCATCGACATCCTGTTCAGTGAAGGTTTCCGGGTACCGAGTGAAGAGGAACGAGTTCAACTTCAACAGGCTGTGCTCCACTAAACTGCGGCGCTTGTCTTTCGGTTGAATCGGGGCGTGCCACGGTGCGTTAGAGAGACTCGAATTCAGCGGCCCTGTGGTCAGTGTCAGATTGCCCAACTTGTGCATATGGCTGGACCGCCAACCAAGCGGGTCATCTTGGGTGTCGTCGAGGGGCCAATGGGGTTCCCAGGTCTGAGGTATGACGTGCTCCAAAGTCAGATTGCTCGTCGTAGCGATTCCTTGCTCCGCCTTGTTATCGGTCGCCCGCAGGCGTTCTTCGACACGACGCAGTACCATCACGAGTCGGTCTTGACGACGCTGCCCATACAAGTCTCGCGTGAGAATGGTGCTTCGAACGTCGCCGTCGTGTGGCCACCGATTGGCCGGGGCCGTCTCGGCGGCGAGCCTCGCGGCCAAGACATCGTCCGCGTGCTCGAGATCGTTCTTGATATCACCGACAAGTCCCGCAAACAGTCGGTTGTAATTCTTGGTCGTCCCGCCGCAGAGCATCCGGCGCACGAGGAAGCTCTCAAGGATACGAAACGCCCTAGCGCGCCGTGCGGGAGTAACGGTCCCTGACCGAAGGAGCAACAGGGCGATTGGCATCAAAGTCGTCGTGTCCATGAGCTCCAGTAGGTCGTAGAACCGTCGCTCTGCGGTTCCCGGTGCGGCGCTCTGAAACTCCCGTAGCACCGACGCGTCATGCGTAAGTTTTGGGATGAGCTCACTCATCGGCGGGCAGGCCGCGGGTTGCAGAATGCGCACCCGAAATATGTCGAAGAGTTCCGTGGCGGCCACCGGTTCAGCTAGTTCCGCGACTAGCCAATACTGCAGGAAGAGGTCGCCGTTCTTCGTGAACAGCCGGCCGGTCCGTCGGTCGTCCCGCCAATATTCGCGGTCGAGCTCCGGCGCCCAATGCTGACCGTAGAGCTTGTCCGTATCCGCGGACTCTCGTTCTGCCTTCAGGAAGACAGCGTTCTTGAGCAGGTCGAGAGCGATCAGCGGAGTTCCGCGCCCGTTTAGCGTTTCAAAGATTACCTGCGGGTTGTCGCCGTCTTCGAGGCGTATCGAAACGAGCTTGAGCAGGTGGCCGAGGGTGACTCGAAGGGCTTCGAATTGTTTCGTCGGAGGTTTATCAGACGGGACGTCGTCGTCGGTCACCCAAGACTTGATTTCTTTGCGGAAGAACGCGTAGGCATCGCGGATCTCATTTCCGGCTTGCGGCGACGCCGTCGCCACTTCGGCGCCAGCGTTCATCGTGTCTCGGAATGCCGACCGGTTCGCGTTCGTCGGCCATACTTTGAAGCGCTCGTCACCCTGCGCAAGAAGTTCGTCATTGAGGGTGAGTCGACCGAGGAGATCGCCTTGAGCCGGACAACCCATCTCTTGCGCGGTCCGCGCCGCGGCCGCGAGTAGGAGCTGGAGCGTAGTGAGTCGCTGTTGTCCGTCAATGACGAGATACCGCTGCGGCGATCCGGGCGGGTTTTCCTCTTGTTCGATGACTATGGCGCCGAGAAAGTGGGCCGGCGATTTGGAAGTCGCGCCCTCGGTCAACACATGGTCGGCGACGGTGGCGATGTCCTCCCAAAGTGGGCTCCACTGACGCTGCTCAGTCCAGACGTAGGGGCGCTGGTACAGAGGGATGACGTAGCGAACGTCGAGCTGAAAAAGTTGCGTAAGTGTACGAGTCTCCGCCTGCACCCAACCGAGATTAACTTCGGCGACTTCAGGTGGCCAGGGTGCCGGTGCTCAGTCAGCGTCAGGAAGTTCGACGGGACCCTCGCGTATGGCGCGGTTGAGCATCCCGGACATGGCGGGGGCGTCCACTTGGGTGGTGAGGGCGGCGAAGCTGGTGAGGTCGACGTCGCCGTCGGCGGGCTTTGCGGGTTTAGGGTTGGACAATCGCCGATCTTGAAGCTAGGGGCCGCCAACGGCGCTGGTGGCGTGGCGGGTCAGTCCCGAATTGGGGCGCATGAGAAATCTGAGGTCTGCGTATAGGCGTCGGCAACCTAAAGGATTAATGTCCGCATACCGAAGGCATACAGCAAACGCGCAGCATCTGTCGGTGAGCTCACCTAGGGTTCGAAACGAAGCTATTGCGAAGCCGTCAATAAGAGGCTCTCACGGGGGAACATGTCTTACACAGCCATCTGGCCAGCTCACGTTATCGAGCGAAACGGACTGCGCATCGAAGTCCACGCTCAACCCGCCGTGAACCTCGCGCTAGTCCACAATCGCGTGCCACTCATCACTGAAATAGCGGTGACGAACGACTCCGAATCGCCAGTTTCAGGCCTCCATCTATCGGTCCGCCTGCACGGCTCCGACGGTGCTCTGGCTCCAGAGTGGTCGCGCTCATTAGCCGACGAGTTACCGCCTGGAGGCACCCGAACCTGGAACGACCTGACAGACGTAATCCCAGACATCGAGCACCTGAAGAACCTCAACGAGAGCTACCCGGGCGCGGTCGTCGTGGCCGCGTCGCAACGCTTCAAGGACGAGGTCGTACATCGGATTCCCATTCAGATCCTGGCTCACAACGAGTGGTTCAACGCGCCGATCTTCTACGACTCGCTCGCGGCTTTCGTCCAGCCGAACACGCGAGCAGTGCGCAGAGTGCTCGACGACGCGTCCGATCTGCTGAAGAAGCAGACGTCAAGTGCGTCATTGGATGCCTATCAGCAAGGACCCGAACGAGCGGCTCTCATCGCTGCTGCCGTCTACGAGGCGCTGCGCGCCCACGAGATTCGCTACATTTCGCCACCTGCCTCCTTCGAGAACACCGGCCAGAAGGTACGGACAACGGCACAAGTTCTGGAGGAGCGCTTCGGTACGTGCATCGATCTCGCTGTCACCTACGCCGCGTGCATTGAGCAGACGGGCCTGCACCCACTCATCTGGCTAGTCGACGGCCACGCGTTTACCGGCTTCATGCTGAACGAAGAATCGCTCCAGCACACCTCGCTGACCGAGACCAACACGATGGTGAACCTGTTCGAGTCGCACCGTGCGATCGCCGTCGAAGCGATGTACTACGAGCAGGGTGCCGACGGTTCATTCCGCAAGGCCGTCGAGGCGGCTCGACGGCATTTCGCGAACCCGGGCACGCTGCGCGCGGTCGTCGACATCTCGACGGCCCGGCGCGACGGGGTCCGCCCACTTCCATCGGCAGCCGAGGACGTTCCTGACGTCGAAGTGGTCGATGTCGACAAGTCCAGCCGCGCAGTCCTCGAGTTACCGCCGGAACTGCAACAGCGAGCGCGTGACGACGCCGTGCTCGATTTCCACGATGACTCGCCCGCGCGAGTCAAGAAATGGAAGCGTTCGCTCCTCGACCTGAGTACGCGCAACCGGCTGCTGAACTTGCGACAGTCGGCGCAGGTTGTCGACCTTGTCGTGCCGGCTCAGGGCCTCGCCGTACTGGACGATCTCATCCATGACGGCAAGCGCATTTCACTTGCGGCGCACAACGACCTGAGTTCGATTTATCGCCTGCAAGGAGCGAGGACGGCACAAGACGTCGATCCCGCCACCCTGCTCGAGATGCTGAACAAGGAGAAGACGGCGTTCGTCGCGGTCGGCGAGGACGCCTACGCGCGCCGTTTCAAGCGGCTGCAGCGCGATGCCCGGACTCTCCTTGAAGAGACAGGTGCGTCCAATCTCTATCTGGCATTCGGTTCACTCGTCCACACCACCTCAACCGGAGCGGAGGCGCGCGCGCCGCTCTTCCTGCTGCCGGTTCGATTGGTCGGGGGCACAGGGAACAGTTCCTTCGAGATCGTCATCGACTCGGCGAATGTAGCCACGACCAACCACTGTCTGGTCGAGTGGTTGCGGCTCAAACACAACGTCAATATCCCGGCGCTAAGCAACCCTCCGCTCGATGACGCGGGAATCGACATCGACGCCGCGTTTGTGGCGATCCGTAGTGGTTTGGTCGAGAACCGCCTGCAGTTCCGCGTAGATGAGACAGCCGTCCTCGCTATCTGCCAGTTCGGCACTTTCGGAATGTGGAAAGACCTCACCGATTCATGGCAGGTATTGGGGCAAAGCCCCTTGGTCGACCACCTGACGCACCGCCCCGGCGAGAGTTTTGTCGACGGAGCCTTTGACGCGGTCGACCTCGATAGCGTCTCGATCGACGAGACGGCCGAGCCGACGCCGATTCATGCCGATGGGTCTCAGCTTCGTGCCATCGAATTGTCCGCCGAAGGACGCACATTCGTCCTCGAGGGACCTCCGGGTACCGGCAAGTCGCAGACGATTACCAATCTCATCGCACGAAATTTGGCCACCGGTCGGTCGGTTCTCTTCGTCGCAGAGAAGCAAGCTGCGCTCGAGGTCGTTAAGAAGCGTCTGGACAAGATCGGACTGAAGCCATTCACCCTCGACCTTCACGGCCGGAACCAGAGCGTCGTCGAGGTGCGTAACCAGCTTCGCGAATCAATCGAATACCGCGCCGACTACAACGAACGCGTCTGGGACGCCCGCCTCGCCGAGTATCGCTCCAAGCACGCGCCTCTGTCCGAGTACCCCGAACGAGTTCACTCGCGGAACTCACTTGGTGACTCACTCTGGACCGCGTACGAGGCGGTGCTGTCTCTCGACAGCGCTTCTGAATCGCGCATTTCCGAAGTTCACGCCGCGACAGCGACGCCGGAGCAGTTCAGAGAAAATCGCGATGCATTGCGACTCTTCGCCCGTACCGTGCGTCCGGGTGACTGTCGACCTAATAATCCGTGGACTCTGGCAGCGGATTCCAAGGACGACGAGTCGGTTATACGGGCTGCGCGCGAACTCGACGCCGCGTTCGGCGCGTTGCGCGCCGACGCGACGGCTCTCGACATACTCACCAGTCTTGCTGCCCCGGAGGACATCCCGCCACTGCTCGAGCGTGCAGCGAGGGAAGTGGCAGCACCTCCTGTAGTCAATGAGGAGTGGCGACGATTCGAATCTGCGGAGTGGGAGCGGCACGTCGCAGGCATCATCACCCAAACAGCTCAGCTACAAGCCACGTGGGCCGGTCTCATCGCGACCTTCAACCCCGTCTTCCTGGCCCGCGGTGATTATGCAGCGCTCGTGCAACAAGCAACCGAAGCGACCCGGGGCCTACTCGGTAAAAAGAAGCGAGAAGAGCAGTTCGTCCGGAGCATGGCCGCGGTGGTACTACCGGGTGTGACTTTGACAGCGGAGACGGCGATTCCGTTGCTGAGTTCAATACCGAGTGCCCGCGATCACAGTGTGCACGTGGCGCACCAGATGCGGCAAGCGCTCGGCGCGCTGGCACCCCCCACCTGGGACCCGCTGTCGCCCAACGCTATTCCAGACCTCCAGCAGCTAATCGAATACATCAGGTCCTCTATCGAGTTCTCGCGTCGACATCCCTTGCAGTGGAGGATCCTCCGATCGGGTCTGCGCGTCGATAGGCCTGTAATCGACAGCCTGAACGGTGCGCTGCGTGCGTGGAACGCCTGGACGCATGCACTCGGAGCCAGCAACCCGTCGGTCGAGCTCTGGCAAGGCGGCGCGCCGTGGTTCGAAGCCTGGGGACGTGATCACGCGGCTTGGATGACGGAACTTCAGGAGCAGGGGCCTGACTTGCCGCGCCGCATTGCGCGCGCAATCCGCGCACTGATGCCGTTGCGTCAACGCGGCCTGGAGAACTTCGTCACGGGTCTGCTCGACGGCTCAATCCCGGCTAGTCAAGCTGAATTCGAATACCTTTCCGGAGCCGCCCGAGCGTCGATGAGAGAACGATTGAAGGCTCATCATCTCGATGGATTCGATCCGCAGGTCCGCAGCGGTGAGACAGCCGACTTCAACGACGTAGCCGAGTTGGTGCGACGAGAGCAGAGTTCGGCTCTACCAGCCCGGATCATGCGGCAGCGCCCGTTCCGTGTGGGGGAGCTGAAAGGCAAGATAGGCGAACTGCGTCGCCAGCTTGATCTTCGTCGCCAGGGCAAGAGCGTGCGCCGACTGATGGAGGACTACGGCGCCGAGATCATCTCCGCAACACCGTGTTTCTTCGTAAGTCCAGCCTCGCTTGCACAGTTCGTTCCGCCCGGTGCGCTGACCTTCGACCTCGTCGTCTTCGACGAGGCGTCGCAAATCACCGTCGCCCAAGCCATAGGCGCCATGGGGCGGGGGAAAGCGGCAATCGTCGTCGGCGACTCACAGCAGATGCCGCCGACGGCCTTCGGTCAGGTGACGACCAACCGTGATGACGAGGACGAAGACGCGGAGAATGAGGTCGTTCCGGAGGACCTAGACAGCATTTTGACCGAGTGCGTCGAGTCGAGCGTTCCGCGCATCTGGCTGAGTTGGCACTACCGAAGCCGTGACGAATCGTTGATCGCCTTCTCGAATGAGAAGTATTACGAGGGAAAGTTGGCGAGTCTGCCGGCACCGGGCGGTACTTCGACCACCGGTCTGGAGCTACGCCGGGTCAACGGTCACTTCAACCGGGAGGACCGCAAGAACGACTTCCGCACTAATCGTGTCGAAGCGGAGGCGATCGTCGCCGAAGTTCGTGCGCTCGTTGGCGCGAACTCTGGGATCGAGCGGAGTATCGGTGTTGTCACGTTCAATCGCCAGCAGCAGGAGTTGGTACTCGACTTGCTCGAGGCGACCGGCGACGAGCGAATCATCCACCTCTTGAAGCCAGAAGCTGAAAACGGCATCTTCGTCAAGAATCTTGAGAACGTCCAGGGTGACGAGCGCGATGTAATCCTATTCAGCACGGCGTTCTCGAAGCGCCCGGGCGAACGCAGCATGCCGTTGAACTTTGGACCGTTGACGCGATTCGGTGGCGAAAAGCGACTGAACGTCGCGGTGACCCGAGCGCGTGAGAAGGTCATCGTGTTCACGTCCTTCGATCCCACCGATATCGATCTCTCACGTACGCGGTCGGTTGGAATGGCCCATTTGAAGGCATATCTCGAGACGGCGGTCTCCGCGAGTAATGCCGACGTCGCATCAGATGGCTCAAAGCCGCAGCAGACCGAACAGATTCAGGAAACGATCGCAGCTGCGCTTCGCGCGCAAGAACTGGAGGTGGAGCTCGATTACGGCCTCTCGGAGTTTGTTGTTGACATCGCAGTGCGTGCGCCTGGATCGCCGCGTTGGCAGGTGGCGGTCATGCTGGACGGTCCCCGCTGGGCGCGACGGACCACGGTCGCTGATCGTGAACTCACACCCAGCCTGCTGGACTCGATGATGGGCTGGTCGTCATGCGAACGTGTCTGGCTGCCTGAATGGATCAAAGATCAACAGTCAGTCGTGGAGCGAATCGCCGCGGCCGTAGAGAAGGCAGTCGATGAAGACGCGAAGCGTGCAGAAGAGGACGCCCAGCGCGCTGAACAATCAGCGGCAGCGAAGGACCAAAACGACGACCTTGTCGCAGAGACAAGCGTTGCAACGATTGCTGATCTCACCTCGTCGACCGAGCCCGCCGATACTTTTCCATTAGTTGAGACGGTACATACCGAACATCTGAAACCGGTTGCGTACGTGGCATCGTCGGCTACCGCAACGTCGACAACGGCCGATCGCGGCGTTCGGGTGCCATATGTTGCTGCACCGACCGATCCTGTGGGCAGTCGAGATGAGTTGGATCATCCTCAGTGGGAGAGCGTCAGGAACCGAATCCAAGATGCCGTGCGGGAGTCAGTAGCGATCGAAGGCCCTATTGCTCTGAACCGTCTGATACGGAACGTAGTTCATCGGTTTGGCTTTGATCGCGCTGCGGCCAAGCGTCAACAGGTCGTTCGTCAATTCGTACCTGAGGACTTGATATACGAAGACGAGATGGGCAGCTTCGTCTGGCCGACGGACCTTGATCGGACGGAGTGGAACGGATTCCGCTTGACACCTTCCGGGTTCTTCCGTCCCTTGGATGAAGTGGCCGGTGAGGAGATCATCAACGCGCTCTGTTACGCAGCCCGCAAGGGTGTCTACGACCAAGAGGCACTCATGCGTGACACCTTGGCGTTCTTTGACCAGACGCGCCTAACAAAGCAGTCGGCAGACCGCTTGGAACAGTGCATATCCAAGGCTGAACGCTTGGGCCGGCTCATTAGACGAGGTGCGGGTTATGTCTCTGCCACCTAACGATGAGATGCGCGCCGGGGGTTCCAACGGTGGCGGTCCGTACGAGTCCTATCGGTTGTGGACTTCCGCTCGCCCGTGGGGTGACTACGAGGTTGTGGTAGAGACAGAGTTCATTCCAGCGATCCGCAGTTTGTTCCCAAAGGTTTGGCCCGGCGGCGGACATGAAATATCGCAGGAAGTTCACCTCATCCCCGAACCCGGCGGATCTCGCGGGCCTTGGGCCGTGTCGGTGCGGGCACTCGATCGAACGATTGGCTACCTCGCACCTGAAGATGCGCCAGCATGGGCCGGTGTTATACGACGCGTCATCGCGTCGGGATTCATACCGGCTACGTTCTGTCGAATCTATGGTTACGAGTATGACGGCTGGGACGAAGTCGAATTTAGACCAAACGTCCGAATTGCGTTGGGAAGCCCTACTGAAGCGCTACCTATCAACGATCCGCCGGCGGTGCCGCACACCTTGCTGCCACAGTCGTCTGTCGTGCAAGTGACCAAGGAGGACGAGCACTTCGATGTCTTAACTAGATTCGTGCCTCCGAGTGGTCGCGGGGTCTTGTTCGTCACCTTGCACGAGCGGCAACCCGAAGGACGAGCTAAGGCGCATGTGGAGGTGCGCATTGACGACGAGCGGATCGGGCAACTCACGCCGCAGACCAGTCAGAGATTTCTCCCACTGATCAGACACCTACGCGACCGGGGGTTGCTTACGGCGTGTCGAGGCGACATCACCGGGTCGGCAGTAGCAGCAGAGGTGCGTGTGGATGCCATCAAGGCCAACGAAGCCACACCCGAGGTGCTCGAGGGCTCGCCGGTGACTATCCCGGCGTTGCTACCTGACCAACCTGATCCGTCGCTTTTTGACTTAACGGCGATGGCGCCACTCCTCAATCCACTTCCGCCCGTACGTCCAGAAATAGCTCCGATACCGGACGAACCCCCCGATGGGGCTGTCGTGCGCTTCAAGAAGGGCGGGGGCCGGTACTGCTACGCGGCGGTTCGACGTGGACGCTATTGGGAGACCACTGCCACAGGCAATTACGGGTCGATCAGCGAGCGGATGAAGTGGCACGAGCTGGCGCCGCGTATGGGTGAGTTCGAGATTGCGACGGTCTGGTCTGACGTCGGTCCGCACGGTGATCCGCGAGTCTGTCAGCACGAGGCAGTCGTGCGGTTCACCCTAGGTGGCCTTTACCTCGTTGCGGTCAACATAGACAAGACCGGCGACCACCAAGGTGAGTGGTATACGACGATCTCGGAGGATGTGGAAGAAGACCTGCCCTTTGGTGACTACGCGGACTGGTCGGACATCACCGAGTACGGCGGAAACATCCAAATCGTTATTGAATGGGCGCGGCTGAGCTGACGGTTGAAATGAGTGATGCCTTGTATGGTTCGCGCCCGCACGAAGCCACCAATCGGCCACCCACCGATAGCAGTGGGACCGATTTAAGGATCAAGTAATGGCGAACGAAAACCCGAACAAGTTGTTGCAGGCCTTGGATAAGTCCATCGAAGTGGCGGGTGAGCTTGCGCGGCAGCGTGTGGAAGCGCTCCGGCAGAAACATCCAGACCTGTCTGACGCGCAGTTGCTGAGGAAAGCAAACACTGCATTCACCTCCGCGGTAACGACTACGGGCGCCGCCACGGGAGCGCTGGCCGCTGCGCCAGGGGTCGGCACTGCTGCGGGTTTGGTTGCGGCAGCAGGTGATACGTCATGGTTCCTGGCGGCTGCGGCCGCCTATGTACTCTGTGCGGCTGAGCTTCGAGGTATCGAAGTCGAAAACTTCGAGCACCAGCGTGCTTTGGTGCTTATGGTCCTGGCTGGCGGTGGGGGGTCGACGTTCTTCACGAAAGCTGCGAGCCGTACCGGCCCACACCTCGGAAAGATCGTCACGAACGCGGTTCCACTTTCGACTATCCGGTCGATCAATAAGGTTCTCGGGGCCCACTTTATCACGAAGTACGGCACCAAGCGGGGGATCATCGCTATAGGCAAGGTCGCACCGTTCGGTGTCGGCTTCGCAATCGGAGCCGGCGGAAATCTCGTTATGGCTCGTGGAGTGATCAATACGGCCCAAGTAATGTTCGATTCGGCCGAGGCACTCAACTCGGCAGACGAACGTAACTCGTAACAGCTGAATCTGTTGCGACACAGTACTTCCTAGGGCGATGATGCGTGATTTAGCCACCTAATGATGAGTGGCAAGATCTTGTCTTTGTGGGAGACAGTGGCGTCAACCCTGGTATAGAGGCGAGCGCTCCCCGGGCAGGGTCGCGGGGTGGCGATCGACAGCATCAAGTGCAGCAACAAATGCTCTACGCCCCATAGCCCATTCACGTCCCTCATATTGGGAATCTGAGGGGGACCCGTTTGGTGGTCCAGTCGCTATGCGGCTTGGGGTTGGTGGG
>NZ_JAMQTI010000027.1:0-98319 GCF_032883055.1 Mycobacterium sp. 29Ha
TCATCCCCGTCAGACATAGTGCTCACCGGTCAGCGGCTCGACGATCAGCGTCCCGTGCTCAACAACTCAAACCCCTCAACGCCACGCCGATCGACTCCCATTAGTCAGGCAGCGGCCGCCTCTGCGCCCTCCGCAGGCTCTGCGCCTTCCGCGCCGTCGACGTCCTCGGGCTTGACGGGGTCGACGGGGGCGAGCGGATCGGCGTTCTCGCCACCGGCCGGCGCGCCCTCGGGCTTGTTCGGTGAGAAGTTCAACGACACGCTGCCGCCGTTCGCGTCGACCCTGTTGTCATCCAGGTCCTGGTCCTCTTCCGGATCCTTGACGACTATTTGGGTGCCCTGGTTGGGGTCGCCCTGGTTGGAGTTGTTGCCTTCTTCGAGCAGTCCATCCACATTGCCCGCGGGGGCCTGCTGGAGCCCGGCCCCTTCAAGTCCGACCGTGTCATCGGCGTTGGGCGTCTCGACGATCTCCGGCGGCGTGACCGCTTCTTCGGTGTCGAGACCGATAGGAACCGCCTTCTCGTCGCCGTCGAGCTGCTGCTCGAGGCCGCCGTCGTCCTGCAACAGCGACAGTCTCGATTTTGCCCGGGACATATCGTCGAAGTTACTGAGCAACGAGAGCTGCTCAAGATTTTCGTCTTGCTCCTCGTCCTCCTCGGGAACCGGTATCGGCGGGGTCAGCGGGATCTCCGTCGCCAAGCCGAAGTTCGCGAGGAAGTTGTTGATGCCCTGGAAGATTGCCGGGATCAGCTTGACGATGAGCGTGAACGGATTGAAGAGCGGGAACAGCCCAATGGGCGTGGCTTGACCGTAGGGTATGTTGCGGTTGTAGCCGGTCTCCTCGATGATCACGCGCAGGGCGGGCTCGAAGAGGTCCGCGATCGGCTTGCCGATGAGCGGGATGGAGTGCAGCGGACGGACGAGCGGCAACACCTTCGGCGTAATGGTGTAGTAGGTCGTGTCGCTGCCGGGCACCTTCTGGATCTGGACATTCTGGGGATAGAGCTCAGGGTTCGTGGTGAGCTCACGCCATTCGGCAATGGAGTATCCGGCGGGCAATTCACCGGGATCGCTGTCGCCGTTGATCGCCAAGTAGGTGCCGTGGTCGTAGTAGAAGCCGAGGAGCGAGTTGACCACCGCCAGCGGATTCAACAGATACTGCGGGAAGTCCGCGATGCCCTCCCAACGGATGGCCCAGTCTTCGGTTTCGAATTCGGTGTCCGTCGGCGTGGGCTGGCCGGTCGTCACGTCCAAGATCGGGATGGTCCCGAGGATGCCGAATCGCGACAGGATGCCGCCGTTCGGACGGTTCGGGTTTCCGATGAACACGAACTTTATGGAATCGATGTCGTCAAGCACGTCATTCCATTCGCCGTTGGCGATCTTGGCCTTCGCGATGCTGACGACGCGGCCGCCCTGCGAATAGCCGGCGATCACGACGCTCCCGTCGAAGTCGGGGTCGAGTGTCGAAATGGTCCCCAGTGTGTTGCGCAGTCCTTGCACGCCTCCCGCAACCGACACGTCGAACTTCTCGCAACGGCCGGGATCGCACCAGCCGGGCAAAGGTATCGGCCAGAACGACGCGTCGTAGTCGATGCCGTACAACTGGTCGTCTGCGCAACCGTTGGGCTCACATGGCGTCTGCATGTAGTAGTCCCGGAAGTTCTCCATGTAGTTGGTGACCTCGTTCGCCTTGGGCGTCCCAGTCCCCGGCACGATCAGCGCCGTCGCGGCCAGACTGACGGCCGCCACCAGGGCCGTCAAGGCGGTGAACAATGCTGCGCTCAGTAGGCCCAGCAAAGAAATGAGGAGAAGCCTGATGGACTTGCGCATCTGTCAACAATCACATAATCAGGCGACTAGCCACCGCGAAACAGCAAACTTCGCGAAGATTTCTTCTGGCAAACATCTACATGCCCGAGCAATGCGTCACCGACCCCGTTACTCGGCTCGACGCCGCCACGGAGACGGCCGCGTTATGGCAGACGGCCGGTAGCCGGCCGAAGACTTAAGCCTCGGTGAAGTTGCGCGTGACCGCCGGGTCCACAGGGATGCCGGGACCGGTCGTCGTGGACACAACGACCTTCTTCAGGTAACGACCCTTCGACGACGACGGCTTGGCGCGCAGCACCTCGTCGAGCGCGGCGCCGTAGTTCTCGGCCAGCTTCGTCTCGTCGAACGATGCCTTGCCGATCACGAAGTGCAGGTTGGCCTGCTTGTCGACACGGAAATTGATCTTGCCGCCCTTGATATCCGAAACCGCCTTGGCGACATCGGGAGTCACGGTGCCGGTCTTGGGGTTCGGCATCAGGCCGCGCGGACCCAGCACGCGGGCGATCTTGCCGACCTTGGCCATCTGGTCCGGCGTCGCGATCGCGGCGTCGAAGTCCAGGAAGCCGCCCTGGATCTTCTCGATCAGGTCGTCGCTGCCCACCTCGTCGGCGCCTGCGGCCAGCGCCGCCTCGGCTTTGTCGCCCACGGCGAACACCACGACACGCGCGGTCTTACCGGTGCCGTTGGGCAGGTTGACGGTGCCGCGCACCATCTGGTCGGCCTTGCGCGGGTCGACACCCAGCCGGATCGCCACCTCGACGGTTGCGTCCTGCTTCTTCGACGACGTCTCCTTGGCGAGGCGCACGGCCTCCAGCGGGGAGTACAGGTTGTCCTTGTCGATCTTCTCGGCCGCTTCGCGATATGCCTTGCTGTTCTTGCTCATTGCTGTCTCCTAATTGATGAGGTGTGGTTAGTCGAGCCGAAGCTGGCTCTCCCACGGGATCCGGTCTAAACGACGGTGATCCCCATCGACCGGGCGGTGCCGGCGATGATCTTGGACGCCGCGTCGATGTCGTTGGCGTTCAGGTCTTCCTTCTTGGTCTCGGCGATCTCGCGCACCTGATCCCAGGTCACCTTGGCGACCTTGGTGGTGTGCGGGGTGCCCGAACCCTTCTGCACGCCTGCGGCCTTCAGCAGCAGCTTGGCGGCGGGCGGGGTCTTCAGCGCGAACGTGAAGCTGCGGTCCTCGTAGACGGTGATCTCCACGGGGATGACGTTGCCGCGCTGGTTCTCGGTCGCGGCGTTGTACGCCTTGCAGAACTCCATGATGTTGACGCCGTGCTGGCCGAGCGCCGGACCCACTGGCGGGGCGGGGTTGGCCTGCCCGGCCTGGATCTGCAGCTTGATCAGCCCGACGACCTTCTTCTTCGGGGCCATGAGTATTCGGTTCCTTTTCTTTCTTACTTGTCTTTAGATCTTGGCGACCTGAGTAAAGGTCAGTTCGACAGGAGTTTCGCGACCGAAGATCGACACCAGCACCTTGAGCTTCTGCTGCTCGGCGTTGACCTCACTGATCGATGCGGGCAGCGTCGCGAACGGGCCGTCCATGACGGTGACCGACTCGCCGACCTCGAAGTCGACGAGGATCTCCGGACGCTCCAACGAGGCCTCGGTGGACGCGGCCGCCCCGGCCGTGCTCTTGGCCGGCTTCTTCGCCGACGCCGGCGGCAACAGGAACTTGACGACGTCGTCCAATGACAACGGCGACGGACGCGACGTCGCGCCGACGAAGCCGGTCACGCCGGGCGTGTTGCGCACCGCGCCCCACGACTCGTCGTTGAGTTCCATGCGGACCAGGATGTAGCCGGGCAGCACCTTGCGGTTGACCTGCTTGCGCTGGCCGTTCTTGATCTCGGTGACCTCTTCGGTGGGCACCTCGACCTGGAAGATGTAGTCGCCGACGTCGAGGTTCTGCACGCGGGTCTCGAGGTTGGCCTTCACCTTGTTCTCGTAGCCGGCGTAGCTGTGGATCACGTACCAGTCACCGGGCCGCAGACGCAGATCCTTCTTCAGCGCGACCGCCGGGTCCTCGTCCTCGTCTTCTTCCGGAGCCGCCTCGGGGGCGGCCTCAGGCTCGGCAACCTCAACTGGTGCCGCGTCTTCGACAGCCTCGGCGGCGGTGCTGTCCTCCAGACGCTCAGCCGCCTCATCTGCAATCACGGTTGCCGGGTCCGCTGCTTCTGCGATCGCGTCGGACACGGCCGAAGGCGTATCGCCCTCGAAGCTAGTCACTTGTCAGTCCTCTCAGTACTTCCACGTCAGCCGAACACCCACATGACGACCTTGCCGACGCCCAGATCGACTCCGCCGATCAGCGCCACCATGAACGCCAGGAAGACCAGCACCACGATGGTGTAGCTGACCATCTGCTTGCGGTTCGGCCAGATGACCTTGCGCAGCTCGGCGACGACCTGCTTCAGGTAGTTCCAGACATAGGCGAACGGGTTGCTCGAGGAGCCGTCGCCGCGCTTCCTGGCCGTCTTCTTCGCCGTGCCCGAGCCGTTCTTGGTCGGCGACGCCTCGGTGCCGGTCTCCAGGTCGACGGCGCTGCTGACGTTCTCGCCGCTGGCTACGCGGCGCGACCGCTTGCCGCTGGGCCGAGTAGGCCGGGTTACGACCGCGCCGCTACCGCCGGTGTCGTCGGACCCTGCGGAGCCGTCACGATCACGCTCGTCGCTCACCGCATGCCTTCCTTGTTCTGGTCGTCTAGTTGTGTGGACACCTTCCAGTGTCCACGCCGTGTCGAGTATTCAGTTGAGCAGGGGCGACAGGACTTGAACCTGCAACCTGCGGTTTTGGAGACCGCTGCTCTGCCAGTTGAGCTACGCCCCTTTACCTTGACACCGCTGGCGCTGCGATATCGCCGGTTTCCGGGGCTCACACAAACCGCGCGCTCCCCGTTCGGTCGATCTGAAACCGACGGACAGCGCGCTGGACTGGGGAAACCCCGAGTAGCGAGTGTAGCGCGCCACCCACGTCAGTTACTAATCCGCGACGTGACCGTTCGCGCTGACGGCGGTGCGCACAACTTGGCCGGTTTCGGGGTCCCATTTCGCCGAGATCGAGTTGTCGCCCTCATGGCCCATCAACGTGGTGTAGGCCTCCATCACCACGGTGCCGTCGGGATCGGTGCAGACGTTGCGAGTGGTGACGATGTCGGCACCGAACCGTTCGTCGACCGTCTCGATGTACATGGTCCCGGTCAGCGCGTCACCGACCTTGATCGGCCGGTGGAAGTGGAACTTCTGGTCGACCTGGACGATCTGCATGGTCTCCAGGCCGACATCCACGTGCTGGAAGAAGTGGTTCTGGATCATCACGGCGAAGATCGACGCGAAGGTGAGCGGCGCGATGAGGGCGTCATGCCCGAGCTCCGCGGCCGCGGTTTCGTCGACGGTGGCCGGTGCGGCCGACTTCACGGCTTTGGCGTACTGGCGGACCTGCTCGCGGCCCACCACAAAAGTGTCGGGGTACTTCCAGACCATCCCCCGGATGTCTGTCTTAAGCGCCATCGGTCATGCCAGCTTCGCGGTGGCGACGGCGCGACCGAAGATCTTCTTGCCGCCAGCGGTGGCAGTTAACGCAATTGTTACCGACTTCGTTTCGGGCTCAACAGATTTCACTCTTCCATTGAACACGATTTCAGCGCCGACGCCGTCGTTGGGAACCGGCACCACCGCAGTGAAACGCACGTTGTATTCGGTGACCGCCGCGGGGTCGCCAACCCAGGAGGTGACGTATCCGCCGCCCAATCCCATGGTGAGCATGCCGTGGGCGATCGCGGTGTCCAGACCGACCTGCTTGGCGATCTCGTCGTCCCAGTGGATGGGGTTCAGATCGCCGGACACCCCGGCGTAATTCACCAGGTCGCCCCGGGTCAGGGGGATCGTCTTTTCGGGAAGCTGGTCGCCCACCTTCACCGAATCGAACTCACGCAATGCCATCGCTGAAACCCTCTTCTCCTTCTTCCCCGGTTCGCCCCGCCAGGGTCGTGTACGACTCCTGGACGATTTCGCCTTCGTCGTCGGTGACGACGTTCTTGGTCACGATGATGTCGGTGCCGTGCGCCTGCCGGACAGAGTCCACGTAGACGTCGCAAAAGAGCGTGTCGCCGGCATGAATCGGCTTGCGGAACTTCAACGTCTGGTCGACCTGCACGATCTTCATGTCGGTGATGCCGATATTGGCGCTTTCGAAGAACGCCGACTGCGCCATGTAGCCGAACACCGAGATGAACGTCAACGGCGCCGGAATCGCGGAGTGGCCGAGCTGCGCGGCGACGTCTTCATCGTGGTGCGCGGGATGGTCGTTCTTCACTGCGACGGCGTACTCGCGCAGCTTCTCTCGCCCGACGACGTAGTGGTCGGGATAGCGGTAGTGCATCCCGACGATCTGCTCTGACAGCGCCACGTGGAGGTGAACCTATCCGTCAACCGCGGGCAATCGCCCACGGATTGGAGCGCCTTAGCGCGATTCCTTGTGCGCCTGGTGCTTGCCGCAGTTCGGGCAGAACTTCTTGATCTCGAGCCGGTCGGGATCGTTGCGACGGTTCTTCTTCGTGATGTAGTTACGGTGCTTGCACACCTCGCACGCCAAGGTGATCTTGGGCCGTACGTCAGTACTGGAGGCCACTTTTTTGTCCTTTGTCTTACGGTTTTAACGTCTTGTAGCGGTGGGGGGACTCGATCCCCCGACCTCACGATTATGAGTCGTGCGCTCTAACCAGCTGAGCTACACCGCCCCGATAGTCCGGTCCGGCGAACCGGTCCGTCCACCGAGCCCCCTAACGGAATCGAACCGTTGACCTTTTCCTTACCATGGAAACGCTCTACCGACTGAGCTAAGGGGGCCTGCCCTGACAGTCTCGTCGTGGGCCTTAAAGAGGGTACATTCAACCCGTTTGCCACGCCAAACCGCTGGTGGTGATAGGACGGACAAGTGACCGAACCCGGCGCCCCGCGCGTGGCCGTCTATCTCGATTTCGACAACATCGTCATCTCCCGATACGACCAGATTCACGGTCGCAACTCGTTCCAGAAGGACAAGGCCGCCGGATTTCACACCAAACCCGGCCGGCTCACCGAGGCGACCGTCGACGTCAGCGCGATCATCGACTTCGCGTCCTCGTTCGGCACCCTGGTGTTGACGCGCGCCTACGCGGACTGGTCGGCCGACGTCAACGCCGAATACCAGGGCCAGCTCGTCGGCCGCGCCGTCGACCTGGTTCAGCTGTTCCCCGCCGCCGCCTACGCCAAGAACGGCGCCGATATCCGGCTGGCGGTCGACGCGGTCGAGGACATGTTCCGGCTGCCCGACCTCACCCACGTCGTCATCGTGGCCGGGGACTCCGACTACATCCCGCTGGCCCAACGCTGCAAGCGACTGGGCCGCTACGTCGTCGGCATCGGGATCACCGGTTCGATCAGCAAGTCGCTGACGGCAGCCTGCGATGAGTTCGTCACCTACGACGCGCTGCCGGGTGTGCCGGTGACCGAGCCGCCCAAGAAGAAGCCGCGCAAGAAGGCGGCAGAAGGTGAGACCGAGCCAGACGCACCCGATCCGCAGGCCGCCGCGACCGCTCTACTCGAACGGGCGCTGCGGATCGGTCACGAAAAGGACGACGCCGAGTGGCTGCACAACTCCGCGGTCAAGGCGCAGATGAAGCGGATGGACCCGTCGTTCTCGGAGAAGTCGCTGGGATTCCGCTCGTTCAGCGATTTCCTGCGCTCACGCGCCGAGGTGGCCGAGCTGGACGAAAGCAGCACCACCCGCATGGTGCGGCTGCGTTCCAACGACTGAATAGTCTTACGGCATGACCGACCGCCTGTACTTCCGTCAGCTGCTGTCCGGCAGGGATTTCGCCGCCGGCGACATGATCGCCGAGCAGATGCGCAACTTCGCCTATCTGATCGGCGACCGCGAAACCGGCGACTGCGTCGTCGTCGATCCGGCGTATGCCGCCGGTGATCTGGTCGACGCGCTCGAGACCGACGGCATGCACCTGTCCGGCGTGCTGGTCAGCCACCACCACCCCGACCACGTCGGCGGCTCGATGATGGGCTTCGAACTGAAAGGCCTTGCCGAGCTGCTTGAGCGGGTCAGCGTACCCGTCCACGTCAATAGTGTTGAAGCTGAATGGGTTTCACGTGTCACGGGCATCGCCCGCAGCGAGCTGACGGACCATCAGCACGGCGACGTGGTCAAGGTCGGAGACATCGACATCGAGCTTCTGCACACTCCCGGCCACACCCCCGGCAGCCAGTGCTTCCTGCTCGACGGCCGACTCGTAGCGGGCGACACACTGTTCCTGGAGGGATGCGGGCGCACCGACTTCCCCGGCGGCGACGTCGACGAGATGTTCCGCAGCCTGCAGGCGCTGGCACAGCTTTCTGGCGATCCGACAGTCTTTCCTGGCCATTGGTACTCGCAAGAGCCCAGCGCGGCGCTGTCGGAGGTCAAGCGCACGAACTATGTATACCGGGCTAGCAACCTGGACCAGTGGCGCATGTTGATGGGTGGTTAACCCCGTCTGACGTCGGGTTTCGCGTCAGCAAAACTCGCCGGGTAGCGCCGAAACTGCGTTATTCTCCGCCTCAGCGCCTACGGTGCGCGGGAGGGGGCCGACGCGATGACGACCCCGCCGAGCGAACCGGACGTCCCCCCGAAGACGCCGCGGCGGCTCGAAGCCGTCCCGTACCCGCCCACCGTGGACCCTGCGACGACACCGCCGGACGACAACCGCAGCCTCCTCCTCCGATTCGGCGCCGCATGCGCGGCCCTGCTGGTGGTGCTCGTCGGCCTAGCCATCTACGGGTTTCTGATCAAAGACAATACGGACGTACCACTTTCGTCACCGGGCAGCGACCCATCCGAGACGCCGGCCGCAGCGCCGACGACGAACGCGCCACCTATTCCCGGCCCGACCGCGGGCGCCACCGACGGTCCCCTGTCGTTCACCGTCGACGGCGTCGAGATCGGGCCGAAGGTCGTCATGTCGGACGCGCCGCTGGAGAAGACCGCGGACGGCGTGTTCATCGTCGTGCACATGACCGTGGCGAACGTCGGCACCGAGCCAGCGTCCTTCGTCGGCACGTTTCAGAAACTCCAGGCCAGCGGCGTCATCTATCCGTTGGCCGACGAGGCGACGGCCTACCTCGGGGGCACGGCCGCAACACTCGATCCGGGGGCGACGACCGTCGTCTCCATCGCGTTCGACGTGCCGCCGGGCTCTGTGCCCGAATTCGTCGAGCTGCACGGCGAGCCGGGCGGGCCCGGCATCCAGGTTCCGTTGCCATAGCTGTGGCAAGGTAGCCGCAAGCCTCTATAAGCACTCCCGTCTCTGCTTACCCACCTTCCTGGGATTTTCCAGCAAATGACGTTGATGCAAATTTCTCTGATGCGGTAGCGGCCCGCCGACCGTGATATACACCGGGACGTGGAAACCGACCTCCGGGCGCTGAGCGTGACCGACGTATCGGCCCACGGGTGGATTGCACTGGCCGCCTGGGTGGCCGTCATGGTGCTCGTCGCGGCGCTGATCTACGCGTGGCGGGCATACCAGCGGGCCCGAGCACACGCCGAAGAGCTCATGCAGCCGAACGTCGCGATGTTCATGGAGCCCGCCGCCCACGACTGGCACCTCGTCGAACTCGTCGTCAGGAACTTCGGTCAGACACCGGCGTACGGCATCCGATTCGAGTGGGCCCACCCTCCCACCGTCGGCAAGTACGAGAACGTCTACGAGGACCGCTACGTCGACATCGTCCCGCTCAATCTGCCCGCGGAGATCCCGTATCTGGCGCCGTCGCAGGAATTTCGCATCGTGTGGGATTCGGCGCTGGACCGCCGCGAGCTCGGAGAAACCATTGCGTCGCGGTTCGACGGTGCCGTCATCTACTCCGATCAGCCGACGACCAAGGGATCGAAGCGCAGTGGCCGTCAGTTCCGGTCCGCAGCCGTATTGGACTGGGCCACACTGCATCCCGTCGAGCGCCTGGAGCTGCTGACGACGCATGATCTCGCGCGACAGGAGAAGCAGAAGCTCGAGCTGCTGCGAAACCTGTTGACCTACTACCACTACGCCGCCAGCGAGAGTCGCGAAGAGGTGCTGCGCAGCGAAATCAACAGGGTCCGCACCGCGGCCGACAAGATGCGCGAACGCCTGACGACCGCCAAGGTGAAACCGCCCACTGAACAACCGGCCCCGCAGCCGCCGCGCCCCGCGCCCCCGCGCGACGTCCCGTTCGACGCGCCGCCGCCGCGTCAGGTGCCGTTCAGCACCGGCCCGCAGGAGGTGCCGTTCATCACGCCACCACGCGAAGCGCAGTTCAATGGGCCGGTACCCCAGGACGTCGTCCACAACGACACCACGAACTATGACGACGCGAACTATGACGACGATGAAGCGCACACCCAGGTGATCAACGGACGGCCGAGGCACCGGCGCGATCTCGGCTAGCGCGGGCCAGTGCAGTGGAAGTTTTAGGAGCCCGGCACCGCCCCCATCGCTGCCGGGCTGAATCAAACCTACGACGGTGGCCGTCGGGCGTCGTGCGTAATCGACTACCCCACTCGGGGTTGGCTTTCGTAACACCGTTACGTAACATCGATCCAAATTCTTGACGCACTCAAAGGAGAGGCGATGACCAGCCCAGTTGGCTACGAACTCAATGATTCAGTCGCGACGATCACCATGGACGACGGCAAGGTCAACGTCCTGGGTCCGAACATGCAGGCCGCGATCAACGAGGCCCTCGACCGCGCGGAGAAGGACGCCGCGAAGGCCGTGGTACTGGCGGGCAACGATCGCGTGTTCAGCGGCGGGTTCGACCTCGCGGTGTTCCAGTCCGGCGACGCGAAGGCCGCGCATGACATGCTCGCCGGCGGCTTCGAGTTGTCGGTGCGGTGTCTGACATTCCCCGCGCCGGTGATCATGGCCGCGACGGGTTCGGCCATCGCGATGGGCTCGTTCCTCCTGCTGTCGGGCGACCATCGCGTCGGGCAGCCGAAGACCAAGTGTCAGGCGATCGAGGTGGCGATCGGCATGACGATCCCGATCTCGGCGATCGAGATCATGCGGATGCGGTTGACGCCGGCGGCGTTCCATCGCGGCGCGGCGCTGGCGTCGATCTACGTCGGCGACGAGACGATCACGGCGGGCTGGCTGGACGAGATCGTCGAGAAGGACCAGGTTCTCGCCAAGGCGCAGGAAGCCGCAGTTGCGGCGGCGCAGTTGCACACCGGCTCCCACGTCGCGACCAAACTGAAGGCGCGCGAATCGGCGTTGCAGGCGATCCGGGCCGGAATCGACGGATTGGCAACGGAATTCAGTCTCGGCTAGGCCGCTGAGATGCCGAGAGCCAAGCAACGTACGCCGGAACTTCGCGAGCATCTGCTCGAGGTCGCGATCGCGACACTCGCCGAGGACGGTTTCACCGGCTTCACCACGCGGCGGGTCGCCGAACGGGCCGGCACGTCGGTCCCTGCGGTCTACGAGCTGTTCGTCGACAAGGCCGGCCTGGTGCGGGCGGTGTTCTTCGAGGGGTTTCGGCTGCTCGGGGCCGAGCTGGCCAAGGTCCCGGTGAGTGATGACCCGCTGGCCGACCTGGAACGGCTGGTGCCGGTGTTCCGGCTCTTCTGCCGGGCGTACCCGCGGCTGGCGCAGGTGATGTTCTCGCGACCGTTCATGGACTTCGAACCCGGGCCCGACGAGCTGGCGGCGGGCGCGTCGGTGCGCGAGGTGTTCATCGGCCGGATCCAGCGGTGCGTCGACGCCGGGTTGCTGTCGGGAGACGTCACGGACATCGCGCACGTATTGCTCGCGCTGGCGCAGGGTTTGGCGGTGCAGGAGCTGGGCCGCTGGCTGGGGCCGACGGGGCCGTCGGTCGAGCGGCGCTGGAAGCTGGGCGTCGGGGCGGTGCTGGCGGGCTTCCGGGGCTAGCGGGTCCGTGAACCGCCGCGAGGGGCCCCAAAATGCACGCAGTAATCGGCGTGTCGGCGTACAGACACGGCCGCTCGCCGGCTTGCGCGTGAGCACTCGGCGGCCGAACTTGGGGCAATTGCCCCATGTGGCTGCCCCCGCCGTCATCAAATGATGACGGCATGACCACAACACCTGAAGCGGCCGCGACCGCGTCCAAGACCATGCCCCTGCCCGAAGGAGACGAGGAACGCGTCGTCGGCTTCGGCGTCATGGGCCTGCCCTTCGCCAACGGGCACTATCTGGCCTTCCGCGACTTCCCCGAGACGTCCTTCTCCCCCGCCTACCTGTCGGTGTGGCACCGCACCCCGGACGGCGTGTGGACGTTCTACGCGACCACACCCGGCCCGCAGAGCTGCTCGCGCTACTTCAGCTCGGCGACCCCGGTCGACCCGGTCGTCTGCGACATCACGTCGCGCTGGGTCACCCCGTGGTCGCTGGCGATTTCCATTGACGGCGTGCTGGATTGGCGCGTCGACATCACGACCACACCCGCGACGCGGCTGATGAGCGTCGTCGGCTCGAAGCTGCCTGCGACGATGTCGCGCAGCCGCAGAGTGCTCGCCGCGATGAGCCCGATCGTCGGTCCGCTGCTGGGCATCGGCCGCATCAAGCTCACCGGCCACCTGCCCAACGGCCAGGAATTCCGCATCGCTCCGCGACGGGTGTGGGCGGTCGCCGACTCCAGCGCCGTCGTCAAGGGCGAGGACCTCGGACCCGTCGGACCCCACCCGGTCCAGGGCAACCTGGCCGACTTCCAACTGCCCCAGCGCGGCATCTGCGTCGTCGCGCAGGGCCGTTTCGAGGTGTTCGACGTCGCCCGGCATCGCGACGGCGACCGTCTTGACCTTTCCAGCTGACCAAGCGATGACGACGGCGCAGAATCGGCACATGCCCCCTCGGCAGTCGCCGCCAGCCCTTCCCACCCGCGCGGAAGTGCTGGCGGCGCTGTCGGTGGCCATCGACCTCGGGCTGGGCCAGCCCGCCGAGCACATGCTGCGGTCGGCGCTGATCGCGACGCGGATCGCCGACCGCCTGGGACTCACTGCCGCCCAGCGCGATTGCATCTACTACGCGACGCTGATCATGTGGATCGGCTGTCACGCCGACTCGCATGAGTATGCGCGGTGGTTCGGCGACGACATCGCCGTGCGCCGCGGCTCGTATCTGGTCGACTGGTCGGGCCTGCCGTATCAACGATTCCTGCTCACCAACATCGGCCGTGGTGAATCTCTGCTGTCGCGATTGAAGACCGCCGCGACGCTGTACGCCAATGCGCGAGGCCACATTTCGCAACTCATCCACTCGCATTGCACCTCGGCGGCGCTGCTCGCCCAGCGGATCGGCCTGGCCGACGACGTGCAGACCGCGCTGCGGTTCACCTTCGAGCGATTCGACGGTGGCGGCCTGCCGACCGGCGCTGCAGGCGAAGCCATTCCGATCGAAATGCGCGTCGCGCAGCTCGCCGACATGGTCGAGGTGCATCAACGCGAATACGGCACCGACGGTGCGGTCGCGATGGCACGCAGCCGCCGCGGCGGGCAGTTCGATCCCGCAGTGGTCGACGCGTTCGTCGCCGACCCGTCGGGGGTGCTCGCCGTACCGTCGGCGGGCGACGTATGGGCCACCGCGCTGCAGCATGCGCCCGACCGCAGCACCCGCCTCGACGGGCCGTCGCTGGACTCGCTGCTGATGGCGCTCGGCGACTTCGTCGACCTCAAATGCCCGTTCACCCTCGGGCACTCACGCGCGGTCGCGCAGCTCGCGGCCGATGCCGCCGTCGCCGCAGGATTGGACGAGGACGCCGTGACGTTGACCCGTCGCGCCGCATGGGTCCACGACATCGGCCGCATCGGCGTGTCGAATCAGATCTGTTCCAAGTCAAGCGATTTGACCATGGCGGAGTTCGAGCGGATGCGGCTGCACCCTTATCTGTCCGAGCGCATCCTGTCGCGGGTGCCGGGCCTGAAGGACGTCGCGACCGTGGCCACCAACCATCACGAATGCCTCGACGGCTCCGGGTATCCGCGAGGGCTGGCCGCGCGGCAGTTGACGATGCCCGACCGGTTGTTGGCGTGTGCGGTGAGCTATCAGGGCGCACTGGAACCGCGGCCCTACCGCGAGGCGCTCGGGCCCGCTGGTGCGGCACGTCGGCTGCGTGAACGAGTCCGCGACGGGAAATTGGACTCGGTGGCCGCCGACGCCGTGCTGTACGCCTCCGGTCACGTGCCGGCCAAGCCGAAAGCGCGCCCGCACGGGCTCACGGCGCGAGAGGTCGAGGTGCTGAGGCTCGTCGCGCAAGGGGTCAGCAATAGGGAGATCGCCGCCAAACTCGTCCTCAGCGAGAAGACGGTCCGCAATCACGTGGAACGCACGTACACCAAGATCGGCGTCTCGAACCGGATCGGGGCCAGCATGTATGCCCTCGAGCACGGCCTGGTCGCCGAAAGTTGAGGCATACGCCTCACGCCCTGCGCACCGCTGTGGCGAAGAGTCGAACCATGAAACGAACCATCGCCGTCGTTTACGGCACACTCTGCTACACCCTGTTTCTCGTCGTCTTCCTGTACCTGATCGGCTTCGTCGGCGGAATCGCCGTGCCACGCAGTGTCGACAACGCCCTCGTCGCCGCGGCTGGCTGGGCGGTGCCGATCGACGTCGTCCTCGTGACGCTGTTCGCGGTGCAGCACAGCGTCATGGCCCGTCCGGCGTTCAAGCGATGGTGGACGCGCATCGTGCCGGCGCCCATCGAACGAAGCACCTACGTGCTGATCGCGAGTCTCGTTCTCGTCCTGATGTTTTGGCAGTGGCGTGAGCTGCCCGCAGTTGTCTGGGACGTGACGTGGCAGCCCGCCCGTCTCGCGGTGTGGACGATGTTCTGGCTGGGCTGGGCGATGGTGCTGGCGTCGACCTTCATGATCAACCACTTCGAGCTGTTCGGGCTGAAGCAGGTGTTCGCGGCCTGGCGGGCGCGGCCACCCGCGGAGACCGGTTTCCGGGTGAAGCTGTTGTACCGGGTGGTGCGCCATCCGTTGATGCTGGGCTTCCTCATCGCGTTCTGGGCGGCCCCGACGATGTCTGCGGGTCATCTGCTGTTCGCGGCGGTGATGACGGGATACATCCTGCTCGCCCTGCAATTCGAAGAGCATGACCTCACCGCGGCGCTGGGGGCACGCTACGCCGAGTACCGGCAGCGAGTGCCCATGCTCATCCCGGGCCTACGTAAGCGACGCACTGAGGGATTGGCTGTAATCGCTACGCGCGCAGCAGTTCTTCCGCGCGACGGAGGTCCTCGTCGGCGTTGAGCGTCAACACCCCGACGACCTCGCTGTCAGACTCGTACCAGACCGTGAACCCGTCGTGGTGGTCGACGAGTCGACACGTTTCGTAACTGCCCCAGCCGCGGTACTTGAACACCGAATCGCCGATGGTCGACGAGAATCCGGGAACTTGATCCCAGGCGGCGGAGAAGCCGGCGGCCGTGAGTCCGGCGACCAGCCCCTCCTGCGCGGCATCGCGCCAGTGCTCGGCGCGGATGCGGCGCCCGGCGGTGACATTGTGGGCGAGTGCGACGTCCCCCGCGGCGTAGACGTTGCGCGCCGACGCGTGCATGTGCTCGTCGACCACGATGCGCCCGTCTCGGGTGTCCAATCCGGCGGATTCGGCCAGCCGGACGTCCGGCCGCACACCATTGGCGGAGACGACGAGATCGGCCTGGATCGCCGTGCCGTCGTCGAGCACCACGCCAGAGCCGTCGATTTTGGCGACTGTGGTACCACCGACGAACCCGACCCCGTTGTCGGCGAGAATCTTCACCACACGCTCGCCGACCTCGACACCGAATCGTCGTTGCAGGGGAACGGTTTCCGGGGCCACCAGCGCGGTTTTCACGCCCCCGGTCGCCAGCGCCGCGGCGGCTTCACAGCCGATCAGGCCACCGCCGATGACGACTGCCGAGTCGGCATAACGGGCCGCCATCTTCAGCGCGACCGCATCGCTGAACGACCGCAGCGTGAGTGCGGACTCGGCGCCGGGGATCGTCAGCTTGATCGGCGTCGCGCCCGACGCGACGACGAGATGCCAGTAGGGGTAACGCTGCCCGCCCGCCGTGACCACCTCCTGGCCGTCGGTGTCGATGTGGTCGACGGTGACCCCGCGAATGAGGTCGACGTTGTTGCGGTCGAACCAGCCGGCGCTGTGCAACTCGCGCCGGTCCTCACGGCCGCACAGATAGCCCTTGCTCAGCGGCGGCTTGGCGTAGGGAAGCGCAGGATCGACGGTCAGGATGCGCACCGGAATGCCGGGGTGCTTGCTGCGGAACGTCTCCGCCGCGCTCACCCCCGCGGGACCGCTCCCGATGGCGATGAAACCCGGTGGCGGTACTCCCCCACGAGCCATCGGCTTGCCGATCATTACTGCGGAGTTGCCGTTCTCGCGACACGGCAAACGAGAATCAGCCCCCGCAGTTCGGCGTCGAACTCTTCGACGCAGCCACCCGCGTCGCCGCCTCGTTGACGCGGTCCATGCTCAGCTGACCCGAATTGACCGCCTGTTCAAGCGAATCCAATACCGCGGGCACCTCGTCGGTGGTGATCCACAGCGCGACGTCGGCACCGGCCTGCAGCGCGCGCAGCACCGCCTCCGGCACACCGTACTGCTCGTTGATCGCAGCCATGCTGGACAGGTCGTCGGTGTACACCAGCCCGGTGAAGGGCGGGCCGCCGTAACCCCCGGATCGCAGCAGGTCGTACGCCGGCTTGGACAGGCTGGCCTGATCAGTGCCCGTCAGGCCCGGCACCTGCACGTGACCGAGCATCACGGCCACCGGATGTTGCGTCGTCAGCGCCCGGTACGGGATCAGGTCGTCGACCTGCAGTTGCTCGATCGGCGGGACGGTCACGCCCCCGGTGTGCGAATCGCCCGAGCCGTGGCCGTGCCCGGGGAAATGCTTGAGCACCGGAAGCACTCCGGCGTCGCGCAGTCCGCGCGCGTACGCACCGGCGTACGCGGTGACGGTTTCGGCGTCGGAGCCGAAGGAACGGTCGCCGATGACGGTGTCGTCGGGGGCGTCCGTCACGTCGACCACCGGGGCGAAATCGACTGTGATGCCGAGCTGTTTCATCGCGGTGCCCCGCTCGAAGGCGATGGCGTACACCTGGTCGGGCGTACTGGTGGCAGCCAGGATGCGTGGCGACGGCTGCTCGCCGATGATGGTCGCCAGCCGTGACACGCGGCCGCCTTCCTCGTCGACGCTGACGGCCAGCGGCAGCGGGCCGGTCGACGCGGCGATGGCGGGCAGGGATCCGTCCTGCAGCATCGACAGGTCGGTCCAACTTCCGATCATGATGCCGCCGATGCGGTGGTCGGCGGCGACGGCGCGGGCGTCCTCGGCGCCGGTCACGCCGACCATCAGGAGCTGGGCCAGCTTGTCGCGGGTGGACATGGAGTTGACCAGGCCTTCGGCCTCGCCGCAGGGCGGCGCGACGGGCGAGGTGGGCGCCGGCGAGCTGGGCGCCGACGCCTCGGTTGACGGCGCTGTCGACGTTCCCGACAGACGCGGCTTGATGACGAGGACCACCGCGGCGCCGAGCAGCGCCACCGCCAGCACGGCGAACGCGATCGTGATCCACCTCGATGCCTGCATACGTTCCTTGAGGCTCGGCGACATGGGAAAGAAGTTACCCGGCGTGGTTGCTTCACCGCCCGCACGTCATCCCGATATGTCAGGATCTGCCCATGACCTCCCCGGACGACCCCGAGGAACGCATCCGGCAGCTTGAGCAGTCGGCGGCCGCATACGGGGCACGGGAGCTGGGTAGCGACCAGCCCCAGTACGGCGAAGGTGTGAACCCGTCGTCGCCGTTGCCGCCGCCGGCCTACGGCACACCGCCACCGGCCTACGGAAGCCCACCGGCCTATGGTCAGCAGCCGTACGGGCAGCCGTCGTATGGCCAGCAGCCCTACGGCGATCCGTACCAGCCGCCGTTCGGCACGCACTACACGCCGATCCCCAAGAAAGCCGGCATTCCCGTCGGAGTGGTCATCGGACTCATCGCGCTCGTGTTCGTCATCCTCGCCGGTATCGGCGTGGTGGTGGCATTCATGTCGTCGACGGTCGAGGAGTCGGGCGTGGCGGGCGGCGGCGGATCGGTCGACAACCCGGGCGCCACGCGGACGTTCGTCCCGCCGACGATCACCTTCCCGAGCTTCCCGGACATCACGGGCCTGCCGAGCGACGACACCGAACAGACCGCGACGCCCGGCGCCCCGGCGAGTGTCTCGGGTATCGACGAGACGAAAACGGTCGTCTGCCAGAGCGGCGACGTGAACATCAGCGGCGTCAACAACACGATCACGCTGACCGGAAACTGCGGCACCGTTTCCGTATCCGGCGTCGAAAACAAGATCACCGTCGACAGCGCCAACGCGATCAGCGCCTCGGGCTTCGACAACGAAATCGTCTATCTCTCGGGCGATCCGCAGATCAACACCACCGATTCCAACAAGGTCACCCGCGGCTGAGCGGGCGTCGCCGTCGTAGGTGAGCGACTTTGTCGCTCCGAGCTTGGCATCACGGGCATATCACCCACGGCTATGGTCGGGATGTCGGAGAGGAGACGACGTGAGTGAACAGACCTCGACACCCAAGCTGACTGGCCAGTTCTCCAAGGCGCTCGTGTACGCCGAGCTGAAACATCACAACCAGGTCCGCAAGGGCGGAAACATCCCCTACTTCGGACACCTGCTGTCGGTGGCGGGCCTGGTGATCAACGACAACGGCTCCGAAGATCAGGCCATCGCCGCGCTGCTCCACGACTGCGTCGAGGACGCCGGCGGCCAGCCGACGCTGGAGGAGATCCGGAAGAACTTCGGCGCGGGCGTCGCCACCATCGTCAAAGAGTGCAGCGACACGGACGTCGAGCCGAAACCGCCGTGGCGTGAACGCAAGACGGCCTACATCGATCACCTCGCACAGGTGGGCACGGACACGCTGCTGGTGTCGGTCGCCGACAAACTCGACAACGCCCGGTCGATGCTGCGGGATTACCACGAACACGGCCCCACGCTGTGGGAGCGCTTCACCGTGAAAGACCCGCGCGATCACCTCTGGTACTTCGGCGGGCTGCTCGACGCGTACCGCAACCGGGGCCTGGACAGCTGGATGGTCGGCGAGCTCGAGCGCGTCGTCGACGAATTGAGGCGCCTGGTCGAAGGCGGCGACCGAATCGTGCTGGTCTGACGATGGAGGCTTCGCAGGCTGATTACCGTGCGGTGCTGTCGGCCGTCAACGCCCTTGGCGCCAATCAGCGGGAGCACTCGCAGCAATTGACCTCGGTTGAGACACGGCTGACAGCAGTCGAGTCCGGGCTCGCCGACCTCCGACAGGAAACTCGGGCCGGCTTCCGCACGGTCGAAGAACACATCGCCGAACTCAAGGACTTGATCATCGGGCGCAACAGCACCTAAGTAGCTGCGCGGCCTCCTAAGGTAGACCGCGATGGCACTGCATCTGCACCGTGCTGAGCGCACCGATCTGCTGGCCGACGGTCTCGGCGCCCTGCTCTCGAACCCTCTGCCCGACCCGTTCGCCGAGGAAGTCGTCATCGTCCCCGCCAAGGGCGTCGAACGCTGGCTGAGCCAGCGGCTCTCGCACGTCCTCGGTCGCGGCAGCGGCGCCGACGGCGTGTGCGCAGGCATCGCCTTCCGCAACCCCTATTCGTTGATCGCAGAGATCAGCGGCACAGATCGTGACGATCCGTGGACGCCCGACGCGATGGTCTGGCCGCTGTTGGACGTTATCGACGAAAGCTGCGATCAGCCCTGGTGCAAGACCCTGTCAACCCACCTCGGCCACTTCGAATCGGGCGACGAGCGCGAACTCCGGCAGGGCAGGCGCTACTCGGTGGCTCGTCGACTCGCCGGACTCTTCGCGTCCTACGCCCGCCAACGTCCGCATCTCCTCATCGACTGGGAGAACGGTGCCGATGACCCGGATCTTTCAATCGACGACGACCTGCTGTGGCAGCCGCCCCTCTGGCGCGCGCTGGTAGACCGCATCGACGCCGACCCGCCACACGTCCGCCACGCCAAAACCCTTGCCACACTGCGGGAGTCCCCCACCGACCTGCCGCAGCGCATCTCCCTGTTCGGCCACACGCGGTTGCCGAGCACCGAGATCGAACTGCTCGACGCGCTGGCCACCCACCACGACCTTCACCTGTGGCTGCCGCACCCCAGCGACGAACTCTGGGCATCGCTCGCCGGCGACCACGGAGCCATCCCCCGTCGCGACGACACCACCCACCGAAGCGTCCACCACCCGCTGCTGGCGACGCTCGGACGCGATCTGCGCGAGCTGCAGCGCAGCCTGCCCGCCGACCGGCAGACCGACGAATATCTCGGCGGGGCCACCCATCCCGAAACACTGCTCGGTTGGCTGCAATCCGACATCACCGCCAACGCCGTTCGCCCGCAGGGCCGCACGCTGAAGTCCGACGACCGCTCGGTACAGGTGCACAGCTGCCACGGTCCGGCCCGCCAGATCGATGTGCTGCGCGAAGTGCTGCTCGGCCTGCTCGCCGACGACGAGACCCTCGAACCACGCGACATTCTCGTCATGTGCCCGGACATCGAGACGTACGCGCCACTGATCGTCGCAGGATTCGGCCTCGGCGACATGATCAAAGGTGTGCACCCCGCACACCAACTGCGGGTGCGACTGGCCGACCGGTCGCTCGTGCAGACCAACCCCCTGCTCGGCGTCGCGTCGCAGTTGCTCACCCTCGCCGGGGGGCGTGCGACCGCGAGCGAAGTGCTCAACCTCGCCCAGACCGCGCCGGTGCGTGCCCGCTTCGGCTTCACCGACGACAACCTCGAGGACATCACCCGCTGGGTCCGCCAGGCGAACATCCGCTGGGGCTTCGACACCGACCACCGCAAGCCCTACGGCGTCGACTTCATCCAGAACACCTGGCGCTTCGGCATCGACCGCGTACTCGCCGGTGTCGCGATGTCCGACGACTCACACGCTTGGATCGACACCACGCTTCCGCTCGACGACGTCAGCAGCAACCGCGTGGAGCTCGCCGGCCAGCTCGCAGAGTACGTGGACCGGCTACAGCGCGCTGTCGAATCACTCACCGGTGCAAGGCCACTCAGTGACTGGCTGCAGTCACTGGCCGACAGCATCGATCTGCTCGCCAAGGTCGGCGACGATGACGCCTGGCAGACCAGCCAGCTGCAACGCGAGTTCGGTGACGTGCTCTCCACCGCTGGCACCCGCGCCGACAGCCTCATGCGACTCCCCGACATCAAGGCGCTGCTCGACCGCCACCTGGCCGGCAGGCCGACGCGAGCCAACTTTCGGACCGGCACGCTGACGGTGTGCACGATGGTGCCGATGCGGTCGGTACCGCACCGGGTGGTGTGCCTGGTCGGGCTCGACGACGGGGTGTTCCCCAGGCTCGGGGTGGTCGACGGCGACGACGTCCTGGCCCGCGCTCCGATGACCGGTGAGCGCGACATCCGTTCCGAGGACCGGCAATTGCTGCTCGACGCCATCGGCGCCGCCACGGAATCGCTCGTCATCACCTACACCGGCGCCAACGAATACTCCGGCCAGGAACGTCCACCCGCGGTCCCGCTCGCCGAACTCCTCGACGCCCTCGACCTGACCACCGAGACCAAGGAACGCGAGGTTGTCGTCAAACATCCGCTGCAGCCCTTCGACACTCGCAATGTCATCCCCGGCAAGCTGATACCCGGCGAACCATTCACCTTCGACTCCACCGTGAAACGTGCCGCACTGGCCCGCGCAGGCGAGCGCGCCGAACGGCCGCTGTTCATCTCCGGTCTGCTGCCCGCTCCCCCGGCCGACGACGTCGTCCTCGCCGATCTCGTCTCGTTCTTCCGCGATCCGGTCAAGGGTTTCTTCCGCGCGCTGGACTACACGCTGCCCTGGGAGGTCGACGGCGTCGAGGACGCGATGCCCGTCGATATCAACGCCCTCGAGGAGTGGACCGTCGGCGACCGCATGTTGCAGGACATGTTGCGCGGCATGGATGCCGACCAGGCGCGCCAGGCCGAATGGCGGCGTGGAACGCTCCCGCCGGGAAACCTGGGGTGGCGCAAGGCCAACGAGATTCGCGATCAGGTCACCGAGATCGCCGACGCCGCCAGGCCGTATCGTGACGCCCAACCCGGCGCCGTCGACGTGGACGTCGACCTGGGTCGCGGGCGCAGGCTCACCGGGACCGTCTCGCCGGTCTACGGTGACCGGCTGGTGTCGGTGACCTATTCCAAGCTCGACGGCCGCCATCTGCTGCAGCCGTGGATTCCGTTGCTGGCGTTGATCGCTCACCGCCCCCGACGCGAGTGGCGCGCCATCACGATCGGACGTGCGCCACGGGGAACCGCACCGCGCGTCGAGATCTTGTCCAGGCCCGAGCGACCCGCGGTGGAGCTGTTGGCCGATCTGGTCGCACTGTATGACGAGGGGCGTCGCGCACCGCTGCCGTTGCCCGTCAAGACGTCTTACGCGTGGGCGGAGGCAAGACACGGTCACCGCGATCCCGAACAGCGGGCCGGCTACAAGTGGCGCTCGGGGCGGTACCCGGGTGAGGAGGACGAGCCCGCCTACCAGTTGGCCTTCGGGAAAGGCACGTGGCTGAAGCACCTCGTCGAGCGCGGCCTGGACGCCTATGCCTGCCGGCTGTGGCTGCCGATGCTCGGAGCACTCGAATGACCATGCAGCCGTTCAGTCTCGTCGGGGATCTACCCGCCGCGCGGTCGACCACCGTGCTGGAGGCCAGCGCAGGGACGGGGAAGACGTTCGCACTCGCGGGTCTGGTCACTCGGTACATCGCCGAGGGCGTCGCGACGCTGGACCAGATGCTGCTGATCACGTTCAGCCGCGCTGCAACGCAGGAGCTGCGCGACCGTGTGCGCCGTCAAATCGTCGACGCAGTACACGCTTTCGACCGAAAAGAGGTGACCGGTAACAATGAGGTCATCACGCATCTGCTCAACGCGAGCGATGACGAGCGAAAGGAACGGCAGCGTCGGCTCCGCGACTCCCTCGCCGCCTTCGACGCCGCGACCATCGCGACCACACATCAGTTCTGCCAGCTGGTACTCAAGTCGCTCGGCGTGGCCGGTGACACCGACAGCGGTGTGACACTGGTGGAAAGCCTCGACGAGTTGATTACCGAGGTCGCCGATGACCTCTACCTCCGGCACTTCGGCCGCGAGAAGGACAACCCGCTGCTGGCGCATCCAGACGCGCTGCGACTGGCCCGGGAGGTGGTCAATCATCCGGCGACCGAACTGCGCCCGAAGGATCCCGACCCCGATTCACGCGCAGCCGTGTGTCTCAGGTTCGCCGCGGATGTCAAGAACGAGCTCGAGAAGCGCAAGCGACAGCGGGGAATTCTCGGTTACGACGATCTGCTGACCCGGCTGGCCGACGCACTGGAGGACAGCGATTCGGCGGCGCGCTCGCGAATGCGTCATCGCTGGCCGATCGTCATGGTCGACGAATTCCAGGACACCGATCCGGTGCAATGGCAGGTCATCGATCGGGCATTCACCGGCCACTCCACGCTGGTGCTGATCGGGGATCCCAAACAGGCCATCTACGCGTTCCGCGGCGGCGACATCGTCACCTACCTGTCCGCATCCGCGACCGCGGGTACACAGATGACGCTCGGCACGAACTGGCGCAGCGACGCCGCGCTGGTCGATCGTCTCCAGGCGGTGCTGCGCGGTGCCCAACTCGGGCACGAGCGGATCGTCGTGCACGACGTCGCCGCGCACCATCAGGGCGCCCGACTGGCAGGTGCCCCCAACCCCGATCCCTTCCGGCTGCGGGTGGTGCGCCGGAATGCGTTCGGCCGCAGTGGAACCAACGTCATCCTCATCGACCAACTGCGCAGCCACATCGCCGAGGACCTGGCCGCCGACATCGGCATCTTGCTCGACTCGGGCGCGACTTTCGGCGGCGAGAAGCTGCACGCGGGCCAGATCGCGGTGATCGTGGAGAAGCACCGCGATGCCCGGGTCTGCTACAACGCGCTGTGTGAGGCGGGCATCCCCGCGGTCTACACCGGCGACTCCGACGTCTTCACCTCCGATGCCGCCGAGGACTGGCTGGCGCTGCTGGAGGCCTTCGACCAGCCGCACCGCCCCGGCATCGTCCGGGCCGCTGCGGCGACGATGTTCTTCGGCGAAACGGCCGAATCGCTCGTCGAGGGCGGTGACGGTTTGACCGACCGCATCGCGGAGACGTTGCGGGAGTGGGCAAGTCATGCACGCGAACGCGGCGTCTCGGCGATCTTCGAAGCCGCCCAACTCAACGGTATGGGCGACCGTGTGCTGTCGTGGCAGAACGGCGACAGGATGATGACCGACCTCGCACACATGACGCAGCTGTTGCAGGAAGCCGCCCATCGCGAGCACTTCACCCTCCCGGCCTTGAGGGACTGGTTGCGCGCGCAGCGGGAGGATCGCACCGGTGCGGCCGAACGGGCCCGCCGGCTCGACAACGACGCGGCGGCCGTCCAGGTCATGACGGTCTTCGTCGCGAAGGGCCTGCAGTTCCCGGTCGTGTATCTGCCGTTCGCGTTCAACAACAACGTGTTCGAACCCGAACTGGTGCTGTATCACGAGGGCGACACCAGATGCCTGCATGTCGGCGGGCCGGACAGCCCGGACTTCAACGCCGTCGCGAAACAGGGCCGCGAAGAAGACGCCAGCGACGACAGCCGCCTGATGTACGTGGCGATGACACGGGCGCAGGCGCAGGTGGTCACGTGGTGGGCGCCGTCGAGAGACGAACCCACCGGCGGGCTGTCGCGTCTGCTCCGGGGCCGTTCACCCGGCGAGCCGGTGATACCGGACATTGTTTCGCCGGTGAAGGTCACCGACGACCAGGCGATGGCGAGATTCAAGGAGTGGGAGGCGGTCAACGGGCCGGCGATCGAGGAATCGATCCCGCAGCCCCTGCCGTCGCCACCGTCGGATGACACGCCAATCACACTGCAGGCCCGGCACTTCCACCGATCTATCGACACGGCATGGCGGCGCACCTCCTACAGCGGACTGATCCGGACGAGCGAGTCGACGCCGGTGAGTAGTGAACCCGAGGTGATCGAGCTGGACGACGAGGTCGCCGAGATCCCATTGGTGACCGCCGCGGTGGGGACGGATGTGCCGTCACCGATGGCTGACCTGCCGAGCGGGGCGAAGTTCGGCACCCTGGTGCACGCGGTGCTGGAGACCGCGGATCCGTTCGCGCCCGATCTCGCGGCGGAGTTGGAAACGCAGATCACCGAACACGCTGTCTGGTGGCCGGTCGACGTCGCGGCTTCCGACCTGGCCGCCGCGATGCTGCCCATGCACGACACTCCCCTGGGTCCGCTCGCCGCCGGCCGGACGCTGCGCCAGATCGGTCTGCACGACCGTATGCGGGAGATGGATTTCGAATTCCCCCTCGCGGGAGGGGATCTGCGGGGATCGGCGCCGGAGATCCGGCTTGCTGCCGTCGGCGAGCTCGTGGGGCAGCACCTCGCCACGGACGATCCGCTCGCGCCGTACGCGGACCGACTGAGAGGGGCGGCACTGGGCGGGCAGTCCCTCAAGGGCTACCTGTCGGGTTCGGTCGACGTCGTGCTGCGGATCGGTGAGCGGTACATCGTCGTCGACTACAAGACCAACTGGCTGGGCGACCAGAATCAGCCGCTCACTGCTGCGGACTACGCGCGCCCCCGGCTGATCGAGGCGATGCTGCATTCCGACTACCCGTTACAAGCGTTGCTGTACAACGTTGTGCTGCATAGGTTCCTGCGATGGCGGCTGCCGGGATACCTGCCGGACACGCATCTGGGCGGCGTGATGTACCTGTTCCTGCGCGGCATGTGCGGACCGGACACACCGGTGGTCGACGGCCACCCGGCGGGGGTGTTCAGTTGGCAGCCGCCCACGTCACTCATCACCTCGATGTCCGATCTCCTCGACGCAGGCAGGGTGGTGGCATGACGAGCGTGGAGTGGCGGCGCGCGGTCAGCGCGACCGGACTCTTGCAGACCTTCGCCGATGCCGAGGTCATCGATGCGTCGGATGTGCATGTGGCACAGCGCCTCAGCGCGATGGCGTCCGAGACCAACGACACGGTGGCACTTGCCGTGGCGCTGGTGGTGCGTGCGCTGCGAAACGGATCGGTGTGCCTCGCTGTGCGCTCGGTCGAGGAGCAGGTCGGCGTCGAGGGGCTGCCGTGGCCTGCTGTCGACGCCTGGCTGACGGCGATCCGCGACAGTCCGCTGAGCGGGGAACCACCTGTGCTCCGGGTCGACGGCGACCTGCTGTACCTCGACCGGTACTGGCTCGAAGAGCAGCAGGTGTGCGACGACATCCTCACTCTGATCGCCACCAAACCGGCAACGGCCACCACCGACATCGACCGCCTCTTCCCGAAGGGCTTCGAGGAGCAGCGCGCCGCCGCGGAAGTGGCTCTGGCACAGGGATTGACGGTGCTGACCGGCGGCCCGGGCACAGGCAAGACAACGACGGTGGCGCGACTGCTCGCCCTGCTGGCCAGCGGGACACAGCTGCGGATCGCGCTGGCGGCACCGACGGGCAAGGCCGCCGCCCGACTGCAGGAAGCGGTTCAACTCCAGGTCGACAAGCTGGAGGATGCCGCGGACCGGGAGGCGCTGTCGGGTCTGCATTCGACGACGTTGCATCGCCTGCTCGGCAGCAAGCCGGACACCTCGGCGAGGTTCCGGCACAACCGGGCCAACCGGTTGCCTCACGACGTGATCGTCGTCGACGAGACGTCCATGGTGTCGATGACGATGATGGCGCGATTGCTCGAGGCGGTCCGTCCCGACGCGCGTTTGATCCTGGTCGGTGATCCGGACCAGTTGGCGTCGGTGGAGGCAGGTGCGGTACTCGCCGATCTCGTCGACGGACTCGGCGGTGCTCGCATCGCCGAGTTGACGACATCGCACCGGTTCGGCGAATCGATCGGCACGTTGGCATCGGCCATCCGAACCGGCGATGCCGATCAGGTCATCGAAGTGCTGCGCGCGGGTGGAAAGCACATCGAGTGGATCGACACCGACGAACCGGCCGAACATCTGCGGAGAGTCGTTCTGCCGCAGGCGAATGCGCTGCGCCAGGCAGCCGTGCTCGACAATCGGAGAGCAGCCTTGGCGTCACTCGATGAGCATCGGCTGTTGTGCGCGCATCGCCGGGGTCCGTACGGCGTGCGGTACTGGAACCACCAAATCGAGCGATGGCTGGCGGAGATCACCGGCGACCCGATCTGGTCGGAGTGGTATCCGGGGCGTCCGGTGTTGGTAACGGCCAACGACTACGGCCTTGGCCTGTACAACGGTGACGCCGGTGTGACGCTGCTGCGCGACGGCGCGATGCGCGTGACCATCGCGGGCTCCGATGAGGTGGAGTTCGCGACCAGCCGGCTCTCCGATGTCGAGACCATGCACGCCATGACGATCCACAAGTCGCAGGGCAGCCAGGCCGACGAGGTGACCGTGCTGATGCCGCCCGAAGATTCGCGGCTGCTGACCCGCGAGCTGTTCTACACGGCGGTGACGCGGGCCAAGGAGAAGATCCGGGTCATCGGTTCGGAGGATTCGGTGCGCGCCGCGGTGCAGCGGCGGGCGGTCCGAGCGTCGGGCCTGGCGCAGCGGCTACGCGCCTGACGCTGCGATTTCGGTGTCCGCAGTCGCGCTGACCGCGACCAACTACACCGAAATCACCGGTCGGCGACGAGCTCGAAGACCGGAATCACGCGGTCGGTCCGTTTCTCGTACTCGGCGAACCCCGGTGCCCGTTCCACGACGGTCTGGTAGATGCGGTCGCGGTCCTCCCGAGTCAGTTCTCGGGCCACAACCGGGCGTTTCGGATCCGCGCCGATCTCGACCTGAACGTGCGGGTGGGCGCGCAGGTTGAACACCCACGCGGGACTCTCCTCGCGGCCCGCCGCGGAACCGACGACGTAGATCTTGTCGTCGATGTCGAAGTAGGCGATGAGATTGACCCGCTCAGCGCCGCTCTTGGCGCCCGAGGAAGTCAGAATCAGCAGCGGAAAACCTTCGAACTGCCCGCCGACCTTTCCGCCGTTGCGACGGAACTCGTCGATGTTGCGCTTGTTGAATTCACGTTCTTCGGTCATTGCGTCGTCGGACATGCTCCTATCGTGGCACTTGCACGGACCAGGCGAGCCGAAACGCGTAGCGTGAGGCGGTGGCCCGGATCGACCGCTCGCGCACCATCGCAGCTGCCCCGCAGGACGTCTGGGAACTTCTTGCCGATTTCGGCGCGCTGAGTACGTGGGTCGACCGCGTCGACCATTCCTGCATCCTGGTGCACGGCGCCGACGGTCCCATCGGCACGACGCGACGGGTTCAGCTGGGGCGCCAGACCCTTGTCGAGCGCATTGTCGAGTTCGACCCGCCGCACGCGCTCGCCTACGACATCGAAGGCCTGCCCAGGCAGCTGAAGAGGGTCAACAACCGCTGGACGTTGCGGCCGTCGGGGCAGTCGACCGTCGTCACCCTGACAAGCACCGTCGACATCGGTTCCGGCCGAGTACGCGAGCTCGCCGAACGCGTCATGTGCCGTCTGATGACCCGAGAGTCCGACGGCCTGCTCGATGGGCTCGCCAAACGATTGGAGAACACTCGTGTCTGAGCTGTCTCAGCGTCCCGACATCGTCATCCTGATGACCGACGAGGAACGCGCGATACCGCCCTACGAGTCACCCGAGGTGCTCGCCTGGCGTGACCACACGCTGCCCGGCCGCAAGTGGTTCGACGAGCACGGCGTCAGCTTCCGCCGCCACTACACCGGCTCGTTGGCCTGCGTGCCAAGTCGCCCAACGATTTTCACCGGCCAGTATCCCGACCTGCACGGCGTCACACAGACCGACGGCATCGGCAAGGTGTACAACGACTCTCGCATGCGTTGGCTGCGCCAGGGCGAGGTGCCCACGCTTGGAAATTGGTTTCGTGCCGCCGGATACGACACGCATTACGACGGCAAATGGCACATCACCCACGCGGATCTCACCGACCCGGCCACCGGCAAGCCGCTCGCGACCAACGACGACGACGGCGTGGTCGACCACGACGCGGTGCGCGCCTACCTCGACGCCGATCCCCTTGCACCGTTCGGGTTTTCGGGCTGGGTGGGCCCCGAACCGCATGGCGCGCTGCTGGCCAACGCCGGGGTTCGGCGCGACGGGTTGATCGCCGACCGCGTCGTCGCCTGCCTCGACGACCGGTATGCGCGGCGCCGCGCAGGTGACGCGGACGCGCTGACACCGTTCCTGTTGGTCGCCAGCTTCGTCAACCCCCACGACATCGTGCTGTTCCCGGCGTGGTCGCGCAGGAGTCCGCTGCAACCGTCGCCGCTGGATCCGCCGCACGTGCCCGCGGCGCCGACGGCGGACGAGGACCTGTCGACCAAGCCGGCCGCGCAGATCGCGTTCCGCGAGGCGTACTACACCGGCTACGGCGTGGCGCCCGCAGTCGACCGGACCTACAACCGCAACGCCCAGCGCTATCGCGACCTCTACTACCGGTTGCATGCCGAGGTCGACGGGCCTATCGACCGGGTGCGTCGCATGGTGACCGATGGCGGCTCGGACAACGCGGTGCTGGTGCGCACCTCCGACCACGGCGACCTGCTGGGTGCCCACGGCGGCCTGCATCAGAAGTGGTTCAACCTGTACGACGAGGCCACCCGCGTTCCGTTCGTCGTCGCGCGCACCGGGGCGGGCGCGACGTCGGCCCGCACGGTGACCGCGCCGACGTCGCATGTCGATCTGGTGCCGACGCTGCTGGGTGCGGCGGGTATCGACGTCGCGGCGGTGGCGGCGGCGCTGCGTGATTCGTTCTCCGAGGTGCACGACCTGCCGGGCCGCGATCTGATGCCTGTCGTCGACGGTGCGCCCGCCGACGAGTCGCGTCCCGTGTACTTGATGACACGCGACAACATGCTCGAAGGTGACACCGGCGCGTCGGGCGTGGCGCGTCAATTGAAGCTGACGGTGAATCCCCCTATGCCACTACGTATTCAGATACCCGCGCATGTCGGATCAAACTTCGAAGGGCTGGTCGTGCGAGTCGACGAACACCTGTGGAAGCTGGTGCGCACGTTCGACGATCCGGCGACCTGGACAGAGCCCGGGGTACGGCACCTCGCGGCCAACGGGCTTGGCGGTGAGGCGTATCGGACGTCGCCGCTGGACGATCAGTGGGAGCTCTACGACCTCACCGTCGACCCGACCGAGGCCGTCAACCGATGGACCGATCCCGATCTCGACGAACTGCGTCGCCACCTTCGGATGGAGTTGAAGCAGGCGCGTACCGACACCGTTCCAGAGCGCAACAACCCGTGGCCATATGTTTCTCGCCGGCCACCGACCGCCAAGCCGTCGTTTGTGGGTCGGATACGGCAACGATTGGGCGGCACACGTCTCGCCTAATAGTCCATAACGCCAGGCGACACGGTAAAGTCTGACCGGGTTGATTTTCCAGCCTTACGGAAACGTCTCGGCGGCGACTACGCCTCCCCGCCGATTAGGTCTTTGACCTCCGACGTCGGCCGAAAACTCACAGGTGCAAATGTTGGGCTGGGGGGCTCGGTTGCCTGCAAGTACAGAGTTGATAACGACTTGGGGCGGTGTCGGCGTGCAAAGGTGTCCGGCAACGGTCGGGTCTGTACAGTCAGTGCGTCCGTCATACACAGAACGTCGCGCCGACCGGCGCGGCGAACCATCTGGGGTGAACACAGAGGAGATACGCACCTCCACCGTCATCGTCGGCCCTGAACCGGGCTTGGCGACGGCCGAACCCCAGCGGCTTCCACATCACCTGGCGCAGCAGCAATTTCGCGCCGGGTCTACCAGAACAGCCAATTCGCGGCGTCGTCGCGCCTAGGCCAAAGGGATTGTCGTGAGCCGATTTACCGAGACGATGTACAGCAATGCCCTCACCAGCAAAAAGGGCATGGTCACCGGGGAGCCCGGCGCACCTGTGCGCCATACCTGGGCTCAGGTGCACGAACGGGCCCGTCGCGTGGCGGGTGGCCTGGCAAAAGCGGGCATAGGCCCTGGTGACGCCGTCGCCGTTCTCGCCGGCGCCCCGGTCGAGATCGCGCCGACCGCTCAGGGCATCTGGATGCGCGGTGCCAGCGCGACCATGGTTCACCAGCCCACTCCCCGCACTGACCTGGTGCGATGGGCCGAAGAGACCACCGCCGTGATCGAGATGATCTCGGCGAAGGCCGTCGTCATCTCCGACCCGTTCATGGCCGCGGCGCCGGTGCTCGAGGGACTCGGGATGGCAGTGCTGACGATCGAATCGCTGCTGGCCAACGACCCCATCGAGCCGCTGGAGACCTTCGACCACGACGTCGCCCTGATGCAGCTGACGTCGGGCTCGACCGGCTCGCCGAAGGCCGTCCAGATCACGCACGCCAACATCGTCGCCAACGCCGAGGCGATGGTCGTGGGCTGCGACTTCGATCTCGACACGGATGTGATCGTGAGCTGGCTGCCGTGCTTCCACGACATGGGCATGACGGGGTACCTGACGGTGCCGATGTACATCGGAGCCGAGCTCGTCAAGGTGACACCGATGGACTTTCTCAGCGATACGTTGTTGTGGGCCAAGCTCATTGACAAGTACAAGGGCACGATGACGGCCGCGCCGAACTTCGCCTACACCCTGTTCGCCAAGCGATTGCGCAGGCAGGCCAAGCCCGGCGAATTCGATCTGTCCTCGCTGCGGTGGGCATTGTCCGGCGCCGAGCAGGTCGACCCACTCGACGTCGAGGATCTCTGCGAGGCAGGCGCACCGTTCGGGTTGAAGCCCGAGGCCATCATCCCGGCGTACGGGATGGCCGAGACCACGGTGGCCGTGTCGTTCTCCGAGTGCGGCGGAGGCATGGTCGTCGACGAGGTGGATGCGGACCTGTTGTCGGTCCTGCACCGCGCCGTCCCGGCAACCAGGGGGAACACCCGGCGACTGGTGTCGCTCGGCAAGCCTCTGGAGGGCCTGGAGGTCCGCATCGTCGACGAAGACGGCGGCGTGCTGGCGCCGCGTGGAGTCGGTGTCATCGAGGTCCGCGGCGAACCGGTGACCAGGGGTTACACCACGGTGGCCGGATTCATCCCAGCCCAGGACGCGCGCGGCTGGTACGACACCGGCGACCTCGGCTATCTCACCGAGACCGGCGACGTGGTGGTGTGCGGGCGGCTCAAAGACGTGATCATCATGGCCGGGCGCAACATCTACCCGACCGACATCGAACGGGCCGCCAGCCGCGTTGACGGCGTGCGGCCCGGTTGTGCGATCGCCGTGCGACTCGACGCGGGGTTGTCACGGGAGACGTTCGCGGTCGCGGTGGAGTGTAAGGACTATGCGGATCCCGAGCAGGTGCGCCGTGTCGAGCGCCAGGTGGCGCATGAGGTGTTCGCCGAGGTCGACGTGCGTCCGCGCAACGTGGTTGTGCTCGAACCGGGGATGATCCCCAAGACAGCGTCGGGCAAGTTGAGGCGCGCGCATGCGCTGTCGCTCGTGGACTGACCGACACGCCAAATACGCGAGTAACATTCACGGGGCACATGGCTGACTACGACCCCCAGCCCGGCCGATCTTCGGATCCGGAGCCCGATTTATCTGCCGCCCAACGCGAAGCGGACGATGTCGACCTGTATGCCGGCCTTCGAGGGGTCGCCGGACTGGTGGCCGGGGCCCGCGGGGTGATCGACCTCCTTGGCGACGTGGCCGAGTTCGCGGCCCGGGCGATTCCCGGTGCCGACGGCGCGGGCGTCACGGTGATCGATATGTCCGGAGACAAACCCTCGATCAAGACGTGGGCGGTCACCGCGCAGTTCATCGAAGACATCGACAAGTTGCAGTACGTCGACCACCGAGAGGGGCCGTGCATCACGTGCATGCAGACGCGGCGGCCCACGGTCAGCGGATCGTTGGGAAGTGACAAGCGGTGGCCGCGCTTCGGCGGCGGCGTCGCCCGGATGGGTGTGCATTCCGCGCTGGCCCTGCCGTTGCTGGTCGGCGATCAGCTGATCGGCGCCATCAACACCTATGCCCGTAGCCGCGACGCGTTCGGCGAGCACGCCGTGGAGCTGGGCTCGCAGTTCGCCGCGTCCGCGGCGGTGTCGGTCCACAACGGGCAGCTGCTCGACCGCGCCCAGGAGCGGACGAAACAATTGCAGACCGCGTTGGGCAGCCGCGCGGTGATAGATCAGGCTATCGGAATCATCCGATCCCGCTCCGGAGTCGGCGCCGAGGAAGCGTTCGACCGTCTCGTGCGGATGAGCCAAGCCGAGAATGTCAAGCTCCACATCCTGGCCGAGCGGATGGTCGATGAGGCGGTGCGGCGCGCCATAGCGCGGCACCGCGACTGAGTTACGTTGCTGGCGTAACGAATTCAGCGATGGCAGAGACCAGCACCGGGCGCGCCTGCCGGTCGGTCATCACGCGCTGCGCGACGTCGGTCAGATGCTCGCCATTGCCGCGGGCATAGGCGCGCAGCAGCCTGAAGGCCTCCTCGACGGAGACATCGAGAGTCTCGCGCAGAAATCCCTTGGCCTGCTCGACGATGACGCGGCGCGCGAGCGCGGAGCGCAGCTGCGGGACCACTGTCGACGGCGTTGGCGCGTGCTCCTGCAAGACGGCCACGCAGGCGATGTGCGCGAGCGTCTGCGCGACGAGGCGGTCCGCGTCGCTGAGTTCGCCCGTGTGGGAGCCGAACAGCCCCAGTGCGCCCAGCACGATGCCCGCCGCCCGCATCGGCACGGCGTGCACCGAGGCGAAGCCGGCGTCGAGTGCAGCGGGCACGAAGCGTGGCCAGCGCTGTTCGGCGGCCCGGATGTCCGCGACCGACACGGGTTCGCCGGTGGAGTAGCAGTCGACGCAGGGACCCTCGTCGGCCTGCAACTGGAAGAGCTCCAACTCGCGGGCCTCCTCGGTCGTGGCGGCCAGCAGACGCAGTCGGTCAAGCGGGTCGGCGAGCAGGAAGCCGGCGGCTGCGACGTCGAGCAGCTCGGCACTCCGTTCGGTGAGTTCGGTCAGCAAGTCCACGACGTCGAAGTCCTCGAGAAGGCTGTCGACGAGCGAAACAACCGCGTCCAGGACGCGGGTTTTACGAGGGGTTTCGGTCATTTCACACTCCGTCCCTGGGTGGGCGCATCAGTCGGCCTCTAGCCTGAGTTTGCGATCGAGGATGTCGCGCGCGACATCGGTGGCACTGCGGCCGGTGGCGTACGCGTGGGCGCGCAGGCGCAACAGCGCCTCGGCGGGATCGACCTCGAGCTGTGCGACGAGCATGCCGGTCGCCTGGCTAACCTCGGCGCGCGAGAGAGTGTGCAGTTCGGCCCAGACATTGCTGGCGGGGTCTGCGGCGGCGGCTTGCAGGTCAGCGTCGAGGAGGTCGAGCAGCGGGATCCCGGCCAGCTCGGCAGCGACGACGGCGCCCGTGAGCTGCTCGTCTTCCAGACCGCCGGGTTGGGTTCGGAAGAGGTCGAGGGCGCCGACATACTCACCGGCAACGACGACGGGCATCGCGAACACGCCGCGGATCTGCAGGTCCACCATTGCGGGGCCGTAGACGGGCCAGCGCACATCGTCGGGGTCCGCAAGGTCCAGGGCGAGGACAGGCGCGCGCCGGGCCACCGACTCCAGGCACGGACCTTCTCCGAGCAGGAACTGCAATTCGTCGTAGGTGCGCGCGTGCTCACCGCTGGATCCCAGCGTTCCGGTGTTGGCGCCATCGAATACCAGCGAGATCGCCGCCGCGTCGACGTCGAAGAGCACCACGCACGCCTCACACAGCCGATCGGCGGCATCCACCCCTCGCCGGCCGTCGACAGCGGCGAGCAACTGATCCTGGATCGCCACATCTAACCGAACAGCGGCGGGGCTACAGCGTTGCCCGCGGGTCGTGGCGAGTTCGTCATTCCTTCAGCGTCCTCTCCAGAGGAAATCGTGAGAGCAGCGGGGTCGTCATACGACGCGCCGTCGGCATCGGTGCGCGGAAGTCGGTCGGGGAACGCCAGCGTGTGGATTGTGCGCAGCACCTGAAAGTATTGGCGCACAATAGATCCGGTGGTGTAGGGCAAATCGTACTTTTCGCACAGTCCCTGCACGCGCACCGCGATCTGCGGGAGGCGGTTACTGGGCAGGTCGGGGAACAGATGATGCTCGATCTGGTAGCACAGATTCCCGCTCGAGAAGGCAAGCAGCGGGCCGGCCCTGAAATTCGCGGCACCCAGCATCTGGCGCAGGTACCACTCGCCTTTGGTTTCCCGATCCAGTATGTCGGCGGTGAACTTCTCTGCGCCATCGGGAAAGTGACCGCAGAAGATCACCACATACGCCCAGAGGTTGCGCAGTAGGTTGGCCGCCGTGTTGGCGGCCAGGGTTCTGCGCCAGCGGGATCGGCTCAACGCCGGGAAGAATACGTAGTCCTTGAGTGATTGCCGGGCGATCTTGCCGACGAACGCGCGCCTGGCCGCGCCGACCTTGGCGGCATCCGGAGCCAGCCGATCACGCTCCGAATGGATACCGTGCAGTCCGATCCCCCACTCGAAGATGCTGGCCAACAACAGATTACGAAGCGGTTGAAACAGATGTTCGGGCTTCCAGGCTTGGTCGCGGGTCATCCGTATCACGCCGAAGCCGAGATCGTCGTCCACCCCGACGACGTTGCTGAACACGTGGTGGCGGTAGTTGTGCGAGTACCTCCACTGCGACGACACACCGACCATGTCCCACTCCCACGTGCTCGAGTGGATCTCCGGGTCATTCATCCAATCCCATTGACCATGGCCGACGTTGTGGGCGATCTCCATGTTCTCGACGCTCTTCGCGAAGGCCAGCGATGCGGTTCCCAGCAGCCAACCCGCCCTTGACCGAGAGCAGGCGATGATCAGGCGCGCGGCGACGTCCAGCGTCCGTTGCAATTTGATGGTGCGTCGGATATAGGCCGCGTCGCGTTCGCCGAGTGACTCTTCGACGTCGCTGCGGATGGCGTCGAGCTCACGAGCGAGCGCATCGACATCTGCGTCGCTTAGATGCGCGTACGCGGCAACATCGGCAATTGCCATTACTAGAGTCCCCGTGGAGCCGGCTGCGAATCAGGTCTGGGCTCCTGAGCGAACCCCGAGAATGCGGACGAGCGGTCGAAATCGAGCTAGACGACGGTTGCGCGTCGGCGTAAGCACAGCCTACCCCTTCGAGACCTCCGGTAATCGCGCGTCCAAGGGGTAGGGTTTGAGCATCGGGACCATTCAGGCCCCCACTACCAAGGGGCATCGATGTCTGATAAATCTCCTCGACAAGCCATGGCGAAGAAGTCCGGCAAGTCATTGAAAGAGAAACGCGCGGCGAAGCACCAGAAGGCGGCGGCCAAGGCGTCGTCTGCCGAGGCCTTGTTCCATGACAAGAAGCGCTGAAGGTCAACCGCTTTCGCTTGGAATTCTCGCTCGCTCGCGTAAACCGAACGAGCGCAGATTGCCGATTCATCCGGCACATTTCGACCGGATTGACCGCCGGCTGGCGCAGCGCATCTTTCTGGAGCATGGCTACGGCTCCGATTTCGGCGCCACGGACGACGAACTCGCCGCCCTTGTCGGTGGAATCGGCACCCGCGAGCAATTGATCGCCGATTGTGACGTCATTCTGTTGCCCAAAGTCCAATCGGAAGACTTGGCCGAACTCAACGCGGGCCAGGTTGTGTGGGGCTGGCCCCACTGTGTGCAGGACGCCGAGCTGACCCAGATCGCCATCGATTCGCGGTTGACGCTGATCGCGTTCGAGGCGATGAATCACTGGCAGTCCGACGGCGGCTTCGGCCTGCACGTCTTCCACAAGAACAACGAGCTGGCGGGCTACTGCTCGGTCCTGCACGCGATGCAATCCGTGGGCGTCACCGGCAGCTACGGCCGGCGGCTGCGGGCGACCGTCATCGGGTTCGGTGCGACCGCACGCGGCGCCGTTACCGCGCTCAACTCCCACGGCGTCGACGACGTCCGTGTGCTGACCAACCGGGACGTCGCCGCCGTCGGGTCGCCGATCCACTCCACCCAGATCATCCAGATGATCCCCGATCCGGACGCACCCGAGAAGATTCTGGCGGACACCCCTGAGGGGGTCGTTCCGGTGGCCGAACTGCTCGCCGGCAACGACATCGTCGTCAACTGTGTCCTCCAGGATCCCAACGCACCGCTGGTCTTCGTCACCGAGAAAGACCTGGCCGACTTCACTGCGGGCAGTCTCATCGTCGACGTCTCCTGTGACGTGGGCATGGGTTTCAGCTGGGCGGCGCCGACGTCGTTCACCGAGCCGATGATCGAGGTCGCGAACCGCATCCACTACTACGCCGTCGACCACAGCCCGTCGTATCTGTGGAACTCGGCGACCTGGGAGATCAGCGAGGCGTTGCTGCCTCACCTCGACACGCTGCTGGCCGGGCCGGCGGCGTGGGAGGAGTCTCCGACGATCGCTCGCGCGATCGAAATCCGCGAGGGTGTCGTCCTCAACCCCGCGATTCTGTCGTTCCAGCACCGCGACGGTGCCTATCCGCACGCGATACGCGCAGCCCGCTCCGCGATTTGACGCGCGGTCAGGCCAAGACGGGTGTTCCGGCGGTGACCTGTAGCGCCAGCGCCACGTACGCGGCGGCGACCACCGGCCACGCCACCTCCGGCGCCCGTTGACGAACCTCGGCCGCCATGGCACCGGCCAGCCGCGGCTGCGTGATGATCTGGCGCAGCGCCGCCGCGAGTGCAACGCCGTCGTTGTGCTCGACGACGATCCCCGCCCCGCTGCTCAGCAGCTCGATGGCATGCGGAAATGCCGTCGCCACAATGGGTCTGCCATTCGCGACCGCGTCGACGAGCACACCGGAGCTCACCTGTTCCGTGGAGTCGTAGGGCACCACGACCACAGAGGCCTGCTGAATCAGTTCGGCCAGGCTCGATTTGTCGTAATAGCGGGGGTCGAACGACACCGAATCGGCCACACCGAGTCGCCTGGCCTGCTCGATGCGCGCATCACGATACGTCTCGGCTTCAGCCTCCGGGATGCCGGGATCCATGGGGCCGGCAATGACATAACGCGGCCGGCCGGGGACATCGCCCAGCGAAGGCATTGCGTCGATGACCCGTTCGATGCCCTTACCCGGACCCAGCAGACCCCACGTCAGGATGGTGGGTCTACTCGGGCGCTTCACCCGGGGGGCGGTCGGCAAGGTCGCGCCGTGCGGGATCATGCTCACCTTTTGGCGGTCGACGGCATACGTGTGATTCAGCCGTTGCCGTGCCGTTTCCGACATCACCACCACGTGGTCCGCGGCGGCGGTGATCGCTTCGAGGACCGAACGCTGCTGCGATGTAGGGGCTTTCGGAACCGTGTGGACGACGACGATCGAGGGAACCTGTAGACCGTTGACGATCTGGACCATGTCCTGGCCGGTCGTGCCGTCTTGGTATTGCAGGATCGCGACGTCGACCTGCCCGACGAGCGAGTCGTCAGCCACCCAGCCGGCGCTGGACCCATCGATGCTCAAGGCGTCGACTAGACCTGCGGCGAACCTCGCAAGCCCGCATGGTGGGGACGTGTGGGTGTCGACGATCCCGAATCGGACGGTGCGCGAGATTTGTTGCGGCGCAGCATAAGGAAGAATCGGCTCATAGTCAGGTAGAGCAGTCAAGGCAGTCCAGACTTCGCGGTCAGTACCGGCATGTCCGGCGTGAGCGGTTGCTCGGCGGATCAGCGAGGATCGGCTGAAACATTCCCGGACTGGCTGGGCTCCCAACACTTCGACGCTACACCCTGACCGGGGATTATTCGGTATTCCGCGACGACATCGCAGGTCAGCGGGATGGCCCGAGCGGCCACGGCCGGCGACTCAGTCGAACGCCGACCGTGTCCAATCCCGGCATGTTTAAGGTGCGCGGTTTTCAGGAACTACCCCCGTCACGAGTGTGGTGTAGAACACAGCTGCAGCGATGGAGTCGCCCCATGACCACGGACAGCCCGGCCAAACAGACCGATGTCGACAAAGCGCTCCTCGGCAGCGCAACGTATCGAAGCCTCGGCGAGCAGAAGCTTTCCCCCAAGGAGGAACGGTTCGAGAAAGGCCGACGGACCGTCGGCCTTTTCCTCGCTCCGCTCCTGACGGTCGCCTTTCTTGTTCTTCCCATCGACCTCCCTCGTGAGCAGCAGGTCCTTGGGGCGGTGTTGCTGGGTGTCATTGCGCTGTGGATCAGCGAAGCGATCCCGATCCCCGTCGGCGGTCTGCTCGGCGTCGCCGTGGCCGTGTTTCTCGGCGTCGCCCCGGTCGACGACGTGCTCGGTCCGTTCGGGTCTTCGACGATCTTCACCTTCATCGGCGCGTTCATCCTGGCGCAGGCAATGCTCAAACACGGTCTCGCACGGCGGTTCGCGTTCCGCATTCTGTCGCTGCCGGGTGTCGGCCGCTCCACCACCGGCGTGATCCTCGCGTTCGGCGCGATCACCTGCCTGCTGTCGGCATTCGTCTCCAACACCGCGACCGTGGCGATGCTGCTGCCAACGGCGATCGGCATCCTCGCGGTCATCGCCAAACTTCTGCAGAAGCGCGGTGACGTCGAGCCCGACTTCGATCCGCAACGGCTGCGGGTCGGCTCGGCGATCATGCTGATGCTCGCCTACGGCGCCAGTGTCGGCGGCTTGCTGACCCCGGTTGGCAGCCCGCCCAACCTGATTGGCCGCGGCTTGATCGAGGAGGCCACCGGGGAGCGGATCAGCTTCGGGCAGTGGATGGTGATGGCAATACCGATCTGCCTGGTCATGTTCGCGCTGCTGGCGCTCATCTTGTTGCGGCTGAACAAGCCCGAAATCAAACGGATCGACGGCGTCGCCGAGTACGTCGCGGAGGAGCGCGAGAAGTTGGGTTCACTCTCACGCGCGGAGAAGAACACGCTCATCGCGTTCGGCATCACCGTCACGCTGTGGATCCTGCCTGGCGTCGTCGCGCTGATCTCCGGTACCGAGTCGAGCGCGTACGAATTCGTCAGCGACCGCCTCGACGAGGGCGTGGTCGCGGTATTCGGTGCGGCGCTGCTGTTCCTGCTGCCGACCGACTGGAAGGACCGCGAGTTCACGCTGCGTTGGAGTGACGCCGCCGAAATCGACTGGGGCACCATCATTCTCTTCGGCTGCGGCATCATCTTCGGGTCGCTGATCAGCTCGACCGGGTTGGCCGAAACCATCGGTACCTCGATCGACGACGCGCTGGGCCTGTCGAGCATCGTCCCGATCACGATCTTCGCGGTGATCCTGGCGATCATCGTCTCCGAGACGACGAGCAATACGGCGTCGGCGGCGGTGGTGGTGCCGATCATCATCCCGGTGGCGATGGCCGCCGGCGTCAACCCGTTCGTGCCTGCGCTGGCGGCGACGTTCGCGGCGTCCTTCGGGTTCATGTTGCCGGTCTCGACACCGCAGAACGCGATCGTCTACGGCTCCGGCGTCGTGAAGATCACCACGATGATCCGGTCCGGCATCACGTTCGACATCGCGGGCGCGATCCTCATCATCATCCTGTTGCCGATCATGGTCGGCCTGCTTGGACTTGGCACATGACGACGCCGGCCGAGCCGGCCATGCAGACCGTCGCCGTGATCCCGGGCGACGGGATCGGACCCGAGGTCATCACGTCGGCCCGCGCGGTGCTCGACACGGTCGGCGCCAAACACGGAATCAAACTGTCCTACACGGACTTCGACTGGTCATGCGAGCGCTATACCCAGACCGGCGCGATGATGCCCGAGGATGCCATCGAGACGCTGAGGAGGTTCGACGCGATCCTACTCGGCGCGGTCGGCTGGCCGGGAGTACCGGACCACGTGTCGCTGTGGGGGCTGCTGATCCCGATCCGGCGGGCGTTCCGCCAGTACGTCAACCTGCGCCCGATCAAGGTGTTCGACGGCGTCGAAAGTCCGCTGCGGGCACCGGGTCACGTGGACTTCGTGGTGGTGCGCGAGAACGTCGAGGGCGAGTACAGCGAGATCGGCGGACGGCTCAACCGCGGGTTCCCCGAGGAAATGGCCGTGCAGGAGTCGGTTTTCACCCGTCTCGGGGTCAGCCGGATCGCCGACTATGCCTTCGAGTTGGCGCGGTCGCGGCGCGGGTACGTCACGTCGGCGACGAAGTCGAACGGGATCGTGCACACGCTGCCGTTCTGGGACGAGGTGGTCGCCGAGCGCGCGGCGCAGTTTCCGGATGTTCGGATGGACAGCGAGCACATCGACGCGTTGGCCGCGAAGTTCGTGTTGCAGCCGCAACGCTTCGACGTGGTGGTCGGGTCGAACCTGTTCGGCGACATCCTGTCTGACCTCGCCGCAGCCGTCGCGGGGTCGATCGGGATCGCACCGTCGGGCAATCTGGATCCGACCAAGGAGTACCCGTCGATGTTCGAACCGGTGCACGGTTCGGCGCCCGACATCGCGGGCCGTGGGATCGCCAACCCCATTGGCGCGGTGTGGTCGGCGGTGTTGATGCTCGAGCATCTGGGGCATTCCGACGCGGCACGTGAAGTGATGGCGGCGATCGAGGCGACGTTGGCCAAGCCGGAGACGCGCACCGGTGATCTCGGCGGATCCGCGTCGACAGTCGAGGTGACCGAGGCACTCGTCGCGCAGTTGCGGTGAGCATGTGGGCCGAAACTGAAGTCATGCAGGAAAAACCCCCCGAAATCCCGGCACAACCTCAGCTTCGAGCCATCTCCATTTCGTGGAGAAGTTCTGACATCGGGACGGTCGCGAAACCGATAGCCGCATCTCCGATTCCGTAGGGCACGACCAGGGTTCCGGCGTGCACGAGTGCGCCACACGAGTAGACGACATTCGGAACATAGCCGTTCTGCTCGTCGGCACTCGGGCTCAGTAGAGGCTGTCGGAGCCGACCGATGATTCGCGACGGATTCTCCAGATCGAGCAATATCGCTCCGATCCGGTATGTGCGCATCGGCCCGACGCCGTGAGTGAGCACCAACCACCCCGCGTCGGTTTCGATGGGCGGCCCGCAGTTTCCGAGTTGCAGGGCCTCCCATGCCTGGGTCGGGTGCTGACAGGGTACGGAGTCGGCCCAGATGAGCGGGGAGTCCGAGTACGCAAACGAATTCGATTCGCGGTCAGACCTCGACATGGCAGCGAATTGACCGCGGAAGCGGCGGGGAAACAGCGCCAAACCCTTGTTGGCGGCGGCATGGCCGACCAATGGCGAGGTGGTGAACGATGCGAAATCCTTCGTCGCGAGCAACTGCTGGCTGATTTCCGTCCCGCTGTATGCCGTGTAGGTCGCGTAGAAGGTGACCGACCCGTCGTCGTCGACGAACCGGACAAAGCGCGCGTCCTCCATACCCCCGGCCTCGGCACCCATCGCAGGCCATAGAATCCGCTCGGCGAGCGGAATGCCCTCGGCGAAGTCGATGCCGTATGTGCGGTCGGCGATCGTCCGAATGCGCGAAATCGTCTCGGCCGCATGACCACGCGTCTTCCGATGCTTCTGAAGTCTGTCGAGCTGTTCTTCGAGATCGTTGCGTGTGAACCGGTCGCCGAGCGCGTTGAGGACGTAATCAGCGCCTTCGCCGGCATCGTGCAGACGAGAGAGCTCGGTACGCAAGACCGCAGCGTCGAGCAGCGCCGGCACCATCTCGCCCGCACTGGCGAACGGAGCCGAAGCATCGATCGTCACCGCACCCGTGGCATCGATGAGGCCCGTCCGAAAACCGATCGACGATACGTGCCCCTCCCCGATACCGCGCACACTCATCACGAATCTCAGGCTGCCGACCGGTGTGTCCGACTGGTCCGGGTGAGCGACCATGCTGGGATTGCACAGGGCCGCCCCTTCGATGGCGTACTCGCTCGTGAACGTCGCACCCAGCAACATCATTCGTGCTTCGGACAGTTCGCGTGCGTCCAGCCGATCGGCAAGTTCACGGGCATGCGCACGAAAGACGCCGATCAGGTCGCGGTGACGCCAACCGAAGCGCGTGACGACATCGTCCAGCGACGCGCGGACGTCGTTCTCGTCCAGCGCAAGGATGCGCCTCAGCACCGCGCCCGCGCGGGAGTCCTGATGCTCGAAACCCTCCTGCCCGGGGACGAACAATTTGGTGATGACCCGCGACGTATCGGCTGCGAGTCGAAGCGGGCTGCGTGTCACGAGCCCGACCTGAACCGAAGTCATTGCGGCACTGCAGAAAAGCGTTGTGCGTGCTGCAACGTCGAGAGAACAGCAAGCGTGGACTCCGCGCCCTGGTTGCGGTTCACCGCGTCGGCGTGCAAGCCGTCGAATCCGCCACCGGTCTCGGGGTCCCACATCAGCTGCCCCGCGTCGTTGGCACCCTGGAACCACGCCGCCGCGGCACGGACGCCGTCCGGCCACATCGCGTCGCTGTCGACGGTGGCCGCACGGGCGCAGGCATCGGCGAGCGTGGACACCTCGATCGGCTGCTGATCGAACGCGGGCCCTTTCTCACCGGGCCCTCTGCCTGCCACCGGAGTGACCGAGAGCTGACCGTCGATCGTTTCCACGTCGAGCAGCCAGGCCAGCAGATCCAGCCCGCGTTGCCGCAGTGACCCGTCCTCGAGCACGGCGCCCGCGGCGATCATCGCCTCGGGGAGGACCGCGTTCGCGTAGGTGAGTCGCGGCTCGGGCCACGGCCACGCCGGGTCCCCGTTCGGTTCGGCGAGCGAGGCCGCGTAATCAATGATCAGTAGCCGCGCCGCGCGATTCTCGGGATCGAACGCCAGCATCTCGGCGGCGCCCAGCGCCGCGAACGCCATCGCGCGTGGCCACGGCGACCGCTCCTGCGCACCGCGCTCGAACTGCATGATCGCCGATTGTCGGGCCCAGACGACGTCACTGTGCGCGGCGGCGGTTCCCAGACCCCACAGGCAGCGCCCCCAAGCGTCCTCCACGGCGGGTTCGTCCGTCCACTTGCCCTTGCTGTCCATCCGGTTGCGACAGGCGCCGGTGAGAGCCTGCGCTTCGCCGAGAAACCGCACTGCCGTACCGGCGACACCATTGAGGGTGCGTTCCAGCCCGGGCTGTCGAGTGGTGACCACCAGCACCCGCGCCATGTCGTCGGTGCAATAGCCGTGCACGGGATCGGGCTCGGCTAACTGCGCATGCTCGAACGTGCCGCGATGGTCTGTCATTCGCTCGAGGTGGTCGAACACCGGGGTCGGGATGGGGGCGGTCATACGAACGCCGGCCGTTCAGCGAGCACGCGGTGGGCCAGATGCAGATAGGCGCCGGCGACCACTCGCCACGACATCGTCGGCGCGAGTCGACGGGCCTCCGCGGCCATGGAGCCTGCCACGCGAGGGTCGGTGATGACCTGGCGCAGCGCCAGCGCGAGTGCCTCGGGATCGCTGTGGTCGACGACGATTCCCGCCCCGCTGGCCAGCAGCTCGTTGGCGTGGGGGAAGGCCGTGGCGACGACGGGCCGGCCACTGGCGATGGCGTCCACCAGCACGCCGGAGGTGACCTGATCGGTGGAGTCGTAGGGCAGCACCACCACGCTTGCGGACTGAGCGAGAGCGCTCAGCGACGCGACGTCGCGATAGTCGGAGTCGAAGAAGACGGAGTCGGCCAGCCCGCTGCGACGTGCCTGCTCGATACATCCGTTGCGGTACGCCTCGCCCTGTGCGACAAGCACTTTGGGATGCGTCTGCCCGGCGACGAGGTACCGCGGGCGGCCGGAAAGGTGCGCAAGTGAACCCATCGCGCCGATCACCCTCTCGATACCCTTACCCGGACCCAAGAGACCCCAGGTCAGCAAGGTGGGTCTGCCCGCCTGCTTCACCGCAGCGGCCGTCGGGACAGCCGCGCCGTGCGGAATGGTGATGATCTTCCGCCGGTCGACGTTGAAGGTCAGGCACAGTCGTTGACTGGCCGCCTCCGACATCACGACCACGCGATCCGCTGCTGCGGTGACGGCCTCGAGCACTGAGCGCTGGTGTGCCGTCGGCTCTTTCAGCACAGTGTGAGCGACCACGATCGACGGTACGCGCAGGCCCTCGATGACGTCGACGACATCGTCACCGTCGACACCGCCGTAGATGCCGTACTCATGCTGAATGATCGCGACGTCGCTTTGGTTGAGCAATTCCGAAGCTGCGGAGACAGATGCCGGTGAGTCGGCGATGAGCTCACCCACGACGCGGGCGCTCGAAGACGACGATCCGTCGGCCACCCGCACCACGCTGACCTCGGCGCCATCGGCGGTCAATCCTTTGGCCAGTGCCGCACTGAAGGTGGCGAGTCCGCACGCAGTCGGCGGATACGTGGTGAGAATTCCGAAGCGCGCCGGATCGGAAAGTGATCGCTCGACAACGGAATTAGTCAATGAAGGAAGAGTCGTTAGGGGTTTCAAGTTGATCCAGACGTGCGGTTGGTACCTGTGTAGCCGGGCGTGAGCGGTTGCTCGGCGAGATCAGCGGATGACGGCTGTCCCATTCCGGAGTGGCTGGGTTCCCAACACCTTTGACGGTACACCTGTTCGTCTGGCCGCCGGATCGACCGCTGCGGTGCTCAACCCCAGAAACGGCCTGTCTTCCAGGTCTTCTGGTCACCATCGACTTCTGTCCACGCACCCGGCGCGTACTGGTAGGCCTGTTTGGAGCCGCCGCGGATGACGTCGAGCGTCCCGTTGTCGTGCTTGACGTAGGTGTCGCCGAACCGCATGTATTCGTCGGTTCCGCCGTCGGGGAGTGTCACGGTGACTGTCATGGTCGTTGCGTCAGCGCATCTTCTCGGGAATCGAGGTCAACACCTTGAGGATGTCTACAGCCAGGTCGGCTGCATCTTTGTCATCGAGCTTGGTGCGAGCCATGATGGTGTCTTTGACGAGGTCGACACGAATGTCGTAGGGCGTTCGAAACATTGTCGGTGAAGTCATCACATCTTCCTTGTCTGTTCGGCATGACGGTCGGTCATGAGGAGAAGCCCGTCGACAGTTGACTTGTCGTGCGGTGTCGCGGCGGCCATCAGCGTGGCGTGCGCCTCGTCCGGGTCGGAGTCCGCGGGAACGACGAGTAAGGCAATCCTGCCCCCGCCGCTGAAGCCGAGAACTTCGATCGTGTGGGCCGGCTGACGCTGGTAGCCGTCCAGTCGAACCGCTCGCCCGCCGGCGGAGAGTTTCCTGGGCGGCGGCACCCATTCATTGACGTTGAACAACACCCGGTCAATGGGGCCAAGTCGAACGGAGAGCACTGCCAGCAGATCAGGCAGTTGTGTGGCGAGGTCGTCGCTGTGCGGCCACCACGCGCCGTCTACGTATCCGCTTATGCGGCCCTTGGGCTTCAAGCGCAATCGGGGCGTGTGTTCCGGAGAAGAGCGCGGCGCAGTGGTGACGCCGGTGGGCAAAGGTTGGTTCAGCGTCATTGCGACGCTCCCGTCTTGACCGAGAATCGGCCGGATACTGCGAATCGACGACGACACGACCTTGAACGATCATATGACGAGATACCGCCGATCCCCCAAGCATACGCTCTTAAATTATTTGGGGCGCAATCATTTTCCGCCTCGCCTCTGGGCCAGGTGCTGTTGACATCGGTGCTGATCAGGCGTGTACTGGGAGTCTACTTCGCGATGAGTGGTGCCGTAGGCGCCAGCGAACCAAGGGGTCGACATCGCAACCAACGCAATTATTTTGATGGCAGTGACCGCAGTTGCACTGCTCATCGTCGCCGTCGCGTTCATGATCGTGATCGCCAAGACGTGGAAAACGCATTGCCGTGGAGAAAGTCTTTCGATCGACGATCTGGTCGCTGAAGACGCGCTACGCCGGCAGAAAGCCCCCGCGACCGTCAACCATTCAGCGGGATCGTCACGTGCAACGTCGTGCCCGACCCTTGTGCACTCACGATCTCCAACCGGCCCGACACCGCCTCGACCCGGTCCTTGAGCCCGATCAACCCCGACCCGCCGCCGATCGTCGCTCCTCCGACGCCGTCGTCACTGATCGTCATGCGAAGCTCGACATCGTCAGACGATGCGTGTAACTGAACCTCCGACGCCTGGGCGTGCTTCGCGGTGTTCGTCAGCGCTTCGGCGACAACGTAGTACGCCGCCACCTCAATCGTTTCGGCCAGTCGGCGGTCCACGTCGGCGTCCAGCGCGACGGGCACCGCAGATCGTCGGGCCAACGTCTTGATCGCCGGTCCCAGCCCACCTCGCGAGAGGATCGCCGGATGGATGCCGCGCGAGATCTCTTGCAGCTGTTCATGTATTTCCATCAGGTCCGCGACTGCCCTGTCGATGCCCTCGCGCGTCGACCCGTGCTCGGAAGCCTCCAACGCCCGCAGTTGCAGGCCGAGTGACACGATCCGCTGCTGCGCTCCGTCGTGCAGATCGCGCTCGAAGCCCCGGCGCGCCTCGTCGGCCGCGGCGACGATGCGGGTACGTGAGGCCTTGAGCGCGGCGCGGTTCTCCGCGTTGTAGATCGCCGTCGCGATCAGATCGGCGAAGTCGGACACCTGGTCTTCGGTTCCCGTCGGTAATGGTTGCGCGACAATCGAACCCACCATCAGGGCGGCGCGAACCTCGCCGTCGACCACGACGGGAGCACCCACACCGGAGCACACGTTCAGCCCGCGCATCCGGTCGGCGATAGGGCCCTCCGCGGCGCTGTAGTCGTCGATGCGCGCCGGCGTGCCGGTATCGACGATCTGTGCGCTCAGGCTGTGCCCGTCGAGCGAAAACCGTTCGCCCACAGTCATTGCCATGCGGTCCGGGCTGTCACGGGTGGCGAGCACGACGCCGACGTCGTCCTCGTCGTAGCCCACGAGTGTGACATGCTCGACGCCGAGTCCGCGCGCCAGCTCGGCTACCGCGACCCGATACACCTCGGACGGCTCGGCGCCGCGTGCCACCAACGTCGCGACGGCGCGCAGCGCGGCTTGCTGGGTGGCCAGTGCGGTCACCTCGCCGGTGATCTCCTGGCGATCACGGGTGGCCGCCATCAACGCCTCGAGCGACGGGACCATCCGTTCGACGCGCCGATGCCCCGCGGCGGGCAGGTCCGACGGCACCACCAAAGTCCCCACCACATCACCGCCGTCGCGCAGCGCGATGGCCGCGCGTTCGTCGTCGCCGGGCACGTCTGACGGATCCAGTACGGCGAACGGCAGATCGAGTGCGTCGGCGATGCGGCGGCCGGCGGCGTCCAGTGCGGCATTGAGGTCCTCGGCACGCAGCGTCGAGCGTGCGAGTTCGGCCGAGAGGTCGGCTTCCAGCCGGCGCTGCTCGGCCTCGAGTGCACGAAGTCGAGCCTGTCCCACCAACACGTTGGCCAGCAGCGCCAAACTGAGGAACACCAGGACTGCCGGGACGAAGCTGTCGGCCCCCTCGCTGTGGATGTAGACGTAGACCGCGGCACTGGCCAGCGACGTCGCGACGGCAAGGCCGAAGCCCCAGCCGGCGGACACCACCAGCACGCCGAGCAGGAAGACGGCGCCGAAAGCGTTCTCCGGCGCGACTCTTTTCAGCTGGACGACCAGCAGCCATTCGACGGCGATGAACGCAGCCCCCACGAGCACGCCGAGCCAGAGCGCCGGCGCGGTCGGCCGTACCACCAGCGCCAGGAACCGGCGGTAGAGCGTTTGCCATCGGGTGGCCGTCGGAGGGCCCACCCCGCCGATCGTAGTGACGAAACCCCAGCTACCACAGCACGGCGATGGCGGCCGCGACGAATGACAACACTCCGACGGTGACGAACAGCGGACGCGGCACGGGCGCTCCGGAGCGCTTCTGCCGGGCGCTGCCCATACCGAGCACGCCGCCGATCACGATGAGGATGACGAGCTTGATGCCGATCTTCGGGTAGTTCAAGTCGATGCCCGCGGGCCATGGCGCGGCCAGTGCCAATCCGGTGAGCAGCGACAGCAGCAGCCCGTAGTCCATGACCCGGGTGAAGCTGAACCGCCTGGCGACTGCCTCGGTGACCCACGCGCCGAAGGTGACGGCGAAGCCGACGATGTGCAGCAGTACAACTACGTCACGTAGTAGTTCCATGTCGGCAGCCTACGTCAGGGCGGGCGTACCGTGCCCCTGTGTATGTCGACGCGATGATCACGCCGCAGCCGTTGCAGAAGATCGGGGCGCTCGCCGCCCGCACAGAAGCGGCCGGGTTCTCCGGGTTGTTGTTCACCGAGACCGGCCGGACCGCGTATCTGAATGCGGCGGTGGCTTCGCAGGCCGCGCCGGGCCTTGACCTGTCGACGGGTGTGGCGGTGGCGTTCCCCCGCAGCCCGTTCGTCACGGCGGCTGCGGCGTGGGAACTGCAAGAGGCGACGGGCGGTAAGTTCCGGCTCGGACTGGGCACGCAGGTGCGCACGCATGTGGTGCGGCGCTACGGCGCGGAGTTCGAGCGTCCCGGTCCGCGGCTGCGCGATTACGTACGGGCAGTCAAGGCGTGCTTCAACGCATTCCGGACAGGCCGGCTGGACCACCACGGCGACTTCTACGACATGGACTTCATCACGCCGCAGTGGAGCGCGGGACCGATCGGCGCGCCGGATCCGAAAGTCGACATCGCGGCGGTCAATCCGTGGATGCTGCGCATGGCCGGCGAGGTGGCCGACGGCGTGCACGTGCATCCGCTGGGCGAGCCGGGCTACATCACGCGGCATGTGGTGCCGAATATCGCTGAGGGCGCGGCGAAGTCGGGCCGGTCAGCGTCGGACGTCGCGGTGATCGTGCCGGTCATGACGATCGTCGGGGACAGCGACGAGGAACGGGATCGTGAGCGCGAACTGGTCCGCACGAGCATGAGCTTCTATGGGAGCACACCGAACTACGCGTTCATCTGGGACGAGGCAGGGTTCGAGGGAACGACGGCGCGGATCCGCGAGAAGCAGAAGGCCGGCGATTTCAAGGGCATGGCCGCGCAGATCACCGACGAGCACATCGCTCAGTTCGCGACGGAGTCGACGTGGGACGGGCTGGCCGACGCCGTGGTTTCGAAGTACAGGGAGCGCGCGACGCGCATCGTGCTGTACAACGCTTTGGCCGATGAGGACCGCATCGAGCGCTACGGCGAAGTGTCACGACGGATCTCATCCCGATAACAGACTGATCACTGCCGAGCGCGGGAGCGCAAGAGTATGCAGCGGGGTTGTTAGTTTCGCGCCGTGGTGGAGGGATTCGCGCGTCGTGTCGGCAGGCTGGTCGTCTGTGCCCTGATGATGGCTGCGGCTCTGATGGTCGTTCCGTCGCCGCAGTCCTCGGCCTATTCGCGCGACGGCCTGCCGGTCGAGACGCTGATGGTGCCGTCGCCGTCGATGGGCCGCGACATCAAGGTCCAGTTCCAGGGCGGTGGGCCGCATTCGGTGTATCTGCTCGACGGCCTTCGCGCGCAGGAGGACTTCAACGGCTGGGACATCAACACCGCGGCCTTCGAGTGGTTCTACGAATCCGGTGTGTCGGTCGTGATGCCCGTCGGCGGGCAGTCGAGTTTCTACAGCGACTGGTACGCGCCGGCGCGAGGCTTCAACGGAACGGTCACCTACAAATGGGAGACGTTCCTGACCAACGAGCTGCCGAGCTGGCTGATGGCCAACAAAGGACAGGATCCGCGCGGCAATGCGGTTGTGGGGCTGTCGATGTCGGGTGGCGCCGCCCTGACATTGGCCGCATGGCATCCGCAGCAGTTCTTCTTCGCCGCGTCCCTGTCGGGATACCTGAACCCGTCGAAAGGTATGTGGCCGACCTTGATCGGCTTCGCGATGATGGACGCCGGCGGCTTCAAGGCCGCCGACATGTGGGGGCCGCCGAACAACCCTGCGTGGCAGCGAAATGACCCGATGCTCAACATCAATCGACTGGTGGCCAACCGTACGGCGATCTGGGTGTACTGCGGCAACGGCACGAGCTCCGACCTCGACGCCGGCGGTGGTGGTTTCGGAACGCAGTTCAGCGCGTCGTACCTGGAGAACATCACGCTGAGTACGAACAAGGAGTTCCAGGAGAAGTACCAGGCCGCGGGCGGCCGCAATGCGGTGTTCAACTTCCCGCCGAACGGCACGCACAGCTGGGGCTATTGGGGTGCGCAGCTGCAGCAGATGAAGCCGGACATCCTGCGCATCATCAACACCCCGACTCCCCCACCGCCTGCACCGTTGCCTGCGGTGCCGGGTGCGGTCCCAGGCGTCGCGGCGGTGCCCGCAGTCGTACCGGCGCGGTAGTTACTACACTTCGCAATTACTAGGCCGTCTTTGTTCTAACTGGCACGTCAACCCGTGTTTGTACCTATTGACGGTCGTTGTAACAAATTTGCTGTTGCTCCGCACTGCCCTATTGACACACTGTTCAATTAGGCGTATGTCTAATAAGCGAACGCGTTGGTTCGGGGCCGGCGCGACGGACAGCTGGGGTGTGCCATGGATGTTGATTACTGCGTCGTGGGTGCCGGGTTCGGCGGACTGACCGCGGCGTTGCGCTTGAAGCAGGCGGGGCATTCGGTCGCGCTGCTGGAGGCGCGCGACCGGGTGGGCGGCCGCACGTGGACCGAGACTCGAGACGACGGGTTGTGGATCGATCGGGGCGGCGCGTGGATCGGGCCGGGCCAAGACGCCATCTATGCGCTGATGAAGGAGTTCGGCATCCCGAGCTACAAGCAGTACACCGACGGCGAGGCGATGATGTACGTCGACGGGAAGGCGTACAAGTACAAGGGCACGATCCCGTTGTCGATGAGCCCGTGGGCGGTGGCGAACATCGGCAAGGTCTTCCTCGAGCTGACCTCGATGTGCAAGTCGATTCCGCCGGAGGCCCCGTGGGATGCGCCGAAGGCGAAGAAGTGGGATCAGACCACATGGGCGGAGTGGCTGGACCGCAATACGCTGTCCAAGCCCGCTCACCAGTTACTCGATTATTCGGTCTCCGGGCTGTATACCTCTGCAGCATCGGAGATTTCGCTGCTGTTCGTGTTGTATCAAATGGCCTCGGCCGGCGGGCCGAGCTTTGTGCTCGGCGTCAAGGATGGGGCCGAGGATGAGCGGCCGGTCGGCGGGATGGGCGCGATCCATCGCGCGATTGCCGCCGAGCTGGGCGATGTGATTCATCTGTCGCAGCCGGTGCGCAGCGTCACCCAGGACGACGGCGGCGTCACGGTCCGGTCCGACGACATGGTGGTCCGGGCACGTCGGGCGATCGTTGCCGTGCCGGTGAGCATCGTGTCCCAAATCATCTTCGAGCCAATGCTTCCCGTGGATCGAGCGTTCCTGCAGCAACGGATGCCGTCGGGCGCGGTGTACAAGATCGCGGTGATCTACGACGAACCGTTCTGGCGGGCCGACGGCCTGTCGGGTCAGTCGTTCGCGCCGGGATCGATGGCGAACTTGACGATCGACTCCTGCACAGACAAGGGGACACCCGGGAGCCTGACGGTCATCACCGAAGGACCCGTCGCACGCGAGATGACGAAACTCAGTGAGGCAGAACGTCGGCAAGCGGTGCTCGCGGCGGTGGCCGAGCGGTTCGGCGACAAGGCGCTGACGCCGGTCGACTACGTCGAGCAGAACTGGACGATCGAGCGGTATTCGGGCGGCGGCATGATTGCGCACACACCGCCGGGTGTGTTGACGGAGTTTGGCCCGGCGCTTCGGGAGCCGTGCGGGCGGATCCACTGGGCGGGCACGGAGAGCTCGGCGCGCATGTACGGGTTCATCGATGGGGCGGTCCGCTCCGGTGAGCGCGCGGCCGTCGAGGTGATGGAGCACGACAAGGCGATGACGTCGGCCTGATTCGGCTTTCCTGCGTCAAGGACTTCGCGGCTCAGCGAGACCATATGTGGTTGGTGCCAAGCTCAGAGCGACAAAGTCGCTGACATTGTTCGCGACGGTAGTAGTTGAGCGACAAAGTCGCTATGAGGTTGGCACACAGTCATATTGGTCCTCAACCGGGAGTCCATTATCACGGGCAAAGTCGACGCGGCTCAACCCAACTCATGAGGTCCGATCGGAATGACGATCACGGTGATGTTGTCGTGACCGCCGGCCTGCAATGCGTGATCGATCAGCGCGCGGGCGGCCTCGTCCGGTGCCGTTCCGTTGCAGAACTGAGCGATGTCGGCGGCCTCGGGCAGGTAGTTGTGCAGTCCGTCCGAGCACAGCACCAGGACGCCCCGGTCGGCGGTGGTCATCGTATAAACGCTTGATTCGTCCCATTCCCGATCGGCATCGCGACCGAACCACCGGGTCAGGGTGTGCTCCCCGCGCAGCACGGCGGGCGAGTCGGCCGGTATGCCCGCCGAGATCAATTGCTGCGCAACGGTGTCGTCGACGGTCAGACGTTGCGGCTGCGCGGGCGGCTCGGGGAGCCAGTACACCCTGCTGTCCCCGACGTTGGCGATCGCGATCTGCACCTGTCCACCCTCGGCCGGAACGACGACGGCAGCTGTGTAGGTGCATGAGGCAGGGCTGAATCCTTCGGGCGACGTGGATTCCGCGGCCGCCTTCGCTCCATCAGCGAGTCCGGCCACCATCACCGACGGGATGTCGCGGGATGCGGCCAGTGCCTTCAGCATTGCGTCGACGCCTGCCGCCGACGCGGCCCTCGACGCATTCTGCGCGTCGGCGGAGGTGGAGACACCGTCGCACACCACGGCGGCGATCGCGCGCGGCCGGTCCCCCGCGCTGTTGAGCACGATTCCCGCTGCGCCGGCGTCTTCGTTGCGCGTGTGCTCGATGCCGCGGTCGGTGAGCAGCACAATCGCCCCGAGCTGATTCTCATCGCGATCCGGCTCCTGGCCATCGGCGCCCGGAGCTGACCTGGGCACCGCGAGTTGTCGGATCGCCGTCAATGCGGCACCGCAGTTCTCACAGACTCCCTCCGCGGGACCTGCATGCGTCCCGCACGTCGTACACGTCGACACTGCACCCCTCACATACTCGCCCGACGATGAACAGCTTTGCACGGCCGGCCCGGAAACGAGCCGAATGGAGATCCTCGGAAACTCATGCGAGCACGCTCGGCCGGAAGAGATCGAACGATCGCTGCTCCGATCCGGCGGCGATGCGGCCCGCGCGGGAGCGTTCGGCGATGTGCGCACCGACGATGGCGTCGACGAGAGTCGCACCGTCGACGTCGGAGCGAAACGACCCGTCGGCCGTGGCTTCTTCGATGACTGACTCCAGTTTGGCCCGCTGACGAGCGAGGATGCGGCGGAAGATCTTGGTGAAGTCGGGGTCGTCGTCGGTGAGCAGGGATGCCAGGCCGCCGAAGCCGATTCCATCGTCGATGACCTTGACCGCTTCGTGGATGAGCCACCGCAATCGATCCGGTGCCTTGGCGTCGTCGGCGAGCGGTCCGGGAGTGGCGATTCCCGTCAACGCGGCGGACAGCATCTCGCGCCGATCGCGGTGCCGGCGATAGATCGTCGTCTTGGCGATGCCCGAGCGCGCCGCCACCGCCTCGACCGTCACCGAGCGCGCGCCTTTGGTGCGGAGCAGCGCCAAGGTGGCGTCGGCAATGCGTTCGTCCGTGGTCCGGCGCTGCGGCATCAAGCCCTCCTGGTGGCCGGGAATAAGTGTCGTCGTCGAAACGCTACACTAAGCGTAGCGCTACGATACGCGTAGCGTTTTGTATCGGGTAAAGGTGAGAGTGATGATGAAGGTGTTGGGTCGCGTTTCTCCGACGAATGTGGCCTATGTGTTGTTCCTGTTGACGTTCGTCGCCCTTGGAACGTTCGTCTACTCACTTGCCGCCGCGAGTCCGCTGGCCGGGGTCATCGGCGCCGTCTTGGTCGTGCTGATGGTCGCGACGGTCGCGGGCTTCCGCATCGGTGCCCGCAAGCGCGCGGCATCCAATGACAGCGGCATCGACATCGACGGTGCGAACATCTGGGAGCGGCCCTTGCGGCGCGAGCAGATCGACCGGTATCTCCAGAGCTACCGTCCCGTGCGAGAAAACCGGCTTGCGGCTGTCCCCGCCGGCGCGGTGGCGGAGTGGACGGATCGACGCGCGGCCTGAGCCTCGCTGTTCGCGATAGTCCGAGCCTGCGGGTTTCGTTATCTGGCTAGGCATCTCGGACACACCGTCACCAACGACGAATGTGACCGAACGGCGTGGGATTCGCGGTCATACTGACGACGCGTCCGCGCTATCGGGGGGTCCTGTGATCTGGCTTCTGCAATTGCCCGCTGCCGTGCTCGGGTTCTGCGCGGTGACGTTCGTCGTCGCGGCGTCGGTGGGTGGGTTGATCGTCTTTCGAAAAGCGGTGTCCCACACCCGCCTCGAGGCGGCGAGCGGGATGTCGGGCGATGTATTCCAGCTCGCAGGCGTGCTCTACGCAGTGCTGGTCGCCTTCGTCGTGGTCGTCGTATGGGAACAGTTCGGCGAAGCCGAGGACGCGACCGCCGCGGAGGCCAGCGCGATCGCCGACCTTCTTCGGGACTCCACGGCGATTCCTCCGGAGTACCGGCTCGAGGTGCGGCAGCGACTCGTCGCGTACACCGAAGACGTGATCAACGACGAACTACCTCGGATGCGGCGAGGCGAGACCATCGAGGAGGAGTCCGAGCACATGTCCGCCCTCTGGTCGACCTTCCTCAAGGTAGAGCCGCAGAGCCGCAACGAGATCGCCTTCTTCGACCACGACATCGTGAAGTTGAACGACCTGAGCCACAACCGCAAGCTTCGGGTGTCGACGGGCGAGTCGGCGGTCCCCGGCGAACTGTGGGTACTGCTGCTCGGCGGCGGTGCGGTCGTGATGGCCTTCACGTTCCTGTTCGGGACCCGCGACTTGCTCATCCACGCTGTGGCGGTCGGCCTGACCGCGGGCCTGATGGGCTTCGTGATGTATCTGATCTTCGCGCTCGAGCATCCCTTCGTCGGCGCGCTGTCGGTCAGTCCCGACCCCTATGTCAACGTGCTCGAGATCTGGCGGGAAGACCAGCCGCAGAACTAGCCGATGAGTTTCGGCGGGCCAGGTGGTCTCCTTGGGTATGACGCGAACCAACCTGTCGATGTCGATCTCGGCGGACGGCTATGTCGCCGGACCCGACCAGAGCGAGGAGAACCCCCTCGGAGTGGGTGGGATCAAGGTGCATGGTTGGCATATCGGGCCGGCCAGCGATCACCCCGTGAACCGACAGGTGATGTCGGAGATGCTCGACGGCATGGGGGCAACGATCATGGGCCGCAACATGTTCGGGCCCATCCGTGGCGAGTGGGCGGATTCGGACTGGAAAGGGTGGTGGGGCGACGAGCCGCCCTACCACTGCCCGGTCTTCGTCCTCACCCACTACGCACACGAGCCCATCGAGATGAAAGGCGGCACCACCTTCCACTTCGTGACAGACGGAATCGAAGCTGCCTACGCACAAGCTCAGGCGGCGGCCGGCGACCGGGACATCTCGATCGCCGGTGGCGCATCCTGCGCGCGGCAGGCGATCAAGGCCGGGCTGGTCGACGAGATCGACCTGCAGGTGTCGCCGGTGATCCTCGGTTCCGGCGAGCGCCTGTTCGACGGCTTCGAAGCGGGCGTCCCCGAGCTGCAACTCGTTCGCGTCCTCCATGCGCCAGGCGTGGCGCACCTTCGCTACGCCGTGGCCCGGTGAGCCAGCGACGCTAACGCGGCGGCGGTAGTTCCCGGGAGCCGCGGTGCCCACGCACTGCACGGGTGCTTCCCCCGGCGAGTTCGGCCCGATCCTCGCCCTTCACCACGGCGGGTGACACCTGTTCGGCACCGCCGAGACTGGGTCCGCGGTCATCGCGCTCGACCGTCGTCGCATGCCGCGTGCCCGCCGCATCCGCAACGAATCCGCGTTCTGCTGCAACGTCTTCGGTCTCCTCCATGTGAGCTTTCACCCTGTGGGTGCGTCGCATGGAGATGTGAATCTCCTCGGTCTCCTCGAAGATCTGCCGCACGCCCCGCAGCGGCTTGGTGGTGGTGTCGATCGCGTTGATGAGGATCGGCGGCACCAGCGGGCGAATCCAGCGCGCGGCGGCCCGGGTGACGTCCGGAATGGCCGGGATCAGCGGACGTCCGGACCGCTCCACCGCGCCGTCGCCCTCTGGGGCGCTCTCGTGTGTGTCCACCACCGCCGGCAACTCGGCCGGTAAGAGGCTGGCCGCTTCGGCCTCGGCGGCGATCGGTAGGAACACATCCTCAATCGCGGCCTGGGGTATGCGCTCCGATCGTGCGGTCACCGCCGGCTTGGTCGCCTCGATCACCCGGCGGCGTTGCTGCTCGCGATCGATCTCGAGCTGGGCCTCGACGGCCATGCGGGCACTGGCCAGCTGCTGTTCGGCCCACATGTTGTCGATGGCTGCGCGCACCTCAGCGCGCTTCACCGCGATCGCGGTGTCGGCGTGGAGTTCCGCTGTATCCCGCTCGACATCGGCGGCAACAACGCGATCCTGCGACGTCTCGCCCCGCCACAGTTTGAGGATCAGGGGCAGCAAGCTGAGCAGGACGAAGAATCCGTCGACGAGCAGGCGCATGACGAGAGCACCCGAATCGGCCAGCGTGTGGTCGTTCATCGCGACCCATCGAGCGCCCAGCCCGCGATCCGTATCGGCCATCGCGTCCTGCCGGGCCTGCGCCAGCGCCCGCTCGCCATCGGCAATCTGGGCATCGAGCACGGCTGCCTGCCGGTCCCGCTCGGCCAACGCGGAGTCGAGCGTCCGCTGGGCATCGGCGAGATAGTCGTTCGCCGTGCGGGTTTCAGGTCCGGCGCCGGGAACGCCGGTAATCGTGATTTGCGGGCAGTCGGGCCGGGGGTTGAACTCACAACGGGCGACCACCAGGGCCTCCTGACGTCGTTGCACGGCCTGCTCCACAGCTTCGTCGAGCCCGCCGCGGGCCATGTGGGTCCGGTCCAGGTCGTCCGCGGCTTGCGATGCGGCCGGGGTGGACTCGGCGGTGCGCGCCGCCTGCTCGCCGAGCAGCCGATCGATCGATCCGGAGAACACGACGACGGCAGCGAGTTCGCCGACCACGAGCCCGACGGCGAACAGGACGGCAGCACGTCCCACGACATCGGAGCCACGACGAATCGCGCCCGAGGCGATCGTGCGGCTCACCGCACCGACCAGCAGCCCAAACCCTGCCGTCACAGCGACGACGGCCGCGACCGGCCAAGTCGTCGACTCGGTCAGGGCGACGGCCGCGACCAGCCAGGCGAGCATCGCGGCGAGCAGCACCACCGCCCCGGCACTGGCCAGGGTGGACCGCTCGTGGCGAGCGCCGACCTCGCGCCGCTCGCCGCCACCGAGCCAGACGAGCGCCGTGGTAATCGGGGCACGATCCTGCTCAGAAACCCTGTGGGTGGACATGGAAACTCCAAACATCTTTCGGGCTTTTCCAGGCGTGACAGATGCGCCGACGACAACCCTGTCGAGGGTGTGGAACCAGGCGGAACCCCCCGCGCATCGCATCATCACGCCGATGCGAATGCGTTGAATCCTCCCACAGCGGTCGGGGCCGCGCGGCGTCAGTGCTCAGGACACCGCCGCGCGCAGCTCGGCGTAGACGGCGGCCTCGAAGCCCAGCGCGGTCTCGACCATCTTCTTGTCGAAGAAGGGCAGCAGTTGCGTGGCGATGACGGCGCCGATCCCTGCCTTGCGGTCGACCCAGAAATAGGTGTTGAACAGTCCCGACCAGTCGCCCGAGCCGGCGCTGCGCATGCCGGGCAGATCGATCGAGTACACGTGGAACCCCAGGCCCCACCCCTGCGGCACATCGAGCAGCTCGACCGGGTTGGCCAGCTCGGGGACAGTCGGCTCCAGCTTCTTGGGCAGCGGCGCCCCGTCGAGGTGGTCCCGCAGCGCGAGCTCCACCGTCGCCTCGTTGAGGATGCGCCTGCCGTCGAGCTCGCCGCCGTTGACCCACGCGCGGACAAACCGCCCGTAGTCGCGAATCGTCCCGTAGGACCCGTGGCCGCCTGAATGCCATTCCTGCTCGACATCGAGGTCGATCTGGGTCGGCACCAGGCTGCCGTCCGCCGCCCTGGTGAGGACGGGCAGGAAGCGCGCGCGCTGTTCGTCGGTCGGGGTGAATGTCGAGTCCGTCATGCCGAGCGGGCCGTAGACATTCTCGGCGAGGTAGTCGCCCAGCGTCCGGCCGCTGACGGCCTCGACGACCTGGCCGACCCAGTCGGTGCTGACGCCGTACTCCCAGACGGTGCCGGGGTCGTGGACGAGCGGCGAGCTGATGCTCTGTTTGAGCCCGGTGAGCACGTGAGGAAATCCGTGCTCCATGCAGTACTTGTGGAGCTTCTCGTTGAGGAAGAAGTAGCCGCAGCCGGACGTGTGGTTCATCAGCTGACGGACGGTGGCCTGGGTCTTGGGCGGGCGTAGGACCGGTTGCCCGTCTTCGAACCCGTCGAGGACCTGGAGCTCGCCGAACTCGGGGAGGATCGAGGCCACCGTCGCGTCGAGGTCGAGGCGCCCCTCCTCGAGGAGCTGCAGCGCCGCGGTGGTCGCCACGGCCTTCGTCATCGACGCATTACGGAATATGGTGTCGGGCCGGGCGTCGCCGGCCGCGCCCTCGTAGAGGACGCCGTCACGGCCGACGACCGTGGCGGCGATGCCGTGCAGGGACCCGTCGGCCGTCACGGCGTTGAGTAGGTTGTCGATTCGCTCAAACCCCATGTCACACTCCTCCGCTTTCCGGGATCATCGCACGGGTCGTGGCTCCGCCGACGCGCTTCCGAGCCCGACGATGCGCAAGAAGCTAGCGCCGCAATAATCGACGGCGCTCGGTAATCCGAGCGCGTGCCTCCGTCGTCAGATCAGCGCGCCGACCGCGCCGCTGACCTCGGGTGGGGCATGCTCCATGCATGAAGAACCGGCACCTCGTGATTGCGGTCGCGGTGATCCTCACCGTGGCGGCGTGTGACAGTTCCACCGAGCCGGCGGCGTCGTCGGAGGCGGTGACGACGCCAACGACAACCTCAACGTCCGGGACGGCCACCACTTCCGCCGCGCCGACCGCCGCGGCTGCTGAGTCCTCCGCGTGCACGGAGCTCGAGGGAACGGTCGGCGCCGCCAATCTCTGCACGGTCCACACCGAGACGCCCGACTACACGATCGACATGAGCTTCCCGGTCGACTACCCGGACCAAGACGCGGTGGCTGAGGTCCTGACCGATCAACGCGACGAGTTCATCGACTTAGTCGAGGATCAGCCGGCCCGCGATGTGCCCAAAGCGCTCGACATCAAGTCGCAGACATTCCGGTCGGGCGCGCCGGGCTCGGGCACCGAAAGCCTGGTGTTCGAGGAGTACGTCAACTTCGGCGGCGCCCATCCGGTGACGAACTACGACGCCCTCAATTTCGACCTCGGCAAGAAGGCGCCGATCACATTCGACGCGCTGTTCAAACCAGACGCCGACCCCGTCGCGATGCTCGACCGTCTCGTGGCGGCCGATTTGGAAAAGCAGTTGCCCAGCGTGACCGTCGGCGACAACCCCATCGGCGCGGGGATGTACAAGAACTTCGCCCTCACCGATGACGCGGTGCTGTTCTTCCTCAGCCAGGGGCAGTGGACCATCTCGGCCGCTGGTCCGCGGACGGTCTCGATACCTCGCGCAGAACTCGCATCGATCCTGGCCTGACCTGGCTCGATTACGTGGCATCGCGCGCGAGTCGGGCGTCAGCCGTCACTGAACCGCCCCGATCCGCGTCTGATATTGGTGTCGAGCACGGGTCACTGACGGCGGTAGGGTTGCTATCAAATGCTGTTTGCTGGGGGTGCGGGGTGTCGAATCCGAACGAGCCGTTGAAGGTTGATCTGACAGAGCTGCACGCGGCGGCGGACCAACTCGACGGACACGCAAGCGAGTTCTTGGCGACCCATGGGAAGGCGCTCGCGCGGGCGAGCCAGGCGAATCTGGGGGCGGGCTTGTCGGCTGCAGCAGTGCCGCAGATGTTGGCAGCCTGGGAGGCCGACAGCGCCCGCTTCGCCAAGCACTTCGCCACGAACGCGCAGGGACACCGCGAAGCAGCGGCGCGCTATGCGGAGACGGACACCGCCAGCGCCGACGGAATAGACGACGCGGGTGCTGCGCTGAGCTGACGCCGTGGCGCTGAACTTGAGGGAGCTGCGGGAGTGGCCGCCCGAAATCGCGGATCTCGCGGCGTCCACCCATGGGGCTGCGGCGAACCATACGAATTCGGCGGACTTCTATCGGTCGTTGGCGACGGCTTCCACGTGGGAGGGCGACGGCGGAGATGCCGCGCGTGCGGCTATGGTGGCCACCGCCGGTGAGCACGAGGGGGCGGCGGAGAACCTGGGCAAAGCGGCCGCCGACATGGAGGCCGCACAGCAGCAAGCTGAGCAGGTTGCCCAAAAGATCACGGACATCCTAGATTTCGCCGCCGAGGCGCCCGCGGTACAGATCGACGAGTCCACGAACCAGGTAATCCCGCCGGACACAGCGTATTTGGATGACGAGGCCGCGGCTAAGGTGGCAGCCAAAGTCGCCGACTTGCAAGCGCAGATCGCCGCAGTACTGGCCCAGGGCGAAGGAGTGGATGCCGACCTGGCGGGGGCGATTGCCAGGGCCACCGGCATCCCGGCTCCTGAGGTGAAGACGGCGTCCTCGGTGGAGGACCTTTTGCTGCCCGGCACTGGGGAACGGCAAGCACCGCCATCCGCGGACAGCGCGTCGCAACCGGACAGCTTGGACAGCGCACTCGATCAGCTCGCCGGACGACCCGTCCCGTCGGGCGCCCAGGGGGTCGACGGTTCTGCGGCACCGGTTCCGTTGAATCCGGCGAAGGTCGAAAAGTTCAAGGCGTTGGCCCGGCAGACGATGCTTCGCGACGGTGTTCCGCCGGATCAGATCGAAGCGCGCCTGGATGCGATGGTGTCCGCGGCACGACAACCGCTCAAGCCCTACACCCCGCCGGAACCGGACAAGATGCCGCCGCCCGGCTTCGCAGAGGGCTTTGCCGATCGTTGGTTCGAGACCGAACAAGGCATCAAAAACCTGATCGGACAGGGCGGGCCGGGGGCACCGGGTGTGTGGGAGTCGTGGCGTGACCTACTCGAGAGCACCAACGACCAAATCACGAACCCGGTTGGAGCGGCAGTCGACGAAGTCAACAATGCGCTCGACTCTCCGAGTGCGGCGTATTACCTCGGCGGGAAGGCAGCCGAGGGTGCCATCGCCGCACCTGGTGTCATCTTCGGCGGCGAAGCTGCTCTCGTCGCACGAGCAGGAGCGCTCGACGATATCGCGGGCGTGGGCATTCCATCGCACCTCGTCGATGTGCCCAGTGGACACCACCCTGCCGCCGAAGCCTTTCCAACACCGCTCGCTGGAGAGTATCCAGCACCCGGCGTTTGGGATTACTCCGACGGATACTCGTCTCACGCTCCCGAAATCGCATCGAATCTCAACGACGCCGTCGCGAACGGGCAATCGACCCTGGATCTGGCCCGGCAAGTCGCAGACCTGTCCACGCACCACATGCCGGGTCCACCCGACACGGGGAACGCAGACCGAGTGGTTCTAGGGAAGTGGGCCGGAATGGATGATGGATACATCGGTGAAGCGCGGAGTAACGGCGGGATCTACTTCGACACCGGTGACGCAACCTGGAACGCCCTTAGCCACGGACTCAGTGATGAACAAGCGAGAACTGTTACATGGGAGGTGAATGAGCAATTCCTGCGCACGCAGTTGGAGAATGGAGTGCCACGTATCGAATATGTCTTGCCTGATGGGTTCGAAAGCGTCGAGCAGATTGCGGCGGTGCAGAGGCGATCATTCTCAGCTCTCGAGATCAACTTCCTCAAGTATAACGCGGCCGCATACGGTTACACCCAGCACGGAAACTCATGGGTTTATGAGGGAGGCAGCTAGCGATGAAGCCGGTTGAGCTAGAACGTTTTCTGAAACCAACGCTGTCGAATGCCGGCTTCACACTCGATGAGGTGCAGGAACCCATCGTCCACGGCAACCGTCCAGCGTGGGCGGTGTATTACCGCCGTAGTGATTGCAAACTCCAGGTCTGCTGGTCGGCCCGCGACGGCGGAATCGACTTCATGCTCGCCCTCCCCGATGCACCCAATGAGTTTGGTCTTACCAACGATTCGAAGGAGTGGCACTTTATGCTGCTCCTGAGCGATGCGGAAGACAACTTGGAGACGCCGGGACTGGGCGCACAGGATGACACGATACTGACATGGCTGCAGTCGCTATTCGACATACACTTTGAGCCTGCGCACAGGGCATTGCTTCAGAGGCGTGCACGAGAGTAGTGCAAGCGAATGTGTGACCGGAATTGGTCGTCGGTGGCCTGCAGGTCACAGCCTGGTGGGTCTTCCTGTCAGGTTCCTTGATGTTGACTGTGGCGATGGTGCGTCTAGTTGCCTTGCACCGTTATGGTTGCAGCGCTCGGTGTTTCGACCGTTAGGGTGGACCCATTCGATGGACGCAGACCGCATCAGTGAAGCCGTCGTTACCAGTATCAGGGAATCGGCTATACCGGGCGTTGATCGCCAAAAGCTCATCGACCGCTACGGCGAGAGCGAGGGAAGCGCTGTTGCAGATCGGGTCATCGCGATAGTCCGGGAAGCCGTTGCTATGCCGATCGACTGGGGCGACATGACCTTGGCCGAAGGCGTCAACGACATCATGGGCAGATTCAGCCAGCTGCATCCCGAATTATCGTCCGAAGCGCTGGAGGAAATCGGTCGATGCGTCGGCTGGAATCTTCGGTGAACCCGTGCTGGCCATCGACGTCGACGCCCAGAAGGCAACTGCGACTGAGCGTCTGGCCGCAGCCGATCGGTCGTCTTCGACGCATCATCGAGTCTGCTGCGGAGTTACGTTGCTTAACCGGATAAGCCGGAGCCGCTCTCGATTTCGTCCCTCGAGAACGTTATTGATGGCCCAGCGGGGTTTATGACGAGTCCGCTATACCCATCCGTGCGAATCATGTCGAGCACTTCTTGTGTGGGGCGCGCAAAAAAAGCATCCGATACGTTGAAAACAACGACCTCTGGAGCGCTGGTGAAACACACCAGGGCGCGTGAGCCGTCGGCCGACGGCGTCGAACGAACCGTCACACTGCCCGGGACGGATGTTTCGTCCGCGGCCAGCAGCATCTGACCCTCCGCCAGGAGCACCTGCAGGACGCCGCGCCTGTCCGTATGGCCGGCGTGCAGCGCCGCAAGCGCTGTCTTCAGTGGCTGATTGTTCGGATTCCGCAGGGCAAAATCGATGTGTGCGGCCGCCAACGCGCACGTTGGACCTGCGGGGTCGATATAGAGCCAGTCATCGCGTTGTTGCCGCGCCAGCTCCAGCGCGCCCGTCGCCGGCGTGACCATCGACTGAGTTTGAGTGTCCGGCGGGTACAGGCGCGCGATCTCGTCCTGGCACGTGAATGCGAACAGCGCGCGACCACCACCCGGCCCGGTGCCGCCGCGGATCTGTAGTCGTGCCCCGGCAGCAAAAGACCCGTCTACAGGCGCGTCTGATCCAGTGATGTCGAAGAGCAATTCCCCGTACATGCACGACCGAAGTACTTCAAGAGCGCGTCGTTGGTCGGGCTGAGCCGCGAACTCACCGACAACTCGGCGAACGGTCACATTGTCGACCAGGTCCATGGTGTAGCCCACCTTTCTTGCCCAGGATCCCTCCGGCAACCAATCACATTGCGGCGCCCGCACCGCGTCTCGGGTAGCAGTGACGCGATGCCGTCGATCGGACAATCGAATAACACCAGCCCCGTAGCGTCGCAACCTCGCCGCCCCATGATTGTCGGGTCGCCCCGTCCGCCTATGGCAGGGGAGAGTGTCGTGGCGTGCGCGAGAACTTCAGCAATTATCCGGTCGAACCCACCCCCTGCAGCTGCGAAGCGATGGCGGGGAACGGTTGCAAGTTCGATAGGTTCGCGCCAGGTTGTCCGCTGACGGCAAAGCGCCCGATTACCGGTTTGGACTCGAAGGCCAATACCATCGCGGGTGCTATGACCGACAACGCCCTGGCCGCTGCGCCGACCGCCGACGCCTCGCGACCTGGCCGTATCTCCGCGGAGGCGAGCCGTCGACGAACGTTCGCGGTCATCAGCCATCCCGACGCCGGCAAGTCCACGTTGACCGAGGCACTGGCGCTGCACGCCCGGGCGATCACGGAGGCCGGCGCGGTCCACGGCAAGGCGGGCAGACGCTCCACGGTGTCGGACTGGATGGACATGGAGAAGGCCAGGGGCATCTCGATCACCTCGACGGCGCTGCAGTTCCCGTACCGCGAATGCGTCATCAACCTGCTCGACACCCCGGGCCACGCCGACTTCTCTGAGGACACCTACCGGGTGCTGACGGCCGTGGACTGCGCGGTGATGCTGATTGACGCGGCGAAAGGCCTTGAGCCACAAACGCTGAAGCTCTTCCAGGTATGCAAGCACCGTGGGATCCCGATCATCACGGTGATCAACAAGTGGGACCGGCCAGGTCGTCATGCCCTGGAATTGATCGACGAGATCCAGTCACGGATCGGGTTGCGGCCCACTCCCCTGACCTGGCCGGTGGGCATCGCCGGAGACTTCAAAGGGGTGCTCGACCGCAGATCCGGCAACTTCATTCGGTTTACCCGAACCGCCGGTGGCGCGACCGCGGCACCCGAGGAGCACATCGCGGCTTGTGATGCGCACGCTGCGGCCGGTGTCGATTGGGATACGGCGGTCGAGGAGTCCGAGCTGCTGTCGGCGGACGGCTCCGATTACGACCGGTCGGCGTTTTTGGTCGGCGAGTCGACACCGACGCTGTTCACCTCGGCGGCGTTGAACTTCGGGGTGAACCAGCTTCTCGATGTGCTGGTGGACCTTGCGCCCGCGCCGGGCGGTGCCGTCGATGTCGACGGAAGTTTGCGGGCGATCGAATCACCCTTCAGCGCTTTCGTTTTCAAGGTGCAGGCCGGGATGGACTCCTCCCACCGCGACCGCATCGCGTATGCGCGGGTGGTGTCGGGGACGTTCGAGCGCGGTGATGTGCTGACGCACGCAGCGATGGGTAAGCCGTTCGTGACGAAGTATGCGCAGTCGGTGTTCGGGCAGCAACGCGCGACGCTGGACACGGCGTGGCCAGGTGATGTGATCGGGTTGGCGAACGCGGCGGCGTTGCGGCCGGGCGACACGCTGTATGTCGATGCGGCGGTGCAGTATCCGCCGATTCCAAGCTTCTCGCCGGAACATTTCGCGGTGGCGCGCGGCACGGATCCGAGTAAGCACAAGCAGTTTCGGCGCGGGATCGAGCAACTCGAGCAGGAGGGCGTGGTTCAGGTGTTGCGCTCCGACCGTCGCGGTGAGCAGGCACCGGTGCTGGCCGCGGTGGGCCCGATGCAGTTCGAGGTGGCCACGCACCGGATGGCCGCCGAGTACAGCGCACCGATTTCGTTGGAGTCGCTGCCGTATCAGGTCGCGCGGGTAGTGGATCCTGCCGACGCCGAGTTCATGAACCGGCAGGTGTCAGCGGAGGTGCTGACGCGCACGGACGGCGTGATGCTCGTGCTGTTTTCGACGCCGTGGCGACTGGAAGGGTTCCAACGCGACAACCCCGACATCAAGTTGGGGTCGCTGGTCGCAGCGGAGGGGTAAGAGCGGCGAGCGGTCCGGCCACCCTCGAGGCTTTTTCGCGCTGTGCTCGACCCGTTATGAAAAGCACTGTTCATCGTGACCAGGAAACACCGTTCGACCTCGCTTAGGCCTCGTCGGTGCTGGTGCATCATTTCTTCATTGCGCGCCATAGGGGGATGACGCGCGGCGAATCGGTTGCGCGATCCATGGGAGGGAATATGCGCAGACCCACGGCCGCACTGGCGGTTGCAGTCATCTCCGTTCTGGTCACCGGCTGCGTCAGCAATGTCGGCAACGCCGAGTCGGTCACCACCACCCGAACGATGATTCCGCGTCCGCTCGTCGAGCGTGAGCTGGTTGAGTTGCTGCTGCGCCCCGAACAGGTGAACGTCGCGATGGGCACGGTCGGGATGACGGTCACTAACACCCAGACCTCGATGTCCGACAACAGCGCCACCATGGCGCCTGCGGAATGCCTGGCCGTCGACGGCGCGGCGGAGGCGCCGGTGTATGCCGCCAGCGGCTTTCGGGCCGAGCGTGATGAGAGCCTCAACAACGGCGATGACTTCACGCACTATCTCAAGCAGGCGGTGGTGTTGTTTCCCACGGTGGAAAAGGCCCGTGCGTTCCTGGACGCCTCTACCCAGCAGTGGCCGGTCTGCAAGGAGTACACCCACACGCAGAGCGGGTCGCAGTGGTCGGTCGGACCGATCTCCGTCGCGGGCGATACGCTGAAAACTATTGCTACACAACGGGACGCCGGTGCTCCCGGCTGGGCCTGCGGACGCGCGGTGACGCTGCGGAACAACATTATCGTCGACATCAACACGTGCAGCGCCGACCCTGGCGACTCGGCGGTGAGGATCGCCGACCAGATCGCCGCTAATGTCAGCGCACAGTGGTAGGCGGGGTGCGACCAATTTGGCGCATGCCTGGAGCGGATCCCGGTGCGCGCAGTGGGCTCGGCGTCGACGTCCGACGGAGTCAGACGTGGATTATCGCGAGACCCGCGACGCCTTCTAGAACATCGAAGTCCCCATCCTGCGTGACCACGGGCACGCGCTTGGCGGCTGCGATTGCGGCGATCCACAGGTCATTGACTCGGACCCGTCGCCCCGCCTCAGCCAGATGGACGCGTAACAGCGCCCACATTTGAGCCGCCTCCTCGTCGACCGGTAACGCGATCATGTCGGCGACTGCGTCCAATGTGCGAAGGCGACGCGCCCGGATCTCGGAGGTCCGCGCGGCGAGCACACCCGCGTTCAGTTCGGCCAGGGTCACCACAGTCGTGGCGAGTTCCTCAGGAAGCAGCGATGTCTCGAGTTGTCGCCCGCTCTCGTCGGCGATGAACACCGAGGTGTCGAGGATGCCGGCGGCGGGCTGATCGGTTGTCACAACTCGTCGAGTTCGTCGGTGGTTTCACCGGCGAGCTCTGCGAGGTCGTCACGCAGGCCGGGGTCCGCCTGGCTGGTCTCGAGCCGCCTGACCAGTTCGGCCTTGGACACCCACCGCCGACGCCTGGGCTGCACCGCGGTGATCATCGCGACGGCTCGCCCATTCACCGTGATCGTGACTTCTTCGCCCGCTTGGACCCGTCGCAGCACGCCCGCCGTGTCGTTTCGAAGTTCACGGGACGCCACTGTTGACATGCTACGACTGTAGCACTTCTGTAGCACGTCAAGCCGCCATGAATTATGCGGCTGCTTCGCCGTCGTAGTGCCCGTCCAGCAGCGCCGACACGGTTCGCGACTGCCATGCCCGGCCGTCAGGGGTTCGTTGACCCGACGAGTTCAGCACCCGCGCCGCCGCAGCGCGTGTCACACCACAACCGTCTACCAGCCAGCGCACATAGCCTGTGACGGCCTGGCAACGCTCGACCCACGGTAAGTGGGCCTGGGGAAGCATTGGTGGCCAATCATTTTCGTGAGCGGCCGCCGATGAAGCGTTGGCTGCCCGTTCGACGACCCTCTCAAGACTGTCCACCCCGGCCGAGGCCAGCGCCGCGCGATCGAGGTCGTCGACGGCCTGCACCTCACGCCGCAACGCGTAGTCAATTTCGTTCATACCGCCCGTGTCCGGCATCGGCCAGAGATCGTGGCCCACGAGCAGGTCGAGTCCATGCCGCTGCAGCACCAGACTCAGGCGGCGATAGTGCTGCTCGCGCCTCAGGTCCACCATCGGCTCTGGCATCCATATCGGCAGCCGGAGCGAGATCGCCCGGGCCAGTGCGGCGACGACTCCTTCGACCTCGGTCAAGTCGTCGTGCGAGGCAGGCGCGCCCGCCGGGAATGCGAACATCGCGACGACGGTCGTCGATCGCAGCGCGGCGCGAGCCGTCAATTGTTCACAGCGGCAGACAGTTTCGTCGTCGCCGAGCACGATGACCGCGGTTGCGGTGGCGTTATGGGGTCGAATCATGACGAGCTCCCCTCAGCAGGTGAGACGCCGGGCCAGCCTGAGGCTGCGGCATCTATTGACGTGATTCGACGGTATCGGCAACGACCGACAACTCAGGCCGTCGACAACTAGTCCGCCACTCGGGAGACCGCCGGCCCCAGCTCGGCTCGGTGAAGCGCTGCAACATGGACTCGACGCCTTCACCGCGGGCCGCCACGCCGATGACGTTGTGCAGCATGGTGTTCGAACGAGGTTGCGGACGGCGGTGGTGGCGGTCACAGCGGGGATGCGCACAGCGCAGAGGCACCGAGCGGCGACTACAGCCATGCCGACGCCGGGCCAGCCGGGCAGTTAGGCACCGGCGTTAGGGTGGTGCTCATAGGCGGCGGTAACGGCGGGTGGTAGGTGCTGACAGGATTCCCCACACCATGAACGATGGCTCGATCTCAAACCACTTGTATCAATTCTTCGCCGCACACTTCCATCAGGACTGGGATCTGGAAGCCGACGATTGGCAAGGAATCGTCGACAACTACGTCAACGATGATCCCACCGCCGGGCCCCTGCGGACGCTGGCGCAGGAGATCGATGACCTGCGCGGGGCCCGTGGGGAACCGGACTTGGAACAGTTTTTGGTGCGAACCGTCGGTGTTTACTACGCTCCCCAGCCACTGACATATAAGGAGTGGCTGGGTCAGGTCTCGGACCGGTTGCGCGAGCAGGCCACCGCGATCGAAGCTGGCAGCGGTGACTGACGAAATGCCCGATTACGCTTCACAAGCGAAGCGGTGGACGGAGGCGACCAAGCTGGTTGCTGCTGGCTGCTGGCACGGCATCCGTTGTCCGCAGAACAGCGATGCCGACGTGCTGATCGAAAAGCGTTTATGGCGACTACGAACCACAACCGCCCGAGAGCACCTGATTGCCATCTGAGCTAATCGCCGCCGTGCCAGCGGAGAGAGTCACTCCCAACCTCTGCCTAAAGAACCTTCGACAGAAACTCCTGCAGCCGCGGATGTTTGGGGTTGTCGAAGAGTTCGGCGGGCGGTGCGTCCTCGACGATCTTGCCGCCGTCCATGAACAGCACCCGTGAGGAGACCTCCCGCGCGAAGCCCATCTCGTGGGTGACCACGACCATCGTCATGCCGCCCGCGGCAAGTTCACGCAACACCTCGAGCACGTCACCGACCATCTCGGGGTCCAGCGCACTGGTGGCCTCGTCGAACAACATGATCGACGGGTTCATCGCCAGCGCTCTGGCGATCGCAACGCGCTGCTTCTGACCGCCCGACAACGTCGACGGCTTCACGTGAGCCTTCTCCTTGAGCCCCACCTGCTCGAGGAGTTCGAGCGCCTTCTTCTCCGCCGCCGCCTTGTCCATCTTCTTGGTCAGCAGCGGCGCCATGGTCACGTTGTCGATGACCGTCATGTGCGGGAAGAGGTTGAAGTGCTGAAACACCATGCCGATGTGCTGGCGGACCTTGTCGAGGTCGACCTTCTTGTCGGTCAGGTCGTACTCGTCGACCACGACCTTGCCTCCGGTGATGTCCTCCAGCTTGTTCAGGCACCGTAAGAACGTCGATTTACCCGATCCCGACGGGCCGATGACGCAGACCACCTCACCCTTGCTGATCGTGGTGTCGATGCCGGTGAGGACGTCGAGATCGCCGAAGGACTTCTTGAGTCCCTCGATGCGGATCTTCACGGTCCCTTCGGGTTCGGCGGCCGCAGCCTCTGGGACGAGTTGGCTCACTTGTTTATCCTTTTCTCGAGGCGATCCGAGAGTTTGGTCAGCGCCATAATGACGATGAAGTAGATGATGCCGATGATCAGCCACATCTGGAACGACTGGAAGTTGCGGGCGATGATGATCCGGCCCGTCTGGGTCAGCTCGGCGATGCCGATGACCGACAGGATCGAGGTGTCCTTCAAGGTGATGACGAACTGGTTGATGTAGGACGGGATCATCGTCCGCACCGCCTGCGGCAGAATCACTTTGCGCATCGTCGGCAGATATCCGACACCCAGGCTGCGTGATGCCTCCATCTGACCCTTGTCGACGGACAGGATGCCGCCGCGCACGATCTCGGTCATGTAGGCACCCGCGTTCAGCGATAGCGTGATGATGCCCGCCGTGAAGGCCGACATCTCGAAGCCCAGCGCGGCGGGGATGCCGAAGTAGATGAAGAACGCCTGCACGAGAAGCGGTGTGCCGCGGAAGATGTCGACGAAGGTGGTGCCGATCGCGCGCAGCCAGATCGACCGGGATACCCGCATCAGGCCGAAGATCACGCCGAGCACCAACGCGCACGCGATGGAGATGATCGTCAGGATGACGGTCATCTTCAGGCCTTCCATCAACAGCGGGAAGGTGGTCTTCAGCAGGCCGAAGAACGAGTTGTCCGCAGCGACAGCATCTTCGCCGAGGTAGGTGTCGAGCACTTCCTGGTAGCGGCCGGACTCTTTGAGGTTCTTCAGGCCGGCGTTGAACTTGGCCAGGAGTTCGGCGTTCTGGCCCTTGTTGACGGCGAAACCGTAGCTGGCGCCTTTCTCCTTCGGCGTCACGGTCTTGAGCCCGTTGCCCTGGGTGATGCCGTAGGCGAGGACCGGGTAGTCGTCGAACACGGCGACGGAGTTCCCGGTCTTCACCTCGTCGTACATCGACGAGGAGTCGGCGAAGTAGACGGTTTCGAAGCCGTACTTGTTTTTGATCGACTCGGCGAATGTCGCGCCTTCGGTGCCGTTCTTCACGGCCACTCGTTGGCCCCTGAGGTCTTCGTAGTCCTTGATGTCGTTGTTGGTCTCCAGCACGGCCATCTGGACGCCGGACTCGAAGTACGGGTCGGAGAAGTCGAACACCTTCTTGCGTTCGTCGGTGATGGACATGCCCGCGATGACGCCGTCGACCTGGTTGGCTTGCACCGCCTGCAGTGCCGCGTCGAAGCCCAGCGGCTTGATGTCGACCTGGAAGCCCTGGTCCTTGGCGATGTCGCGGATGAGGTCCATGTCGATGCCGACGAAATTGCCCTGCTCGTCCTGGAATTCGAACGGGGCGAACGTCGTATCGGTCGCGATGACGTAGGTCTCGTCCTGTGCGTGCGCGGGCGTCGGGTTCAGCAGCCCGATGCCCAGGAACGCCGTGAGGATTGCTGCAAACAGGACCGCCAATCGAGGTGACGGACTCCTGTCTCTTACACACTCGCCTCGCATCGTTCGCCTCCCAGCGTCGGCTGTCACGGAGAATTCACGCTAGTAGTCCTGTGCTGTTCGCGCTGCGTATCGACCGGGTTGATTTCGACGCAGGTGATCGTTACCCGCGCATAGAATCGGTGACGACGCGAATTCTTCAGGCCGGACGAGAATCGGGCGACAGAGTACTGAAGTCGGGCCTTCCAGCTCGGGAAACTGCCGCAGGACTGCGGCGTTACTGGCGGCGACGGCGTGGGCGTCGTAACCGATCGACAGGTCGAGCCTGATGAGATCTTGAGCCGGCTGAGGCGCACCGACGAGGTTGGCCAACCGGCGAGCTGACCATTATCGAGATCTGTGGGCCCTTGCCTGCCAAGGCCGAAGAAGTCATTGCGTTCCTGCGCTCAACTGGCGAACGCCCTGGAACCAGTACACCGACATTTCCATGTCGACGTACACCTAGTCCTCTCGCGGTATGAGGCGGTACGAGTATGTCTGACTTTGATGTCGGTGCTCGGCGCTCTTGACGCCCGGCCGAGTACGCCGTCGCGTGATGCCGTAGCCCACCGCATCACGTGGATCTGAATCGCCCCTCAGTTGAAGGCGGCGAACTCAGTTTCGATGGGACTCGCCAGGCATGCGTCGGCTACCCCAGGGCCGCTGGAGGTGCGACCGCGGCCTGCGTAGACTTCTGCCCACCAACACCTCGAGGTGATTGAGTTAGTTCTGAGGGGAGACATGACATCTCGCGCATTAATAGTGACGTCAATCGCGAGCGCTGCCCTGATGATCGTGGCTTTGGCACCCGCCGACGCCAAACCATTCGACGAGTTCGCGCTGGAACCAATCGGCGGCGCAGGGGTCGACTGTGGACCCGCTCCCCAGATCAGTACTCGGCCAGACATGAAGTTGTGGAACTATGATTCTGCCGTCACGTCGTGCACGGACGCGGTCGCGATACTCGACGCCTTCGTCGAGGCCGAGGAGAAATACTCCACCATCGGCGCGTGGGACTGCGGAATCATCGGCGCCGCCGAGGCCGAACGGACCGGAGTTCTGCTCAAATGTGTAGGCCCGCGTGGACCATTGCACGCGTTGCAGGTCGAGGCACCGCTCTAGAAGTGCGTGCCGCGCGCGCAGTTGGCATCAGCCGAGGCCTGGCGGGGTAAACACAAATTTTGCGCCCGACGCCTCATTCTCGCAACCGATGTCCCACCAGTAGCCCATGCTTGCCTCGCCAGCGGTCACGCCCTGACGGCGGTCGGTGTGTACCGGTGTGGCGTAAGGGTATTTCGCTAGCCCTGTCTGCGAAGCGGTGCCCAGGGCTGGGACGTACGCGACTCTGCCTCAGCCTTCATTGATGTCAATCGGACGACATCGTCTTGGCGACCCGCTCACCTTGGTCCGTAAGACCCAGCCATATGGAGTAGTCCCAAACTGCTGGCTCGTCATAGTGCCGGATGAAGCGATCCGATAAGCGCACCATGAGCGAGTCGACGGAACCATCCCAGGCGGGGAACTGGCCGTCTTCCCCAGGCAGATCTCCGATTTCCATCAGTCCGTCCTCTAGAACCGACCGGATGGTTGCCAGCACCAGTTTCTGGCGCGCGGCGTCAGCATCAGCCAGACCGAGTGAGGAGGCCAGCTGCTGCACCTCTGCCATCGACACCCAATCCTCGAGTCCGCTTGCCATCAGTTCCCGGCGCAGCAGATCCTGTTCGCACGCTTCAGCTTTGCCATCGCCCTCGCGTGTGGCACCGTCCGCGTCATTCACGATTACCTCCGCACATCGCTTAAGCCATGTTCCTGGGATCGGAAGGATCCGGCGGACGAACGGCATCTACGAAGTCTTGCAGAATTCCCAGTTCACCGCCGCTACGCCTGAGTTCTTCAGGAGATATCGGAGTACCCCATGCACTGTCCGGCTGGTCGGTCGACCCGGCCGGACCCTCGACGAGAGCATCCGGCACCGCGCCCCCCGCCTCGGGGTTGATGTGAATCTTCCAGTGCTCCCCGCTGTCGAGACTGATGTCGAGCGACGGCCCTTGCGTCGACTTCGACGCGAATCGTTGACCAATCCCGCTGCCGTCGGGCAGATCCTTCCAGATGCCCTTTGTCGGATCGCCGTACCGGGCTGGGTTTTCCACACCGCCCTGCCCCATCCATGTCCACAGCGCCTGAAGATCTTCGGGTGACCGGACTTCCCTGATCCAGCGGCGACTCCCCTCCGGGAGCTGCTCGAGCACACTACGGATGTCATCAGCCGACGGACTGGCGCCTCCACTGCCGGTCTCCTCGTTTCCCGGTGCAAACTCGTGGTCAACCATTTGGATTGTGTCGCTGCGGTTGTCGTCAGATGTTCTCCATGACAGCGGGATCATGCCTTCAAGTTCGGCGGCACCGGCCTGGAGCTTGGCGCCGATCTCGGCGTCTTCGGACGCCAGGACGTCGGCGCGCATCGCGATGTAGGCGCGGTGCTCCTCCGCGCGCGACTTGCGAGCCAGATACACGTCAGTCTCGCCGGTGGTGTATCGCCGCATGTCGGTGACAGTCAGTGCGTCACCGACCTTGAAGGCGTCGCCTTCGGCGTCGGCAATCGCATCCAACACTCGGTCTCGGGCTTGGCTCAGGTGCTGTGCACCCAGATTGACAAGCTGTGCCATGTTCCGCATGTGATCGGCCGCCCGGTAAACAACGCCGCGGTCTGCATAGCTGGCTTCACGAGCAGCGTCGGCGGCATCACCCTCCCACGCCGTTCCACCGGGTGCCGACATCGCCTGGACGTAGGTATCGGCGCCCGTCTCGATCCGGTTCGCGGCTGCGCAGTAAGCCGCTGCCGACGAAGACAGCACATCGATTTCCTCAATCCAACCTTCGATGTCCGTCCGCGTTGGGAGGCCACCACTGGAATCAGACGCAGCGTAAGGCTTGGCCGCCGGGGCTCTGCGAAGATCGGTTGCCAACGTGCTCACACGGAGGCATCTCTGACGCGGGAAGCCGAATTGTCATCGCCGCTCAGGTAGCCCATCGCCGCGAGTTGCAGTGACAAGGCACGACTTGAATAGCGGCTCGCGCATGCCGCACCAAATGAGTTGATAGCTGCGGACACACGGGCAGCGCCGAGACTCGATGACTTTCCGCCGATCGGATGCGCGCTACCTACAGCAGCGGACTCATCGGCGCGCCGCGTGACGGTCCCCGAAGCAGCGATCAGCCCGTCGGGATCGACAGTGAGCCGGTCAGACACTCTTACCCCCGTGCGATGAACGTCCTCACCATCTTATCGACGCAATCACGTGCTGAGATGCACATTTTTCGGCGCCAGCCGGCTCCAACCGATCGAGCGGCCCCCGTGCCACGGATCGGAGTCGGACGACCGGCATCAAGCGAGCCTGCCCTGCGCAGATCTTGGTGTTGTCAGTGCCGGCTGATAAGACTTCGTCGTCCGCATTCGAATGGAGGAAATGGTGGCGCACAGTCCCGAAGTGAAGGTTGTCGGTGACCGCTTGGTCTTGGGCCCAGTCTCGGTGGAGGTTCCAGAGGACTTTACGTATTCCGGAAACCGGATTGCACCCGCTTCCACCCAGTCTCGGCCAGTTTCCCTTGCGCCGGGTGGCGGACTATCCCGACAGCGCGCCGTCCAAGTGGCTGGCACATGGCGGTGTCATGCTGCCCGTGTACCAGCGTGAGGCGATGTGGTTGTCGTTCGACAGCGACGAGCCCGGCGCACTCCAAGTCGGTGCCGGCAAGGTGTGTGCGGTCAGTGGTGAGCAGTGGAGCGACCGCCTTGCCCAAGACCCGCAGAACTACGTCGCACTCCCCCGGCAGCCGTGGCTCGACGGAATCAACGCGGGCGACGGGTTCATCCGCCAATTCGTCGCCGTTCCGTTGGGTTCCGGCGCGACCGTCGAAGGACAGATCACCGGGCAGGAAGTCCACGGCGGCGTCCAGCTGCGTGCTGTGGGTCTGACGGAGGCCGCTCTGCGGGCGTGGCACGCCCGTCCCCGGTTCGAGCGCACGATTTTGTGTGAGGGTCCTCCTCCGGCGGACTCAGCGATGGGGTTAGGCGCCGGAGGCAGGATGCGGCAGGAGATCTACGCCGACAGTCGCTCGCTGTCCGATTACGACGAGGACCGGTCGTGGCGGGTGTTTGTGCACTTGTGCAGTGCCGAACAGTGGACCGCCATCACGGGCGAGGTGGCGCCGCCGACCCCGGTGGACCGCGACGCTTACGTCGAGGCCGGCCTGCCCTGGTTCGACTACTACGACGCGGACGCTCAAGATCTGGCGCCGACGGACACGTTGGCGAAAGTCAAGAGTGTCGGCAAGGTCTTCGGACATGTGGAAAAGCCTTTCGTACCCGTCGATTCCACGAAAGTCCTTACGGTGAAAGGGTCGTCGGGCGACACCGTTGCCGACGGCGATTGGTAGTTCCCATCGGGTCGCGGGCAGACGCACCGCTGTAGGCATCGGGTCACTGGTGCCGTTTGGCGCCCGCACGGCGTCGGCCCATTAGGGCCGGCGCGCGTGCCCAAAAACCTTGACGGCATCGACGCGATCGATCTGATCAAGGGTCAACACCCGTTCGGGCTTTGTGATGCGCGAGAGTTCCTCCGATGACGGGTCGGGCAACTCGTGCAGGACGGCACGTGCATCAGCGACGTCGACGTTCTCAAAACACCACCGTCCACCGGGCGACCGCAAGAAGTCTTCTGTGACATACCAATTCGCAATGAAGACCCGACTCCGTGGGAGTAGGGTGCGTATCTTTCCTCATGGAAGCCTTGGAGCAGAGTTCGCTTTCCGACTGCGACTAGGCACTGCGGAAGGCATCTCCCTTGGCTGCTCTATCGACGACTCGCTCGACGATTCGGTCGATTGCCCTGTCGGATCTCTTCCATCGCATCGCCAAACCGTCGGTATTCATACCGTGTTCGGCGATGATGTCGCGAAGTTGCTCGAGCTCGAGTTGACTCAGCCGGTCCCTTAGGCCCGTCTCACCGACTTGCGCGTAGACGTCGTAGGGATCCCATGGCCCTGGGGCGCGACGACGTCTCTTCGGTTTGGCTTTCACAGGCGCGGGTCTAGACGCGGGTGCCGCCGGTGTAACCGGGTGTGCTCCGGAAGCCATCTCCGTTGACCGGCCGAACTCATTGGTCAGCAGGTCATTCAATCGTGTTCTGAATTCGATGTTCTCGAGCGCCTCTTCGGCGATGACTGCCGCCAGGCCGGCGAGGATGTTGGAAAGCGCCCCGTCCGTAGCAGCCAATCGCTTGATCGCTTCTGCGACGTGAGCATGCGGTTCAGTAGCCTCGCCAAGTCTGCTCGGCGTCACAGCTGGGCCTCCGCTCGTTCGGTCAGTTCAACGCTCAGATCTTGCAGCTGACCGTAAAGGCTGCCCGGCTTCCACCGCTGTCGCAATGTATTGGTCGCCACGAATTCAGCCGCTTCCTCGACCGCGCTTCCGTACGGTATCTTCGCGCGAAATAGCTTCGGCACCTTGCCCGCTTCGACGTCTCGGTTCAGCGCACTGATTGTGTTCTCGTGAACTTTCGTGCCCAAGCGGTACATGTTGACGATCGTCCCAAGCGGTACGACCCGCTGCGCCAGACTGTCAGCGAAGCCTGAGACTCGGTTCATGATCTGCGGGATGCCGTACGTGCTGAGAATGTCCGGCTTCGTCGGGATCACATAGCCGTGTGACATCCGGATCCCGTTCAACGTAATGATTCCGAGGTTCGGCGGGCAGTCGATCAGGACGTAGTCGTATTCGGGAACCAGGCTCGCGGTTGCCTTGTGGAGCAGATCCACCGGCCGATCTGTGTGGTATCGACCGCCACGTGCGGCGGCTAGATCGTCTTGGACGTCGATCAGATCCAAACTGCTCGGCAGCAAATCGAGTGTGCGCACGGCCGTGATCGGCGACGCCTCCCGGTACAGCGTCTTCTCGAGATCGAACGTTGGCGCGTCGCCGTCCGGTCGGAGCGAGTCCTTGAAAAGCGGGGCCAAGGTGTGGCCTGCAAGGTTCGCGGACTTCCACGCTTGTTCCCCGATCAGCATCGTGGTCGAATTCGTCTGCGGATCCAGGTCAATCACCAAGACGCGTTGGTTGAACTCACCCGCGAGCACTTCCGCCATCGCGACGGTTGTCGTGGTCTTACCAACGCCACCCTTGAGATTGATGATGCTGATTACGTAGGTCACTTTGCTCCTCTACGACATCGTCGGCGCTGTGGCGCTGTCGCCGAGCGGCAGCAGCGGTGAAACTCGCGCCAGCGCAGCTCTGACGCACTCACGAAGCCCTTCAGCCCGAATCTGCTGGTCAGAAGACATTGCGCTCCTCGCCACTCACTGCATCTATCTGCGATGTCTGGTTCCCAACTTCAAGCTTAGGCACGGACGTCCCATTTATGGGAGACGGGTCCGGCACCGCGGAAGAGTTTGCAGGATTGATGTTGGCGACACGGACTACCCGCTCCGTCGGAACAGCTCTGCCGGGCGCCCTCTACCTCGGACCGTCGTGGAGCCCGTCGCCGCGAGATGCGGTTCCATCGTTCGCCAAAACGTGTCGCGCTGAAGGGCCTTTCCGGCGATGGCCTCGTGCACCAGCCGGAGGTTGCGGAGCGTGAATTCGTCACCAAGAAGGCCGGCGGAATCCGGCTTGTCGAGGTGTAATCGGCGCGGACGTGATCGACCGCCCGCTTGATGATGCCTTCATGACCCCAAGGCAAGCGCCCGGGACTGTCAACCGGGACGAGCCTGGTCACATCGGCTAGCCGCGCCTTCAGTTGTTCCAGACGCACCACGAGACGCTGCATCTGGTCCCGGTAATCGGCGAACGGGCGCCCATGACCGGGACCGTCCTCAATCTTATCCTCAGAGAACGCAATTGAGGGCCCGGCGGGGTTCACCACGATTGCGCCGTACCCGTCCGTGCGAACCATCTCCAGCACCTCGAGCGTGCTGCGCGCGAAGACAGCATCCGATGGGTTGAAAGCGATGACCTCCGGGCGCTGGTGAAAGCGACTAGGCGAATGAGCCGTCGGCCAAGACAGTCGAGCGAACCCTGACCTTTCCCGGGACGGTTCTCATCCGTGGCCAGCAGCAGCGGGCCCTCCGCCAGCAGCGCTTTCAGGACATCCCGCCTTACGAACTGATACAGGTCCGCCGAGATCGAGCCGACGTTCATCGCCGTCCGACGCTGGCGATATTGCAATCCGTCACAGCCGACGGGTCGTCTCAAGCAGTAGGAGGGGTAGCACCACCGTCAATCGCGGCGGAGTGCTGGCGCAGCCGCGCGGCGACCTGCCCGAGCCACACCTTGTAGGTGAATTCAGGTAGGGGGTAGTAATTAGCACCCATCGTGCGCGTCACAAGTCGTTCGGCGTCGGGTTCGGTGCACTCGCCAGCCAGGTCATCGATTTCTTGGGACAACGTGCGAAGCAACTCCGTAGAGGGTTGTTCGTCCTGAACGTAACTGTCGACAACCCCTTGCCAGTCAGCGGCCTCTAGAACCCAGTCCTCGTGGAAGTATGCCCCGAAAAAATGGCTTAAGGGACCTGATACCGAGTGCGCGCTCACGGATTGACCATTCCTGTTAGTACGTACCATCCGCCGGATCCATCGGATTTGAGGATCATCTTGACGCTTGACCCCGGTACCGGGGCGTCGGATCCTCGCGCTAAAACCGATCCGCCTTCAAACGGTGCAACCAACTCGAGTTTTCCCTTCGCTCCGTTGGCAATCCAATCATCGAACACGTTCTTGTTGTGGTTGAGTGCGGTTCCAAGTGCAGCAGCGGCTTCATCGACCGACCCGAACGTCGATACTTGTCCGAGTCGAGGGTATTCATCCAGTCGAGCGGAGAGGTCATCAAAGGTCCGCCCGACGTGACGCTCGATGAGATGTCCACCGTTGGTTTCACTGGTCTGTAAGAGCGAACTAGCATCCTCGAAGTCGAAAGAGCCCGTAGAACCTGCGTCGACACCGTCGCCACCGCGCGGGCTAGGTCCCTCTGTCGTCTGGTCAACGTGTGGAGTCGACGGCGCATCGGGAACGTGATGTGCTCCCGAACCAGCTGCATCGAGACCGTCGTCCAGGTGGCGGGTGGCGTTGAAGCCATCAACAGCGTGTTCGACGCCCTCGGTTACGAACTTGCCGCCAGGGATGGGTGCCGCCCCGGCGACATCGAGCACCGCTCCAAGGCGATCCTCGGCGGAGTGTTCGCTCCAGTTGGTGAACACGTCGATGTCGTGGGCAACATCGGGGATGAGTCCGAGACTGCCTTCGCTCAAGGCGCGGCTACCTTCGGCGAATGCCGACGGTTCTTGCGGAAAGGCCTGAACATCAGCGTTCTCGGGCAGGTCAGGAATCGGCACTGCCCCGCGACCGACCTCACCTGCCGCTGCATTGAGATCCTTCAGAATCTCGGTCTGACTGGTCACGTCAATGCGCGCATCGATCAACGCCTGACCCAGAGCTTCGAGCCGGTCGCGGCTAGGACCAGCTCCGGGCCCCGCGACCGTGGCCTGGGCTAGAGCGTCATCGAGTGCGTCTTGGGCGGACGCGACGTTCTGGTGCGCGGCATCCACCCTGACCTGCTGCTGGCCGACTACCGACAGATCAGCACCGACGATGGGAGCTTCCAACGGATGACGGGTGTAGCGCCTGTCCTCGCCCTTGCCGTTACCAGCATGCTGGCTGAGGATGCGTTCCAACGCCGCGGGCGGCGCAGCACCGGGTTGCCCGGCGAGCTCCGACAATCCCTCATCCAGGTTCGAGGGTGGTTTGTCTGTGGTCTTGCCCTCCCCCAACAGCGCGTCCAACGACGACCGAGCTGCATCACTGGCGGCAGTTCCAGGAGGCACCAGCATGTCGCGCCACGTGCCCGCAGACTCCTGCGGCGGCGAGCCAGGTTCCACCCGCTCAGACGATTCTGTCGGCGAACCCTTCTCCCCTGTCTTGTTGTCCACGAGGCGCACCGTGGAGTCAATCCGTTGTCCGTCGATATCGCCCTCGAACTGAACGCCCTCCAGTTCAACGGCTTTCGCTTTAAGCTGCTGCCCGACCAGAGCATCAGCGGTAACGAGCTGCTCTGCGCGCCAACGAATGAACTCGGCATGCTCGGTGGCGGCGGTCGCGCGGGCTGCCGCAGTATCCATGTCATATGCACGGTTGTCAGTCACCGAGAGGTCATCACCGACGCTGAAGTCGTCCTGCTCGGCTTCAGCGATGGCTTCAAGCACCTGCGTGCACGCGGCTCGGATGTCCTCGCCGCCGCGCCGCGCGACACCGGCCGCTTCACGATGCACATCGCCCTGCAGACGCGCTACCGCCGCATCAGCGGTCACTCGGTCCAGCGCCGCGTCCTTGGCGTCACCTTCCCAGGTCGTGCCGCCAGGGGTCAGGATGTTCTGCCTGTGCTGCTCGATCGCAGACTCCAATAGTTGCGCTGATGCCTGCCAGCGAACTGCAGCAGAATCCAGATCCGAGCAATCCCACTCCTCGATGTCGGAGCGGCTCGGTACCGCCGTTGGCGTAGCGGCAGGGTTCACACGGTCACCGCGATGGTGTCCGCATTGCCTCCGTCCGTGGCGTCATAGCGTCCAGCTGCTGCACCTACATCACTTCCCTGACCAGCAATGCGATGAGATAGACGAGTGCGAACCGCAGCACTCACCGCATCGAATGCAGCAACTCCAGCACCGCTAGGACGAGCGCTCACCGAAACATCATCACTATCAGCGAGCACACCAGCGGCTACAGCGGCACTGTGAGCGGCAGCCGACAACAACCCGCCCGCGTGCACACTTAGGTCTTTCGCCATGCCACCCCCTTAACGATCCCAGGCTATCGCAGCTGTTGGTGCCGCCTCTTCGCCAATATTCAGGCACGACCGTTGACGGTTGGCTTTGGTTAGGGAGCTTGGCGGCGGTTGTCGACGACGGCCGAGAATTGACCCCTCTTCGGCGGGTGGATTCCGAGGTGGATGCGTCCGGTTCTCGCAACACACAGACGCAATTCGTCCAGCCACGGTTCAGTCCGGCAGGTTCAAGCCCGAATTGCCCAGGGGGAATTACCTGTGATGTCGGTTAAGTTCAGCCTGTGAGTAACACCGGCCGATATGCCGATGGCGGCTCGTTCGACCTACCATCGGACTGGATTCCCCTTGTTGACATCTAACGCGCTGTCCGCGATGTGGGATCTCCAGCATCACCTCCGAAGCCTCTTGGCAAGCGACACACGCCAATCCAATTACTGGGTGTTCGCTGCGAAGCTTTGCGCGCGAAAGAGGCCCAAGCTCTTTCCCGTTCGCGACAGCGTCGTGTGCCGGTACCTCTCGGGGGGAAAGGAACTCGCCGGTTCAGTCAGCCAGGTGCAGCAAGGCCGCCTTGGATGGTTCAGCGCTGACATCCAAGTGTTTGCCTATCTAGCCTCAAACGAGGAACTCCTTCGTGCGCTTAATTCACTCGCGAACAGAGCGCAAGCGAGAGATATACGCGTTGATGATGAAGTCCTTCGCCTCCTCGACGTACTGCTGTGGACGCGCGGCCGAAAAGCCTGACTAGGACGCTCACGTCCCGTCACGTTCACCTCTACGACTTGCATGGCCTCACGTGCTCGAGCGATGCGAGATTGAAGGATGCACTCGAGATGACGTACAACACGTGATACTTCGGCATCCATTCAGCAATACCACCAACGTAAAAGGCCGAACGCAGGCGATGGGGATTGTGGTGCCAGAGCGTCAGTTCGAGGTCGTCGCCTTCGATGTCGACTTGTCCATCATCATTGACCGCAACAACTTTCACGCGGATGACCGGTTGACCATCCTCAAATGATTTCTTCCCGTGGATCCAGTGCATCCCGTGGCCGGGCAGATAGGACCTGCAAGTGCGATCGAACATGGCTGTACTTCCGAACGTCGGGCCTTCCGCGTGGGAGGCGCTCTTGCCGACACCGGTCGGTGCTGGCCACTTCGTCATCCGAGCCACCCACGAGCGTGGGGTTGGCGTGCCGTCCAGTCGGAGCTTGGCGACGACATCTCATGAAGCAAGGCCAGTTTACGTCGACGGTCGGACAGAGGGGCCGCAGTGCGTATCCATCACGATCGCTCCAACGAGACGCTATGTGCCCACGCAGCTACGCGCCCCGTCGTCGTCGGAACAGCTCTGCCGGGCGCCCTCGGCCGCGGATCGTCGTAGAACCCGTCGCATCGAGATGCGGTTCCATCGTTCGCCGAAACGTATCGCGCTGAAGCGCCTTTCCGGCGATGGCCTCGTGCACTAGTCGGAGGTCGCGGAGCGTGAATTCGTCACCGAGGAGGCCGGCGGGGTCCGGCTTGTCGATGTAGTCGACGCGGACGTGCTCGACCGCCCGCTTGATGATGCCCTCATGGCCCCACGGCAAGCGCCCGGGACTGTCGACCGGAACCAGCCTGGTTCTGTCGGCAAACCGCGTCTCCAGTTGGTCCATGCGCACCACGTCGACGTGCGCGACGGACAGCACCCATCCCCGTTCGTCGCGATGCGGATCGTCGAAGACGTGCAATTGGCGTGGATGCAGTCCCCGCACGTTGGCTTTCGCGCGCAAGGAGCGGTTCACGGCGTCGGCGAGCGTTTCCCCTTCGTACAAGAAGGTTCTGGGCAGCGCCCACCCGGTGGACGACAGCCTGCGCACTTCCAGCACAACCAGCGTTCGGTGAGCGTCCACCGTGAGCACCGCAGTGTCCACTGCGACGGACGGTCGCGGATAGTCGGCGAGGGTCCGCCCGCTGGAATCTCGGTAGCGTCGCTGGCTCATGTCGGTCCCCTAGCGTACAGTGAGAACTAATTAGCGGAGAATCGCTCAAATTAGTTCAAGGGAGGGAGCCCGGAGATGACTTCTTACAACGATCGGGTGGAAGGTGTGCTGCTGGCGACCGCGGCCGGGGATGCGCTCGGTGCGCCGTACGAGTTCAGGCCGCCACGTGGGCCAGATCTCGAGGTAGCAATGGTCGGCGGTGGCCCGTGGGCGGCCGGCGAGTGGACCGACGATACGTCGATGGCCATCGCGATCGCGGAAGTCGCCGCGACGGGCGCCGACCTGCGCGACGCAGACGCCCAGGATCTCATCGTGCGGCGGTGGCACGAGTGGTCCCTAACCGCCAAGGACGTGGGTATCCAGACCCGTTCTGTGTTGTCGGCGGCGGCGCGCGACGGCGCCATCACCGCGGCGCGCGCCCGTGGCCTGTCGGCCAACCTTCATGAGCGCACCGGCCGCACCGCCGGCAACGGATCGCTGATGCGCACGGCGCCGTTGGCCCTCGCCTACCTCGACGACGAGGACGCGTTGGTCGAGGCGGCACGTGCGATCAGCAACCTCACACACTTCGACCCGGATGCGGCCGACGCGTGCGTGCTGTGGTGCTGCGCTATCCGGCATGCCGTGCGCACTGGAGAGCTCGATGTGCGAATCGGTCTGCGTCACATCGATTCTGACCATCGCGATCTGTGGTCGAAGCGACTGGATGAGGCCGAGGCCGCTCCCCCGGCGTCTTTCCCCAACAACGGCTGGGTGGTGACGGCCCTACAGGCGGCGGTGTCGGCGATCGCCACCACGCCGGTACCCGCTGACGATCCGGTAGCCGGGACGTTCCGCGCCGACCATCTTCGGCTTTCGTTGGACGCCGCCGTGCGGGCCGGCTACGACACCGATACGGTCGCGGCGATCGCGGGAGGATTACTGGGTGCCGTCTACGGGGCATCGGCGGTGCCTGGCGAGTGGCGTCGCCTGCTGCACGGGTGGCCGGGTCTGACCGCTCATGATCTGGTGGGGCTCGCAACGGCGATCGAGCGCAACGGAAAGCCGGACGGATTCGACTTTTCGTATCCGGGTTCGCCGATCGACACGTTCGCCCGCCACCCGTATGACGACGGTGTCTTGCTCGGCGGCGTCGGCGTCCTTCGACAGCTGCCGGAGGAGGTGGGCGCGGTCGTATCGCTCTGCCGGTTGGCGGACGAGGACATGCGCGGTGACATACCGCATGTCGAAGTGCGGCTGATCGATCGGCCCGAGGTTGACGAGAACCCGCATCTGGATTTCGTGCTCATGGACACCGTTCGTCTGGTGGAGCAGTTTCGACGAGAGGGCCACACGGTCTTGCTCCACTGCGTCGGGGCGTACAGCCGCACGCCGACGGTCGGGGCGCTATACGGGGCACGCCTGCGCGGTGTCGACGTCGACGAGGCACTGCGCGACATCAAGACGGTTCTGCCGGACTCATATCCAAACCGGTTGTTCCGGGACGCACTGCGACGCTTACAGTCTCGCGACCTCGAATCGCAAGGAGATAGTCATGTCGCGAGATAACGCGTCGCCGAGCGACCAACCATTCGTGTGGCACGGCGTCCTCGCCCCTGGACTGCTGCACGATCACATCGTCGCCGGGTCACACCGTTTCGCCGATGCCGCCAAGGCCGGCGACTGGTCAGCCGTGTTGAACATGCTCGACGACCCGGCGTTGCCGATCGACATCAATTGGTGGAGACCGGGAGGCACCGCGTGGTTCACGGTGCTTCATCAGACGGCCTGGCACGGCGCACCGGCCAATGTGGTCGCTGCGCTGGTCCGACGTGGTGCGCTACTGACGCTGACGGAGTCGAGGGGACGAACCGCTCATGACGTGCTGATGGACCGCGCGCGCAAGACCCACTGGGGCAAGGGTGTCGGCATTGCCGAGGAGTCGTACACCCTGCTTGCACAGGAGCTGGTACCACCACCATCGCCGCTCTCGTCGAACGAAATCCATTCGCTCGAAGGCCATCTCGCTGAGGTGATCGACGGACGCATCCGCGGCGTGTTGTTCGACGGACGCAATCCGCGTGAGGTCCTGAGGTATCCGCCAGTTGGGATACTGCACGAAGTGCCGGATCAGCACGTCTGGTTTCCGGTGCCGGGTATGTACGGCGGCTTCGATATCCGACTGCAGGAAAACTTCCTCGATGTAAAGAGTTTGTGCCGCGTGGTCAGCGGGTCAGGCCAAGAGCATGTGATCACCACGGCTGGAGCAATTCTCGTAGCGGAAGGATTCGTATGATGACGTCACCGACACCGGGTAAGGCGACCTACCGAGACGACTTGGGCGTGCGGGTGCCACATGGCGGGAAGAAGGTCTACGAAGGCGACGCACCGATCGACCCAGCGAGCGGCAATTACCACCTCCTCGAGATCTGGGCCGGCGAGTCTCCTGAGGGCTTCACGATCTATGTATCCGACGATGGGCGCGGCTGGGTTGACGATCTCAGCAAACTCTTCTGGATCGAGGAGACTGAGCTCATGAAATTGAGGGTCGCTCTCAGAGCGACAGCTGACGACGATCTCGCGGAAGTCTTCGCAAAGCGCATCGCGGACAAGGCAATCAAGGTTCCCGGCCGCAGCGACCATTACATGGACATCGTCGACTTTCCGTCGGACTGGCTCGAGACGAACGGGATCAATTATTCCTGGGCTCAGGAGATCTCGGAGGCATAGTTGCATCGTCACCATTTATAGGCACACGCGGTGCAGGTCCAGTTGTCGGGTGTCACACAGCAACCGCGCATGTCCAGCCAGGGCGGATTGTCGAGTCTGGCGGGCATGCCGAACAGCGCGCGCTGGGTGCGTCCCGCTCCGCAGTTAGGACACTTCGGGTGCTGTGAGAAGCGAAAGTCGAGCAGGGTGGCGTGGCCGTCTTCGTCCATGCGCGTGACGCAACGCGGACACAGGACGCCAGGCCAATCGGTCGGAAGTTCGGGTAGCAACCAACTTTTCGGATTGAAGGGGCCTTCGACGTAGCTGGCCCACCCCTTCTTGTCCTGGATCAGCACCTCCGACGGATCACGCAGGGGCGCATCGACGGTACGGATATGCGCATGGTCGCGGGCGTCCCACCACGTCAGATCGATGCCCGAGTCGCAACCAGTACAGCGGCCCTCGGAATGCAACAGGATGCGTGCCGCGACCACACTCGAGTGCCCGAACCGCATCGACTGATCGTTCCGCCACTCTGTCTCCCTCAGCGCGAGTTCGAGCCGAATCGCGGCGTCGCCGCGAAGCATCCATACGTTGCGCGGATCCTGATCGTGGGGAAAGTTGACGACCGCGGTCAATGTGGTGAGATCCAGCAGTGTGGGACCGGGATAGGGCCATTCGATCACGGCACGATCCGAACGACCATCGATGCCGATGCGTCCGAGTGTGGTCATGATCGACGGCGGATCCGTGTTGAGCACGACCGCTACCGGGTCGCCCTCGCGCATCTCGCCGAAGCCATACCGCCAGGGCCGGTAGGGACAGCGGGACTCCATGAGAGCGATCGCCGCGTCCTTCCAATCGGTCCCCTCGACGATGTGCAGGCGTTCGGTCGTTGTTTGCTCCATCTATCCATTATGCCAGCAGAGTATGACAATTCATCATCTTCTGAGTTTGCTGTGCTCCCGAATGGGCGCACCGGCCGCACATGGCCCCCCCACCGTTCAGACCAGACGGTGTCGTGCCTGCTCGTCTGATACCCGTCGAATGGCCCGGGTGAGCGCGTTCTTGTCACGCCGTGCAGTGATGCTGAGGCGCTGCACCTGGTCCCGGTAGTCGGCGAACGAATAGACGCGGGCGGACAACAGCGTGAGCGCCTCTTTGCGGAGCTTCTTGTCCTCGGCGATCGTCAGCTTCATGTCCGCGTGGTCGCGAAGGCGGCTCTTCTGAAGCGAGTCGGTGGCGCGGCGGTCTTCGGCGATCTGCCGTGCACTGTCGCCGACTTCGGTCAGTTCGTCCCATAGGTCGATCATCGTGAGGTCGATTTGCGGCGACCCCCAATTCGGATCCTGCTCGATTTCCGATGCGATCTTGGCGGCGCAGTAGGCGAGAGTGCCTTCGTCGTGGGTGATCATCTCGTTGAGAGTCGCGGTGTTTTCCGAATCCATCGGATCGGCGTACAGCCGGGCTTCGGCCGCCTCGCATAGCGCCTTCTGCGCCCGGAAGTCGCTGATGGCCGGTTGCGTCACCACGACCATGCCCATCACAACAACGACTGCACAGACCAGGACCACGATGCCGACGATGGTCAGCACCGGCAGGTGTGTGGCGACGCCGGTCAGCGTCAGCCCGACACCCAAGGCGGCAGTGGGCCAGCCGACCATGAGGGTCCGTTCGCGAACGTGGAAGTCGTCTGGGGGCACGAGGTCGTCGGGGTGGGTCAGCAACTCGTCGCCGCGGTAGCGGGCCGCGATGAACGCCAGGTACATCCGGTCAGCCGCGGTCTTCGGCGCCACGTTGGTCAATCGCTCCCAGCGTGAAGGCATGTTGGAGCGGGCGAAGACGTCTTTCGCCGAAATCTCGCGGCTCGCCGCCGGCTCAGGCTCGCTCATGCTCATTTCCCTCCGTCGCCAATCTAGCGGCGGTGCCCGACAGCACTGGGGCCGACTTGTTTGGGCGTTCTGAGATGTCGGTACCGACGGCTACGGTGCGGCGGTGAACTCTGAAGATGCCGTCGAACCTGTTGACGCGTTGCTCCAAGAGTTGTTGGCCGCCATCGCTGAGCGCACCACCGACATCGAGACGCGAAACGCGATTATCGACCTCATCCTGACTAATCCACCGTTCAGAGAGTAGCCCGCGGAGTCTCGCGAGCGGCTCATGGAAACCTGTAGGTACGTGCAGGGACTTGCCCGCGAGATGAGGCAGAATCGTAGAGACCGGTGAGTGTCGATGTCGACTAGCCAGGTGGCAGATTCAGTCGGTGCGCAAGATCAGGTCCACCGACGTCGCGGATAAAGTCCGGGTCGCCGCAGACGACGAGTTGGTCTCGGGCCCTGGATAACCCGACGTAGAGCCGCTCTCGGGAACGCTCGAACTGGCTCGTCTCGTTGACGACCACCACGACAGCGCGACGCTCCAGTCCTTTGAACCCGAGGACGTGACCGTAGAACACCTGCTCGGCGTCCCAAAAGCTGTCCCAATACGCCTTGTGACCGTCCTTCTGACGTTCGGTCTGCTCAGGATGGCGGCTGCCGGTCGTCAGCAGCGCAACATCTTCCGGGCGCCAACCCTCCTCGAGTAGCAGTTCGACTTCGTCGTCGCCGACGCCCAACGCGTCTTCACGGGCACAAGCCACGAACTTCACCGCCGGACCCTCACCGCCGAGAAAGCGCATGGGATGGTTGACGAGCGGCTGGAACGCATTGGCGATCTGGCGGGTGTTGCGCACATTGTGATCGAGCAGCAGCGGTACCAACGGCACCGGCGGCGACCCGTGTCGGTCGAACACCCGCTGGCCTTCGTCGGTGAACACGTAGATGCCGCCTTCATCGGGATCTTTCAGCGCGATCAGCAGCGGCTCCCACCAGGAGTCGGCGAAGTCCTGGGCCTCGTCGACCACAATCGAGTCGAATCGGTGGCCGTGCTCGAGTTCCATTGCGAGTTCGGCCATTTGGAGCGGAAGATCGTGTTCCCAGAACTGCGCCGTCTCGGCGGTGGCGATGGATTCGTCCGGACCTTCAGGTGCTCCCCACTGCTTGCCGAGGTCGTGGAACTCACCGACATAACCGGGCTGCTGACGGCGCGACCAGGTGGCGGTGATGCGCTCCAGATACGACGCCAGACCGTGCGAGTAGCACACCAGTGCGACGCGCTGACCCTTCGCCGAGAGTCGACGCGCCTGCTCCATAGCCAGGAAGGTCTTGCCGCTGCCCGCTCCCCCACGGACTTCGACACGGTTGAGCAGCTTGATGGCGTCGAGGACGACGGCCTGATGTTCGGTGAGCGCGTCGGCGGCATCTTCGTTGGCCAGCGCACGCGCGACAACGCTGCGCTGCGGTAATCCCCTGCCGCTCAATGCCGTTGCTAGCTGGTCGATGCCCTGTTGTGACAGCAAGGGACGGTCGAGTTCCTGTCGAACGAGGACGTACTTCAGCTTGTCGACGAGCGTCGCGAGGTCGTTGCGGTCGATGACCTTCCATCGCGGGCACTCCGGAAGCGCAAAATCGGCGGCAATCTCGGAGTTCGGTAGGACGATGACGTGGTCCCAGCGCAGTCGGCCCTGTGTCCACTGTGGGTCTTTCTCGATGTACTCACGAAGCGCGTAGCAGGCTTCGCGGGACTGGAGGACCGGTTTGATCTTGTGCTCGTGGCCGCGGTTGCCCTGCCACCAGGTATTCCCGTCGTGCCAGACTTCGCCACCCTTCACCTCGAGGCAGATGATGCCGGCGCCTTCGATGGCGACGACGAAGTCGACCTCGTGGTCCTTCAAGTGATCGGTCACCCGTTGGCCGGCAACGATCAGGTCGTTGGGTTGAAGCTGATCAGTCAGCGTTCGGTAGACCTTGCGCTCCGCGCGGTTGGCAAGACGCGGCGTTTCGTCGGGCGTGATCGTCATCGATGCGCCTCAACCTCCCCTGTGAGTGGAGTCGATGGTAGCGACGGCCATTGATTCCGTCGGTCAGTACGGTGGGATTCATGAAGCATCTGGAGGTCGAGGGGCTGGGGCAGGTCAGCAGGATCGGACTGGGCACGTGGCAGTTCGGATCGCGCGAGTGGGGCTACGGCGACAGCTACGCATCGGGTGCGGCCCGCGACATCGTTGCGCGAGCCCGCGCGCTGGGCGTCAATCTGTTCGACACCGCCGAGATCTACGGCACGGGCAAGAGCGAGCGCATCCTGGGCGAGGCGCTCGGCGATGAACGCGGCGACGTCGTGGTGGCGAGCAAGATCTTCCCGATCGCGCCGTTCCCCGCGATCGTGAAGCAGCGCGCGGCGGCGAGCGCGAAAAGGCTGCAGCTGGAACGTATCCCGCTTTACCAGATCCATCAGGCCAATCCGGTAGTGCCCGATTCGGTGATCATGCCCGGAATGCGCGAGCTGCTCGACAGCGGACGCATCGGCGCGGCCGGTGTGTCCAATTACTCGCTGCAGCGGTGGCTCAAGGCCGATGCGGCGTTGGGCCGGCCGGTGATCAGCAACCAGGTCCACTTCTCGTTGGCGCACGCGCAACCGCTCGACGACCTCGTGCCGTTCGCCGAGCGGGAGAACCGGATGGTGATGGCCTACAGTCCGCTCGCGCAGGGGCTGCTGGGCGGCAAATACGGCGTCGACAACCGCCCCGGCGGGGTACGTGCGTTCAACCCGCTGTTCGGCACCGAGAACCTCAAGCGGGTCGAGCCGCTCCTGAACACGGCGCGCGACGTGGCCGCCGAGGTCGGCGCGAAACCGGCTCAGGTCGCGCTGGCGTGGCTGATCAGCCTGCCCGGCGTGGTCGCCATTCCCGGAGCGTCCAGTGTCGAGCAGCTCGAGTTCAACGTCGAGGCCGCCGATATCGAGCTGAAGCCGGAGGCGATCGACGCGCTGACCTCTGAAGCTCGGGCGTTCCGACCCGTGTCGGCCGTGCGGAGCCTCGGTGACACGATTCGCGAGAAGCTGACGCACCGCTGACCTGAACTTATCGACCGGGTGGCCGGTGCACCTAGGTCCGCGAGCGGGCTCGACGCACGAATGCGTCGGCTTCGCCTGCCGAATCTCCGATCGCATTTCTTGTCAGTACCCCTGTTTACAGTCACGTCAAAGCGCGAATCTAGGGGGGATCATGCGCGGACGTGGGGTTATTGCGGGCGTGCTCGCGGTATTCGGAGCAGTGGCGTTGTCGGCGCCGGCGCGTGCCGACCAGTACGACTTCATCGCGCGGCTGGACAACCAGGGCGTGTTCTACGAGTCGATGATCGACATGATCGGCATCGGCAAGGAGCTCTGTCACGAGCTGCGTTTCGGCGTGGATCCGTCGCTGGTGATGGGCAAGCTGCAGAGGACGGGATTCGCCCCGACGGAGTCGGCGATCGTTCTCGTGGCGGCGGTGGATCACATGTGTCCAGACACCAAACAGGTATTGGTGGCCTGGGCACGCGACAACGGTTATACGGGCCCGGTGTGATGTCAGAGCCGTTCACGCCCAGTCGTATTCACGTCGTTATCGGCACGCCGTGGAACGACGCTGTCATCAGTCGCCTGGAACCGAGTTCGCCGTTTCGGCCGTGGCCGGAGGTACCGGACGCACGTCCTGGCGATGGCATCGTCTTGATCATCGACAGCGACCCGCGCTTGGTCCTCCCGGACGTGATGCTCCTGGACTCCATTGGCGCCGTGTCACGCGCGATTGCCTCGAGCAGTGCATGGTTCAGCACCGGGGTGCCCGTAGCGCAGGTGGGTTGCGGGCTCGATGCGCTGGACGAGCGATCCACGCTGTTCGAAGGCCCCGAGGCGGCCGCTTTGTTCGCCGCGCTCGACCGTTTGGGGTTCGATCGCGACGACGACTTACTGTTCGGCGAGACGTCGATGGCGCGGGCGGCTGTCGTGCTGGAGTCACGTGGCAGATGCGCCAGATGCGACAAGGCGTTGGACCTGCACGGTCCCGACGCGCGCGCGAATGTCGGGATCTGGACGGTCGACGAGTTGAGATACGAGGCACCGACGGCGGATCCGGAGAGTATCGAAGTCGACGACGAATTCGACAGCCGGTGGCCACCGTCATTGCCGGTCGACTGGCCCGCGGCGCTCTGCATCGCGTGTCAAGCTGCGATTCGCCACGGTGATTTCGAGACGTTTCTCGACTATCGCTTCTCGCGCCATCCAGCATGTCCGCGCTGTGGTGAAAAGCGTTCGCAACGTGCTCTTTTCGGAATGCTGCCTTTCGATGTCCGGATCGAGCCTTGGCGGGAAGCGCGAGGATGCTGTGTCACAGCCGACAACTGGACGTGCGCTAGGTGCGGCTACCGATGGTGACCTCGGTTCCGCGGAAGGAACAAGTGTCGACGTGGTCGCGGAAGCGCCATCGCGGTGCCGGTCGCAATACCGAGGGGCGGGCGTGATGGCGCAGCGTCGGTCAGACTCGGGAGGAGCCGGGGCAGCCGTGTTCGGCGTGCTGCTGCTTATCGGACTGGTGATCACCTATTACTGGTTCTTCATCGCAGCTGGCGCGGCCGTCGGACTCTTCTTCGCCGTCCGCGCACTCGTCCGGCGCGAGCAGGAAAGACGCCTTGCTGCCGAACGCGAGGCCGAGGAAATCGCGTACCGGGCCGAGCGCCAACATCGGTGGGCGCAACGCGGCGACGATCGTGGTGTCTACGGAGTCGCGGGGGCGGAGCTGATGCACTCGATCTCACCGAAATGGCCGTTACAGCCGTCGGACGCGTCAGCAGACGAACACGAGATCGCGGCGATCGCCTACACGGCAGGAGAATTGCAGCAACTGATCGAGCAGAAGCCAGCCGCGTGGAGGTGGGCGGCCTTTGCGTCGGTCTTGGTTCAGCGGCACGCAGCGGTGTTGCCTCGGCTCCGAGATTTCGATCTGCGCTACGTCATGCCCGGCGGCGAGCGGGCCTACAGCGGGCCAGACGTCGCGAGCTTCGTCACGGACTCGATGCACGAGTTGAGTCGGCTCGTCGAGCAACTTGAGGGGTTAATGACTGCGCCGGCGTTCGTGGGGGTGTTCGGAGGCCATAACGAGGACGCCGCGGACGCCGATGGAATCCAGCACGCGGCCAACCGGCTGATGGACCTTCACGAGCGCTTCCTCGCACTGGCTGAGCGATGTCGCGATGTCGAGGCGCCTTCCAGGTACGACGGTCTGGTTCGAGACACCACGAGGCTGATGGGTATTCCTCTCGAGGGGTTCCGCGTCTTCATCGACGACTACGTTGAACTCGTCGATGCGCTACCCGAGTTAGTTGGGGATGGGGGCGGAGTCGTGCACGAAGCGGTCACGCTCGACATAGATCTCGACGATGGGATCGTCAACCGGATCAGCAAGCAGGTGCGGACGGCCGCAAGGGCGTAAGCGACCCGAAGGTCGTCATACCACTGGCTGTGCGGAGATACTAACGGGCTGCATCAACGAAGAAAGCTAGTTACGCCCTACTTCTGACAAGGGGCATGCAGGTCAACGCGCGCCGCCGCCAACTTGCTGTGTACCGCGTTGTACGAACTATCGGAACGTTCCTCCGTCAGCATCGGAGAACCGTTCATGAACTACGCCTAGGACTGTTCGCGCAAGCGCAAGCCATGTTTCCGGCTCGTACATTGCATCGTCATCCTTTGCGGCAGTCGGCGCCCCGCCCCGAACGTACGCCCATCCGTCAGTCTCGAGATCTGGCCACGTGTACGCGACGAGCAAGTCGTTCCCATTTCTCCAGGAGGCCCATCCCTCCGACGGCGCACTGGACATAGGGCTTAAGCCGGGCTGTCGTTCTGAGATGTCCTGCCACCACGTCATGGTGTGACCTCCGTCCCAAGTAGCGCGGAAGTCGAACAAAGTCGGCCCGCCTCCATCGGAATCGTAGTTCTCAAACGTGAAAGCGATATCACCCGAATCGATCTCATCAGGGAGGCCTTCTATCTCCGACATATTGCTGCTCTCCTTTAATGTGACAGAAGTGTTGGGCGACAATCATTTTCGTTCGTGCAGACGCCTGCCGGCCCTCATTGCTGCTGCAGCTCTCGGACCGCGCCTACCAAGCTCCGGATCTCATGGATGGATGGCTGCAACTCATACGCATGGTGGTGCACCGCCCGGCTCAGACCGTGCCACACTCGCCGGGTTCTCTCGCCGACGTAACCACCTCGAACAGCGCCTAGTGCAACAATTTTCGACCTCGCAGTTGGATGGCCGAGCGCCGATGACAACCAAGGTGCGCTCTGTTCGTCGAGCCACTCCTCCAGGACCGTCCGAGTCAGCAACGCGGCGATTCGAGGCCCGCGCGCACCGAGGCCGAACTCACCGTCGAGCAGCCGATCGGCGTAATCGAGAAGCTTGCCGCCGCCGGTCATGGCGCGAGCGACCCGAGGTCTTTGACGGCAAGGCGGACTTGCTTGACAGCCTCCAAGTAGTCCTGCACTCCGGTGTGTAGGCCTTTGCCAGCCACTGCCATCGCGGCACGACGCGCACTGCCACCGCTAAGCCACTTCTCGATCGCCGCGTCATCCGCGGGGTTGACAGCCAGACCGACTCGCAGCCTCACCGTGGTTGCCTTTTCCCAGGCGTCTTCGAGTTCGACTCGCTTGTGACCGGTCGACAACAGACGTGATGAGTACACATCCCAAGCCGTCGCCTCCAGTGCTTCACGACTCAACACCGGGATGGCCTTCTTCTTAATGTCTTCAGGAACGGCTTTATCGGCCGCGATCGCATAGGCGTCCTCTAGCAGTCGATCAGCTGGGCGGGTCGACTCCGTCACGGTGACAACGGAGTTCGCGCCCCGGCTCAGCTCGACGATGCGCGCCGGCGCTCTTGACATGCGGATGGCCGACGGGAGCCGATCGTCGTGAGTGAACACGATGACTTGACGGGTTTCGGCGAGGTCAACGAGCACTTCGAGAAAGCCGTCGATCTTCGACGGGTCCATCGCCTGAATCGGGTCGTCGAGGACGAGAAAACGGAACGGACTCGCCGCCGACGTCGCGCGGGGGATGAAGATCGCCAGCGACAGCGCCTGCAATTCACCTTGACTCATCACTCCGAACGCATCGGCGTCAGAGCCGTCAACATCTGCTTTCAAAATGACTCGACGCGTGGTCTTTTGGCCCTCAAGGCGGATTTCGCCAAGGTCCACGTTGCTCTCTTGCCGAAGCGCAGCCCAGATGCGTTTGGCCTGATCCGCCAGCGGCGCTATCCGTTCATTGCGGAGAACTCCCGCGTTCTTTTGAATCCACTTCAACGCCTCATCCGCGACCGAGAGTTTCGGTTCAGCTTCGGCGACCCTCTCAGCTTTGCGGACCCAGTCAGCCAGTTCCAACGCGATCGGCGCCCACGCGTCAGCGCGCGACTGGATCAGCTTCACGGCCTCCGCACGGAGACTCGAGTAGGCCTCGCGGACGGATCCCAGCGCCTTTGTGACGTGATCCGCAAGTGCGATATGTCCGTCGGCGGGAAGCTTGACGAGGGCGTCGTAGGCCGCGCGTGCGGCGGCCAGCGATGTCAAATCCGGGTCCGTAACAGGCGGCGTCGGAACGTCACGCACGGCCGCGATCACTGCGGAGCGAGCCTGTTCGGTGGCCGCCCGGGCGGCTTTGAGAGCCTGGGCGGCTTCTTGGTCCTGTTCGAGCGCGGCACGAGCGGCGACGGCCCACGTCTCGTTCAGCGTTCCGTGGCCGCACACGGGGCACTTCTGGTCGCCGTGGTGGTCGTGAAAATCGAGGCCCAGCTCCAAGAGTTGAGCGCGATCGGCGGCAAGCGCATCGGAACGATCGGCTTCTTGGCGCTCGCTTTCCGCGGCGGAACGCAGGGCGGCGCACTTGAGCGCGATGTCTTCAGGGTCGGCAGTGCTCAGCCGCTCCGCACGCTGCCAGGCCTCCGGGACGGCTGCGGCGGTACCGTCGGTGATTAACGGCCGAACAATATCGAGGTTCGGCTTGTTCTTCCGGACCTGAGCCAAAGCGGTTGCGGCGCGGGGGTCTTCGTGCGACTCGAGTATCGGCTTGAGCGCATCCCGCACTTTGCGTAGCTCGGTGCCTGGCTGACGCAGTTGCTTCACTTCGGCCTCGAGCCGGGCGAGCGCATCGCTCAACCGCTCCAAACCGAGCAGCTTGTACAGCTGGTCATAGAAGGCGCTGGGAGTGCCTTCGAGGATGCCGCTCAGCTCGTCATAGCTCATCAAAGGCCGGTACATCTCGAGTGAGGGTTCCCAGCCGAGCGCCGGGATGTCTTCGCGCTTCTCCCCCGCGCGCTGGACCCACCGCTTGGCGTCGTCGACGGGGATATCACCGGATGGCCAGTCGACGCCGATCTCCGTCGCGCCTGAGCCTTCCTCAGCGAGACCGATGCGGATCTCTGACTTGTCGCCGGCATGGAGATTGCGCCAGTCTTGCGACCAGATCGCGGGCTTGTTTTTCCACCGCGAGTTGGTGCCGGTGAGAGCGAGTTCAAGGCCCTCGGCGAGAGTTGACTTACCAGATCCGTTGCGGCCGGCAATGACCGTCAACCCAGGACCGGGCTTGAGCGGTAGCGTCACTTTCGGGCCGATTCCGCGGAAGCCCGCCACGCTGATTGACGTCAGGTAAGCGCCCGCGGGCTCCGGCGTCGCCTCGATGGGCGCGGTCAGTGTGTCGACGAGCGTCGCTTTGGTGGTGCCGGCACCGAGGACCTCGGTCAGGTCTTCCTCGGATTCCATCGCGGCCAACACGACGAGGCGCGCGTCATCGCTGAGACTCGCGTCTTCGTCGGCAAGTGCGAGGACGTAATTCTTCAGCCGCTCGTCCCCGAGGACAGACTCCACCGACGTCATGCAGGCGCCTCGCCTGGATCGACCCCATCGAGCCATAGCCGCATGTCAAAGCCTCCCCGCTCCATGCGTTTCCCTCGTGCGACGTCAACGATGGTATCGAGGTGGCACCATGATCGGCGGCGATCGCGGCGAGAACCTCGAGCACATCGGCCGCTTCTGCGAGCACCCTATCCGACCTTTGCTCGGCCGCGAGCTCTGCAACCTCTTCGCGCAGCTTTTCGATGAGCGCCTCGCGATAGGACTGTGAACTCAACGTCTTCACGTGCGGGCGACGGCCAGAGGCGCGGATGAGATCGGGAATCTGGTCCCGAACGAGTTTGCCCACCGGTCCCCCTGGTCTCGCAATAATGTCCGAGTGCAGTTGTACCGCGATGGACTGACACGGGTGACTTGCCGTGTTGGATGACACTGTGGACCCGCTACTGCTCGGTCAGCGGGTCATAGCCATCCTCGAAACCGGCTTACGGACCGCGACGTACAAGCTGGCGACGTTGATGGCGCTCCTCGAACACTGCATCGAGAACCTTCCGGACCGGCCTGACGAGATGTTGAAGGTACCTTTGCCCGAACTGGCTCACCGAGTGCTCGACGTCTACTGGCAGCAGGTGCGGCCGTTCGATGGACATGAGCTTCGACAGTCGACGCAGCCGCGTGCCCGGATCTTGATCGCAGCGAATGCGTTGCGTGCCGCTTCTGGTCGTTTGGCAGGTTCCGTGTATGTTGCACGACTGCGCGCACCCGGCGACTACGAGAAGGCGATTAACGAGGTTGTTCTATGCCTGGCGCAGCAGCCGTTGCACCGGCTACAGAGGCTGCCCGGCTCCTCGACCAGTGATCCCTTCCTGTACGACGACTCATTCCTGCATGACCACATAACGCGGTCGACGCTGCGTGAGCACGACGACGCGATCGAGTTGAAGCCTGGGGTCGCTCACGGCCTAGCTGTACTGCCCAGGCAGGTTGGTTGAGAAAGTGTGACGACTCGCTGTAGCGGTCGT